>JANLYD010000062.1:0-6302 GCA_031365465.1 Hyphomicrobiaceae bacterium
TGTGCGCAAGACCTACGCCGGCAATGTCGAGGCGGTGAAAGGGGTGTCGCTGACCATCCCCGATGGATCGTTCACGGTGCTGCTGGGGCCGTCTGGCTGTGGGAAGTCGACGCTGTTGCGCATGATTGCCGGACTTGAGACGATCACGGCGGGCACGTGCTCGATCGGCGACCGCGTGGTCAACGACATCGAACCGGCCGATCGCGACATCGCCATGGTATTTCAAAACTACGCTCTCTATCCGCACATGAGCGTTTACGACAACATGGCCTACGGATTGCGCAATCGGCGCACGCCCAAGGACGAAATCGAGCGCCGCGTTGCGGACGCGGCAAAACTGCTCGGCATCGAGGAGTTTCTCGCCCGCAAGCCGCGCGCGTTGTCCGGTGGTCAGCGGCAGCGCGTCGCCATGGGTCGCGCGATCGTGCGCGAGCCGTTGGCGTTCCTGTTCGACGAACCGCTCTCCAATCTCGACGCCAAGCTGCGCGTCTCGATGCGGCTGGAAATCCGCCGGCTGCACAACCGCTTGAAGGCGACATCGATCTTCGTCACGCACGATCAGGTCGAGGCGATGACCCTGGCCGATCAGGTGGTGGTGATGAACGGCGGGCGGATCGAGCAGGTCGGCGCGCCAACCGAGGTTTACAGCCGCCCTGCCTCGACGTTCGTTGCGACGTTTATCGGCTCGCCGCCGATGAATTTGTTGCCCGGTAAAATCGTCGCCAAGGGACAGGTGCAAGCCGGTGGCGGCACAATCGATTTTGCGGCCGGCGAGTTCGACGCGCCCGTTGGCACCGACGTCAGCGTCGGCATCCGGGCAGAAGACATCGTGATGACGGCGGGCGGCGACGGTGCTCTTGCCTTCGTCCCCGAGTTCGTCGAGGAATTGGGTGCGACGCGCGTGATCCATGGGACCGTCGGCGGACATCCGCTCGAGTTCGTGACCCCGACGGCTGCGATCCTGTCCACCGACAAGGCGCAGCACATCAAGCCCGCCGGCGCCGCAACCGTACACGTGTTCAATTTGCAGACCGGCCGCAGCTTGCGAACATGAGCCAAATTGCGAGTAGCGGAAACCGTCAACGCCGCACCGATCATAATTCTCGACCCTTCCACATCACTCCAGGACACGCCCTTGCCCGTTTCGGATTTCTTGATGGCGCACGCAGCCACAGCGCTGGCTGTTGGCGGCTTGGCTATCGGCGGCGCTTTCGGTTGGACCGTGTACCGCACTAATTTTTGTGTGATGGGCGCACTTTCGGACATTCACAATCTCGGTGACTGGCGACGCGCGCGCGCTTGGATGCTGGCCGCAGTCGTCGCCATGATGTCGGTGCAGATGCTGGCAAATGTCGGCGGGCTGCCTTTGCAGCGCACCATGTATCTATCGCCTGTCTTGAATTGGTTCGGGCATGCTCTCGGCGGCGCTCTGTTCGGCTTCGGCATGGTGTTGTGTGGCGGCTGCCCCACGCGCAATCTCGTGCGCTTCGGCTCGGGCGATTTGCGGGCATTGGTGGTGCTGATCGTCGTTGCCATCGCGGGGTTCGTCACCATCGGCGGCGTCCTCGCGCCCGTTCGCGACGCCCTCGAACAGGTGACTGCATTGGACCTCCGCCGCGCCGGCATGACCACGCAAAGTTTTGGCTCCCTGATCGCGCTGACGGGCATGGCAACCGCGGTTCGCCTCGATCTTGTCATTGCCGGGTGTCTGGCCGCCGCCGGGCTGTGGTTCGTGTTCGGCGATGCAGCCTTCGTGCGCTCGCGCGTGCATGTCGTATCGGGGCTTGCCGTCGGCCTGCTGGTCGCGTGTGGGTGGGCGTTGACCGGGCTCACCTTCGATGAGTTCGCCAAGCAGCCGGTGGCACCAATTTCGCTGACGTTCATTCGCCCGCTCGGCGACACGCTCGACTGGCTACAGCGGTTCACCGCCATTCCATGGCCGGGCTTTGGCGTGTCCAGCGTCGTCGGCGTGTTACTCGGCGGTTGTGCGGCGGCAAGTGCGGCCGGTCGCTTTCGCGTGCTCGGGTTCGTCGATGCCGGCGATCTCAAGCGCAATCTGTCGGGCGCGGCGTTGATGGGTGTCGGCGGTGCCATGGCGCTCGGCTGCACGATCGGGCAGGGTGTCACAGGCGTCTCGACGTTGGCGGTCGGATCGTTCATCACCACCGGCGCGTTGATCTTCGGCGGAAACTGGGGATTGCGCTATCTCGAACGATCCCTATGACGAGGTTGCAATGACATCGGCTGAAAATCCTAACGGTCCCGCTGCTTTCTGGGACGCGCGTTACGCCGAAGCCGATTATGCCTTCGGCGCGACCGCCAACACTTTCCTGATGTCGCAGGCGCATCGTCTCCACCCCGGTCAGCGCGCGCTGGTCCCAGGTGACGGCGAAGGACGAAACGGGGTCTGGCTCGCCGCGCAAGGCCTGCAGGTCGACACCGTCGATGCATCGCCGAAGGGGGTCGCGAAGGCACGCCAGCTTGCGGTAGAGCGTGGTGTTTCAGTCAACGCCGTCGTGGCCGATCTGGTGGCGTGGCCATGGCCTCAGCGCACGTATGACGTGGTCGTTTCGATCTTCCTGCATTTTTCTGAAAACCAACGCGCGGCGATGCATGCGAAGATGCTGCGCTGTCTGCAGCCGGGCGGCTTGGTGCTGCTCGAAGCGTATCGTCCGCGCCAGCTGGAGTTGCACAAAACCGGCACCGTCGGCGGCCCCCAAGATATTGCGATGCTGATGACACGCGAACGTCTGGTCGCCGATTTCGCCGACGCCGACATTGTCGATATCAGCGAGGCCGAAGTGGATTTGTCCGAGGGCCGCCGCCACACCGGCCGCTCCGCCGTCATCCGCCTGATCGCGCGTCGTCGCTGAGCCGTATCAGACGCCGTTGAACGTCTTGTGCCAGTGGTCGATCAAGGGCTTGAACAGATAACTGAGCATGGTGCGGTCGCTGGTCTTGAAGAAGGCCTCCGCCGGCAGGCCCGCCACCAGCTTGATGCCGTTCAACTTCACGATCTCGTCCTCGAGCACGCGAACACCGACATTGTAATAAAAAACGCCCGTCTGCGTGTCGCGGATGACGTCGCCACTGATGCGGAACAGGGTCGCGAGCACCTCGGGCGTCGTGCGTTGATTGAAGCTGGTGAAGCGAACGCGCGTCGGCTGATTGAGCAGCAACTGATCGCGATCCTGCGGCGTCACCCGCGCTTCGACGATCAGGTGATCGGCATCTGGAATGATGACCATCAACTGGTCGGTGGCGCTGACGACACCACCAATCGTGTGCGCAGTGAGTTGCTGCACGACGCCGGCGATCGGCGCACGAATCTCGACCCGCTTCAACTGGTCTTCTGCCGCGATGCGGCGCTCACGGAATTCTGAGATCTTCGTCTCGGTTTCGCGCAAATCCTTGGTCACTTCCGTAATCTTCTCGCGGTCGACCTGATCTATCTGGATTCGCGTCTCCGATATTTTGCCGCGTGTCTGCGCAATGCGTGCAACCAGATCGCCGAGGGCCCCGTCGTTGCGCGCGACCTCGCGGTCGAGCGCCGTCAGTCGTGTTTTCGGCACCAGCTTTTTGTCCGCCAGGTCAGCCAGCTCTGCCTGTTCCGCCCGTGCGACCTTGACTTGGATCTCCGCCGACGTGCGCTGTAGCTCTTGACCTTCGATCTCGTTCTGTAACTGACCGATGCGTTCGCGCAGTTGGTCCTTCTGTCCGCGACGGCTGACGTTGCGGCTCTGAAAGACCTTCAGTTCACTGTCGATAATCGCGGCGACCGCTGCATCGGTCTTGCCCTTGTCGACCAAATCAACGGGAAACTCGATCGTCTCCCGCCCGTCGCGCTCGGCGAGCAAACGTGCGCGGCGAGTCTCGGCTGCATGCAAATCGTTGACGATGACGGCGAGGTTGGCGCGCGTCGCGGTTTCGTCGAGCCGCACCAGGAGTTCGCCGGCGGCGACGCGCTTACCTTCGACGACGTTCAGATACCCGACGACGCCCCCGGTCGGATGTTGCACCTTCTTGACGTTGTTCTCGAGCACCAGCATCCCATTCGCCGCCACCGCCCCTTCCAACGGTGCCAGCCCGCTCCACAGCAGACTGCCGACCCCGAACACGATGGAAAAAAACAACGCGCGCCGCATCTGCTTGGCGAGAACTGTGGATGTGTCGAGCATCAGCGAGACCCCTTGTCGCCACCGCGCTGCAACACCAGACGCGGACTTTGAAACGTTCCGGCATCTTGACCAGCAGCGGCCGGCGCCGCGCCTTCAGGTTTCCTGATGGGCTTGTTGGGGTTCATCATATCCAACTTCAGGTGCGCGAGCGCCTTGTCTCGATCGCCGAACACGATGGGCATGCCCTTGTCGAGATAGAGGACGAGATCGGCCACCGCCAGAACGCCGAGATTGTGCGCGATGACGATGCCGATGCCACCGCGCGCCTTCACTCCCCTGAGCGCTGCGAGCAACGCCGCCTCACCTTCGGCGTCGAGATTGGAATTGGGTTCGTCCAGCACCACTAGAAACGGATCGCCGTACAGCGCCCGTGCCAGACCGAGCCGCTGCCGCTGCCCCGCAGACAAATGCGCTCCACCCGGCCCGACCCGCCGGTCGTAACCGCCGATCGACAGCACGTGTTTGTCGAACTCGGCGGCGACCGCCGCGGCGCGGACCTTGACATCGGTCGCATCGTCTTGGAAGCGGGCGATATTTTCCGCGATCGTGCCGTCGAACAACTGCACGTCCTGCGGCAAGTAGCCGACATGCGGGCCTAGCAGATCTGGTGACCACTGCTCGATCGGCGCGCCGTCGAGCGTCACTGTGCCGGCGCGTTGTCGCCACACCCCGACCAGTGCACGGCCCAAACTCGACTTGCCGGATGCCGACGGCCCCATCACGCAGGCAATCTGCCCGGCGGCGACGGCCATTCGAACACCGTGCAAGACGACACGACCGGGCTGCTGCGGCACGCCAGCAACAGGTGCACCCATCGGCAGACCGACGACGAGATCACTCACGATCAACGACTGTGTTGGCGCGGGCAATTCGAACGGCTTGGTCTCAGGTTCCGCGCGGCGCAGAAGGTCATCCAGCGCTCGATAAGCGTCGCGCGCGGCGACGAACGGTTTCCAACTGCCGATCGCCAAGTCGATGGGTGCCAGGGCTCGCGTCGACATGATCGAAGCGGCAATGATCGCCCCTGCCGAGATCTGGCCTTTGATGGCCAGAAAGGCGCCGTGGCCGAGCACCAGCGACTGCAGCAACATGCGCGACGTCTTCGACGTGATCGCATAGCCGGTGACCGAAAACGTCACCTTGCGGTTCGCCAAGAGGAATTGATCATTCAGCTCTTGCCAGCGGCGCGCCAACACGGACCGCATCCCCATTGCATGCACGACTTCTGCGTTGCGCAGAGTGCCTTCCGCCTGCAACCCGCGCACGATTGCGGCCTCGTTGGCTTTGCGTCCGCTGCGGCGCGACACCCGGTCGGTCATGTAGGTGAGCCACATGAAGAACACTGCCGCCACGACGATCGTCAGCGCCAAACTCCAGTGCAGGATGTAGGCGACAAGCAGATAAATCGGCAACCACGGAAGATCGCAAGCAGCCAACGGACCCGAGCCCCCGATGAAAGCCCGGAGCGCTTCCACATGGCGCACGTTGCGTTGCGCTTCAGCCGCCCCATCCGTCGACCGCAACATCAGCATCAAGTTGGCGGCATTGACTTTGGGTGAGATTGCAGCGTCGAATTTTTCAGCGAGCAGCAGCAGAATGCGCGCTCTGTAGCCGTCGAGAACTCCCTGCATCACATACGCGAAGACGGCGATCGCGCTCAGTCCGATCAACGTCTCGACGCTTTGACTGCCGAGCACGCGGTCGTAGACCTGCATCATGAACAGTGACCCGGTGAGGGTCAGAATATTGATCAGGCCGCTCGTCAAGAACAGCGTGGCTCGGACAGGCCGCGTCGGACGCAGCGCCGCCCAGACCGGCGACCGTCCTTTGAACGCCCCTGCTCTGGCCATCACTTCCCTCGCCCCCGATCATCGTCCCGCCCCAAATCCGCACCTCTACGAGGGCGTGCGGTCATGTCTCGACAGACGCCTGACGCAACGGTCGCTCACTTGATGAGCTGCAACCAATTCAATGCACGCGACTCCGGAGCTATCGACCCCGGCGCGCACTCTGATAGCACAATGCCCCAGACGACATACTTGACAATTGCAACCAGCAACAGGGAGCCGACGCGTTAGCATCGGCTTCTGCAGCCACGAAGGCCAGTTTGCAACGCCTTACTTC
>JANLYD010000090.1:0-5344 GCA_031365465.1 Hyphomicrobiaceae bacterium
CGACATCGCCGGCGTCTTCGCCACCCAGATCCTCCCCTTCGCCGATCCCAAA
Source organism: Hyphomicrobiaceae bacterium (assembly GCA_031365465.1). Lineage (GTDB taxonomy): Bacteria > Pseudomonadota > Alphaproteobacteria > Rhizobiales > Hyphomicrobiaceae > JABFRJ01. Next base: position 53 of record JANLYD010000090.1, read on the forward strand.
GCCCTCAGCCTGTTCCACGCCTTCGAATCCGCCGTTTACACTGGGATTCCCTCCCCCCCTGTGGGGGTGGGTTAGGGTGGGGATGTGCTAACCCAGCCATATCAAAGCATCGCTCTCGCGATCAATCCCAGACATCACATTCACCGATCCCAAAGCCCTCAGCCTGTTCCACGCCTTCGAATCAGCCGTTTACAATGGGATTCCCTCCCCCCTTGTGGGGGAGGGTTAGGGTGGGGGGTGCTAACCCAGCCATGTCAAAGCATCGCTCTCGCTAAAAATCCCAGACTTCAAATTCACCGATCCCAATTCCCTTTGCATGCACACGTCCTGTACGCCGGAACATCACACGACGCTCACTGATCGGCGCGCCACAACTCGGATGCGCTTGCCAGCGCCGGCAACCAATGGCAGGGGAACCATAGTTTCGCCGCAGCATGGTCTCGTTTGCGTCTTGCCATCTCGTTATGGGCGGATGTCGGACCATCGAGGGATCCTATGCCGTCACCATCCAAGCCGCGCTCCGCCGGCGCAGCACTCGCCCTCACGCTCACAGTCGCGCTCGCCGCCTGCAGCGGTTCCGTCATCGACGGCACCGCAGGCAGCGCGCCGTCCTCCAGCCACCACGGCTGCGTCGACGACAGCAAGGCCTGCATCGACCAGCGCCAAGCGTCCCTCCGCACACTGCAGGGCGACAAATCCCGCAGCTGGGTCCGCCAGCCCGCCTCGCTCAATTCCTATGCGACGGGCGTGCGCCTGTTCGCGTTCAAAACTGAGAAGACACGCCTCAGCTGCGACGAACTTTCCGTCGGCCGGCGCGAAGCGGAGAGCGCACCCGGCATCCTGCGCTCATCGCAAGCACAAGGCCTCGGCCCCGCCACCGTGTCCCGCAGCCTCATGTTCGCCCACGAAGTCGGCCGCGAACTCGACCGCGAACAGCAACGCCGCTGCGCCCCCAACGGCCTCCGCCGCACGCTTTGAACGCACAAATCGCTGTCTGGCAACCGGCGACCCTTGACGCTTGCAGAGCCGCGGACCTACCGTCTCCCCCTGCACTGCGGGCCGCATTTGCGCCTGCGAATTCCGGGGGATCTATCGCATGCGCTGGAACACGATCGGACGCATCGCTGCCGCTGTCGGCATCACGTTCATCGCACACGCGCCAGTCTCGGTAGCGTCCGCCCAAACCGCAAAAGCCCCCACCTTCGCCGTCGACGCCGCATGGCCGAAGCCCTTGCCTGAAAATTGGATTCTCGGTCAGGTCGCCGGCATCGCTACCGCCGCCGACGATACCATCTGGATCATCCATCGCCCCGCGAGCCAACTCGACGATGAAAAGGGCGCGCTCAAAGATCCTCCGGCTACCAAGTGCTGCAAACCCGCGCCGCCCGTACTGCAGTTCGATCGCTCCGGTAAACTCTTGCGCAGCTGGGGCGGCAAGGGCGATGGCTACGACTGGCCGAAGAACGAGCACGGCATTCACGTCGACAAAGCCGGCAACGTCTGGATCGGCGGCAACGACCCCGATGATCACCAGCTTCTGAAATTCTCACCCGCCGGCAAGTTCCTGTTCCAGATCGGCAAACCTAAAGCCACCGCCGGCTCCAACAGCCACGATCAACTCGGCCGCCCTGCGCATATGTTCACCGACGACGCCGCCGGCGAAATCTACATCGCCGACGGTTATCTCAATCGCCGCGTCCTTGTGCTCGACATGAATACAGGTGCCTACAAGCGGCATTGGGGTGCCTACGGCATCAAGGAAGCGACCGACGAGAAACTGCCCGCCTACAGCCCCAAAGGCGTGCTTTCAAAATCCTTCGGCAATCCCGTCCACTGCGTCCGCATCTCCACCGATGGTCTCGTTTACGTCTGCGATCGCACCAACGACCGCATCCAGGTCTTCAAGAAGGACGGCACCTTCGTCACCGAGTTTCGCGTCGAACCCGACACGCTGCAGAACGGCTCCGTGTGGGATCTCGTGCTCTCACGAGACAAAGATCAGCGCTACATTTTCGTCGCCGACGGCGCCAACGACCAGATCGTCACCATCGAGCGCAAAACAGGCAAACCCGTCACCACCTGGGGCCGAGGCGGCCGCAGTGCCGGCCAATTCATCTGGGTCCACAACATGGCCATCGACAGCGCCGGCAATCTCTACACTGCCGAAGTCGGTTACGGCCGTCGCGCTCAAAAATTCAAACGCGTGAACTGAATTTCGATTCCGATGCCTTGAAGGCGCCTCACCGATACGTTTCGGCTTGCGTACTCGGCAGCGAATCGGTGGAGCGCCACAAGCGCGCGCTCTGCTCAATCGCCTTTGCGCGCCGCCAAAATTTCGACCCCGAGGGACATGTTCGATGCCACTGAATACGCTGCTTCGCAACATGGTCGGCAACAAGAAGGGTTGGAACTCACCCGAGAATTTTGCCCGCACGATCGTCAGGCTGGCGATCCGCAAGTTCAATTTTCCGACCGCACTCGAAGCGACAGCGTTCGTCGACGGCATGGGCGACCTTGGCATCGACGGCCTCGCCATCGCACTCGACGACGTGCCGCTTACGCAAGCAATCGACGTCGAACCGGCCCTCCAGAACGCCTCCGACAAACCGACGCTGCGTCTGCTGTTCGTCCAGTCCAAGCGTCCCGACAAGATTGCACAAAAAGATATCGTTCTCTTCGGCGACGCGGTCAGAACCTTTCTGACGGCGAAAAAAGCCGAGGTGCGCCGCCTCAGGCCGAGCGCCGAACTGAACGAATTGTTCTCGGTGTTGTGCGAAGTCCAGGAACGTCGTCCCGATGTCGCAGAAAGCTGCGATGTCTCGTTGATCTTCGGCTATGGCGGCATCTGGGAGGATTATTCGGCCGTCAATCTACGGCGCGAAAATGCGATAGCGACGTTGCGGCGCGATCTCCCGAAAGCCCGCTTCGAGTTCGAGATCTGGGGCACCGACAACCTTGTCCAGATCGGCCAGCAGTTCGGTCCGGCCTCAAAACGCAAACTCGGTGGTGTCAATCTGATGGAATTGCCGCCCGGCGATGCCACCGGCTTCATCGGCTACGTCGCGGCCCAGAACCTGGTCGACTTTGCCTCCCGGCCAGCCTCGGCAGACAAAGCTGGCCCACGCATCGCCGACGACTTCATGTTCGCCGACAACGTTCGCGCTTTTCTCGGCGTCGACCAGCCCCGTGCCGAACGCGAAAACCCAGGCGCCATCGGCCTCGGCGCCACCTTGCAAAAGGGCGAGGCCAAGAACGTCATCCTTGGTCACAACGGCATCGTCATCGTCGCAGATTCCAGCTCGTTGCTCGAAGGTGGCAAAACCGTCGAACTGGTCGGCGCCCAGATCGTCAATGGCTGCCAGACCACACACGTCCTCGTGTCTCGCAGCGGCACGCTCGAAGGCTGCGCCGTGCCGATCAAGATCGTCGTCACAGAAACCGAAGCGCTCAAGGATATGATTGCGCTCGCCTCCAACACCCAGGCCGAGGTCGATAGCTACGACATTCTCGCCCGCCTCCCCAATGTGCGCGCGCTCGAAAACGACTTCAGCCGTGCGGCCGTTCCGCTCGCCGAACGCGTCTGGTTCCAACGGCGCCGCAACGAACCGGTGGATTTCCCGCCCGACTGGAAGCATCCGCCCTACTGGCGCATCGTGCGTCCGCGCCACCTCCTCGATGCCTACGTGTCGACGATCCTCGGTGCGCCCGATGTCGCCCATTCGAACGCACAGGCGACCCTCGATTACGCGCGCCAAGGGATCGCTTTTCATCCCGAACACGATCCTCGATTGTATCAGGCGCTGGCCTGGATGGTCGCCACCGGTCGCAACTGGGCCCACCGTCACGACAGGCACTGGCAGGATCGCAACACCTACGCCAGCGGCCAGGCCTATCCCGCCCGGCATCAGTATCTCCTTGCACTTTGGCACCTCACGGACGAATTCCCCGACGCCGTCGGCGAGGCCGACATCGATCGCAGCGGCCCCGTTCAGGAACGGTTCGAAAAGTTGATCTCCAAGCTTCGCGACCCCAAGCGCGGCGAGCGCTTGGGCGATCTGGCGGGTCAAGCTGTGGATGACGCCATTCCGGCCGGCCGGCGGCTCAACGCCGATCTGGTTCGCACCAAGGCGTTCACCCAAGCAACCTCGGCTAAAGCCAAAGAACTGCGCCTCGCCAACCCACTTTGACGCCCCCGATCTATTCACTCAAGCAACCTCAGCCAAAGCCAAAGAACTGCGCTTGGCCGACTTACGTGATGCGGCAGCGATTCAAGGTGATCCGGCGCAGGATTGCTGGCGTTCAACTTGCGTCGGCATCTTGAGCCGGCCGTCGCCGCTCTGGGCGCCGCTGGCGCTGCGGCAATTAAACAAGGATCGTGTTGATGCGTTCTCTAAAATTGTTGGCCGGTTTCGCTTTGGCCGGATCCATTGTCGCGGGAAGCATTCCTGCGTTTGCCGCCGACATTGTCGATACCGCAGTAAAGGCCGGCTCGTTCAAAACGTTGGTTACAGCGGTTAAAGCCGCTGGCCTGGTCGATACCCTGAAGAGCCCGGGACCGTTCACCGTTTTTGCGCCGACGGACGCGGCATTCGCAAAATTGCCCAAAGCAACTCTTGCGGCTCTTTTGAAGCCTGAGAACAAGAAGCAATTGGCTTCTATTCTCACCTACCACGTCGTTGCCGGCGAATACGATGCAGCCCGCATTACCGGCTCAGGCAAAAAGAAATACGGCTTGAAATCCGTTCAGGGTGGCAATATCGCCGTCGACCTGACCAAGGGTGTGCGGGTTTCTGGCGCCAAAGTGGTCAAAACCGACATCGCGACCTCGAATGGCATCATTCATGTGATCGACACGGTAATGATGCCGCCTAAAGCAGTGGCCAAGCGTCACTGATCGTACGTTACGACCACGAGTGTGCGACAGACGTCGTGCGCACACTCCCCAGGGCGATCGCACGAACGTCCGACGACACTCGATTTTCCGTCATGGCCGCGCAGGCGGCCATCCACGGCAGCGGGCCACAGTTTGCGTCTTGGAGAGACTCCGCGGTCGTTCAGCGGGGAAGATGTCGTCGGAACATGATTGCGGTCAAATGTCGTGGAGGGCCGCCTTCGCGGCCAAGACGGAAGACTTGATTTAGCAGCGACTTCAATGACGCGTATCGTTCATGCGATTGCCCTAGCACACTCCCACTCCCCACTACCCAACCGCCCCTCGGTTCTGCTAACCTGACTCGCTTCCGCAATCGAATGATCGGTTGACCGAGGCTCATTGCTCAATGACAGACGATA
>JANLYD010000094.1:0-11913 GCA_031365465.1 Hyphomicrobiaceae bacterium
GCATGTGGCTCAGTATCGATTGGCTCTTGAAAAGTTAGAAGAACTAAAAGCAATTCTTGCCGATCCAAGAACGATTGAGGCGTCCGCGCCCGTGAGTTCTGATGCCTCGCATGAGGACCGCGCAGCCCCAAAGCCAGTTGATGATCTATTCTGGATACGCGGGGTGGACGCTTCCTCGTATGAGATATTAACTCTAGCGGGCTTCTCATCTTTTGCCGATATTGCGTCATGGTCAGCGAAGGACATTGACGTACTCGTCGAGGCGGGTATCGCGCGCGCGGAGGTCAACCAAGGCAATTGGATTGAGCAGGCTGCGATACTAGCGGGTGGTGGCGTTACTCAGTATGCGCGTCGGTTTATGCGCGGGGAATATGCCTGCGTCGTCCCTACTCCTGCCCAAGCTCTCGCCCTTACCCCCGTGGCTTCCTGCTTGTCAGCGCCAGTGTTGGTCTTGGCGCCAGCGTCGCTAGCGGGGTTGGAGGAGGAGACGGCCGAGATGCGCGAAGATGAAAAGGTGCATGAGAAAGTGGTCATTCCAATTCACGCACACGCAGCTACAATGCGGCGATGGCTTGTGTGGCGTTCGCAGGTCATGCGCGTTGCGGCATGCCTTGCTGTTGTAACTTTGATGTCATCACCTGTCGACACCGCCGCACCTGAGCGTCCGATAATTGCTCAGTCCGGTGATGTTTATGTAGAGATGCCGTAGATTTGGCAGGAGCGGACGCAAGCCACTTACAATGTCGGCTATAGGAGGAAGGAAATGGCTCAATTGGTGGTGCTGTACAGGACTCCATCGGATGCATCGGCGTTCGATCAGTATTACTTCGAAAGCCACGTCCCTATCGCCAAAAAAGTTCCCGGGCTTCGAAAATATGAAGTCAGCCACGGCGCGGTAACGTCGCCGAGCGGCTCTACGGATGTGCATCTCATTGCAACATTGCATTTCGACGACATGGCTTCTCTCCAGCAAGCTTTTGCAACTCCAGAGGGGCAGGCGGCTGCGGCGGATGTTGCGATGTTTGCTACCGGCGGGGTCGAGATGTTTATCGTCGATAACCGTCAGATCTGAGCGTGCGGATTACCGCGCGTACTGACAAAGTTCAGGCTCGCTCGATGCGCTAAAAAGAAAAGCGCCGGTTGCGTTATTGCAACGGGCGCAATCCTCTGCACTTTAAGACGTGCAATGAACAGTCACGTGGCTGCCCGCTTTGCGGCGGGGGAGGCGTGGTAGGCCTCGGCGAGGGTACCGGTGTCTTGGTAGCCGCGATACATTGTGACTTTGCCGTCGCGAATGGTGAAGACGTGCAGCCACTCGTTCTCGCCGACGACACCGCTTTGACACATGATCCATTCCGCGCGACCGGAAACAAAAACTTTGTCATCTACTGCGCTGAATGTCAGAGGCTCGAAGCGGGTAATCTGCTGGGTTTCTTTAAGCAGTCGGAAGAACTCTCCGGCACCGGCCTTACCGCTGCGAATGCCTGCTGGGGGGAAGTCTTCGGGGCGGCCGACCATGCCCCATGAGACATCCGGCGCGAGTGCGTCGAGTACTGTTGGTATGTCACCGCGCCCGAAGGCACCGTAGACATCTTGGACGAACTTGACGTTTGCATCGGTCATATTGCTCTCCTTTGTGGTGTGCATGGAGATAGTACGACGCGCCTTTCGCTTCCGCATGGGGGAGATTCCCTATGCGGTTCAACAGAGTCCATGTTCTATCGCGAAGAGTGTTGCGCCGCCACGCGTTCTGACACCGATTTTGCTATATATGCTCTGTGCGTGGTTATCGACTGTCTTTGGAGAAATTGAGAGACTGCGGGCAATTTGCTTCATTGATTGTCCGTGAGCAACAGCACGTAATACGTCAACTTCGCGCGCAGTCAGGCCAGCTACTAGTTCCTTACCCACCGGGATGCTGTGTCCGGCTGCTGAGAGCACGGCTGCAACTGCATCTCCGTCAAGTCGGCCTTCGCGCGCTTCGCGTTTTAGGGCATTTGCCGCTGCTTGTGCTGTCAGTGCCGCGCGATGTGGACGCAGCTCTATTTTGTTCTGATACGCCTCGGCTGCGGCAAGCAGTTTTCCCTGTATGGAGAGCGCTGAACCACGAACGCCATGATGATAGCCGGAGCCGTCGCAGCGCTCGTGATGCTGGGCTATTATCGACCCTAGGCGCGCGAGGGCAGCGGAGCGCGCGAGGATACGCTCGCCGTAGTACGTGTGGAGACGCACGCGCTCCCAGTCATCGTCATTAAATGCAGCAGGCTTTTGCCAGATGCGTGCCGGTACCGCCACTTGACCGATGTCGTGCAACAGGCCTGCGCGGGCAAGATCTACAGCGTCGTGCTCAGGTAAGCCAAGGCGTCGCGCGGCTTCTTTTGTCAATAGCGAAACTGCCCGTGAATGGCCAATAGAGTACGTTGACTTCAGGTCGGCAAAATCTGCCATCGCAAGGCATGCCTCGTCGAACTGCTCTTCTGTCAACGGCGTTTGTGGCTCGGGTTCGAGTGAGAGTACAATGTCCCAAGTCGTTTGATCAAGACCGGCCGTTAGCTCTTCGGTATTTTTCAAGAACAGTTCTAACAGACGCGGGTCGTAGGCGGTGCCTCGGCGTGCCTGGAGCTTGTCTTTTGTCGCTGTGGCACCGAAAGCCGCCTGCAGAACGATCACGTCCTGTGCGAAAGATACTACTCGCACAGCTGGCGCTACTGCCTCGCCTTTGAGGCCGCGCGGCAGGCCACGCCCGTCCCACCGTTCGTATATTTGCCCCAGATTGCGGCGGACTTCGGCTGTTAGCCCTAAGCGTTCGGCGAGACGCTCCGCCACCTCGCAATGTCCGGCAATATTCTCTGCCGCTATTTTTTGGCTCGTTATAAGGCCATGCACAACACTCGCTATAAAGTCCAGCGTGCCTGCATCCCTATTGGCATGACGCAGATACTGGAAAACCAGCCCCACCATTTCACTGGTGCGCGCCATGTCGATGCGCGCGAAGTCTCGACGGAAGTTTATCTCGTCACCAAACAACGCGACCATGGTGTGCGTATCAGCGTTGCATCCCAGATAGCGTAGTAGCGAGTGATAGTAGATTTGTGCCCGCTCTTGTGCGCCGAGCGCCTGCATTCGGGCGATGCGCGTCGCCAGCACGCAGGACTTCAAGGCGAACTCAACAGGTTGCCCCATCGCGAGGTCGGTCGCAAACGACAACGCGGCGATTATCTCGCCCCTGCGAATATGCGTTTCGCCTTTGTCTTCCATTTATCGCCACTACTCTGGGAAGGCGTGTTGATGAGGTGCCGCCGTGTCGGGGCGGGGGAGGTCGCGCATTATCAATGCAGTTGTGGAGGCAATCGTCTATCAGAAAAAGAATTGAGTGGCGAGTTGCTCAGCCGAGGGGGAGTCTTGATCTGCTTGAAAGTTGTCGCTCATTACGTAAGGGTTCGAGGCGATGGTTGTGCTCGGATTTTGGTAGTTCACAAAAAAATTCTTAGTGTACCAGCACTTCGCGGGTGATGTAGAGTGTCTGGAGCAGGGGCGCCGTAGAGTCAGCCGGAGTGGACGCAAGCCACTTAAAACGTCGGCTATAGGAGGCAGGAAATGGCTCAATTAGCCCGGATGATGCATCAGACGCCATGTCTCGCTGCCTGAGTTGACGGGCGCGCGGCTCCGGCCGGTGTTTGATGCCGCTGCCTTTACTCGCTGTGCAACGCGTTTGGGGTTGGTTTGCCTCGATCGGCGGCGGTGTCGGGGCAAGCCTGCCCCGTGCGTTATCCCGACGGCGAGAGGCCGAGGGCGATCTGGCGGAACAACGACTTCTCGACGCAGCTGGTCGGCAGATGCACACGGATGCGGTGCCCGTATTCGACGACGCGAGCCGCGATCTTCAGCAGCCGCAGGCGCAATGCGTTGAACTCGGCACGTGCGAGTGCGTGGCCTTCTGGGATCGCCGCGCGGACTGTGTGCATCAACCAGAACGCCGCTGTGTGCAGCATCAAGCGCACCTGATTGGCCGTCGCCGAATGGCACGACGTACGATCGGATGCGAGTTGCGCCTTGTGCAGCTTGATCAGGTTTTCGGCCTGTCCGCGCTGACAGTAGACGCCCTCGTAAAGCCGCTCGGCATCGCCGTCCAACGTCGTCACGACGTAACGCACGTCGATCTCCTGTTTCATCGCGTCCGGCTGATCGGATGCCGGCGCCGGCTGCATCGAGGCTTCGATGCGCGCGATCACACGGCGCGGGCCAGACCAACTGCCGGCCTGATACCAGAATGCCTTGTAGCAACGCGACTTCGGCGCGTCCGACAGCGCGTGCCAGAAGCGCAGATGATCCGATGTTTCGGCCACTTCTGCGTCGAGCACCGTGTTGCCCGGGAAGCCGAAGATGTAGCCGACGCCGTTCTCGTCGCACCAATCCATCGCCTCGACGCGGCCATAGTGACTGTCGCCGCGCCAGACGATGTTCGCCTTGCGCCACGTCTTCAGGATGCGCTTGGTCAGATGCTTGATGACGGTGCGCACCTCGCGCCCGCCCGGCGTCTTCGCTGGCCGTAGGATGGTTGCGACGGGAAGGCCGGTGCCGGCGTGATAGACGTGCATCGGCGCAAAGCCGCGCTCATCGTGGTGCGCATTCCAGAACGCCAACTGCTGGCCGCCGTAGGCCGCATTGAACGTGTCATCGATGTCGAAGATATCGCGGAAAGACGGCGACGTGTGTGCCGTCAATTGATCGACGAGGGCACCGGCAAGGCGGGCCGCATCCGTCTTCGTCGGCGCGTTCTCGAAGCGGCTGATGGTCGACTGCGAGGCCAGAGCCGCGCCGGTTTCGGGGCAGCGGCCAACGGCCATCTTCAGCGCCGGATCGTGACGCAGCGTATTGTGATCGATGCCGTCTTCGTAGCCGCAGCAGATGCCGAACACGCGCGCCGAAATGATCTCGGTCATGCGGTGCCGAATGCGCGTCGGGTCGCGCCGGTCCGGCCATGCTGCCGCAATGCGCGCGCAGACGCCGGTCTTCTGTTCGGCGCCGCGCAGGACCAGCAGCCCGGCATCGGACGATTGATTGCCGCCGTCGAAATCGACTGTGAGTTTCTTGCGCGCGACGGCTGGCAGGTCGAAGGGAAGCGGCGTAGCGTGTGTCATGGCCGTGGCGTTCCGTTGCGACGCAAGCACGCTCGTCTCGACAACGGTTTGCTACGTGATTTCAACGACCTGCGCCACGGCCAACGCAGAGTTCCTCATGCCTGATGCATGATCCGGGTTAGTGGTGCTGTACAAGACTCCATCGGATGCATCGGCGTTCGATCAGTATTACTTCGAAAGCCACGTTCCTCTTGCCAAAAAAGTTCCTGGGCTTCGAAAATATGAAGTCAACCACGGCGCGGTAACGTCGCCGAGCGGTTCTACGGGTGTGCATCTTATTGCAACACTGCATTTCGACGATATGGCTTCTGTCCAGCAAGCTTTTGCAAGTCCCGAGGGGCAAGCGGCTGCGGCGGATGTTGCGATGTTTGCTACGGGCGGGGTCGAGATGTTTATCGTCGATAACCGTCAGATCTGAGTGTGCGGAGTGCTGGGACGCTCGACGAGGGAAGAGGAAATAGAAAAGCCCGCGACCATTGAGGTTGCGGGCGTTGTATGTGTCAGGCTTTGGTTGTCAACGCTGAGTTCAGCTCGGCTTGCCTTTTTTCTTAGGTGCATCGTCTTCCACTTCGGCCGAGACTTCAAAGAGGACGAGGCGGCCGTTTACGGGAAGGGCGGAGAGTCTGATGTTCATGCCCTTGCCATCTTTGTGTGGCCAAGCGGAGCCGATGCGCGTCTAGAACGCGTCATCTCCTTCTCCTTCGACTGCGTACGCCTTCATGGTGGGTGCTTGCCCTGCCATCTACTTTTCCTTTTTGGATTTCGGTTGCTGCGGATTCGTTGGATACGAGGTGGGCGTTGTGAGTCCGGCAATCCACGACAAAATAAAATAGTATTTTAAGCGCATAGAAAGGTGAGCCTTGTGCAACCGGCTCGGGCGCCCGGGCCACAGCATAGTCTCGCCGATGGCAACGTCGCGTGACGCCGCCAGATCGCGGATCAGCGTGGAATCGACTGAGGGCTGCGCCGCGAAGTCGAAGCTGGCATGCTCCTTCACCACCGTGACGTGCGCCAGCTTCGGCGCCATCTCAATGCGCCGATGATCCTTGCGTACGAACTCACGCTCGCACAGCATTGCCAGCGTTTCGCGCACTGCTCCGTCGAGCAGATTGTCGAGCTGATCACGAATACCCGACAGCGACAGGCGCGCCCTGTCGTTGAGCGGATCGAGTGACGGCGCTAAAGTTTTCTTCACGCGTGGTATCAGAAGGACCCTCCAGCAGCGGCATCGTAGTACGACCGCGGACGTGACCATCACGGCGTATCCATCCGGCGGAGGGCGCGGTTCGCGTGCCGCGGTAGGAAGTGCTGTTTTCAGCTGCCCTGCCGCGCGTAACCGACAAGCCCTTCGCCGGCCAGCCGAACCGATCCTAAAACAGATAGTGCGTTTGCAGCTCCGTGAGCACTCGCGTCTGCATGCGCTTGCCATCGCCGAAGACCTGGCCACCGCGAACTTGGTGTTGTCGTAGAGGATTGATTGCGGCACCGCGTCAAAGTCACACGGTTTTTCGCCAAGATGCCCGGCAACCGCAGCAACAGCCGCTTCAGAGGCCGGATCGGCGCCGTTTTACAAGCGGCTTTCTCAGACCGAGGGAATCTAAAATCATACCGACCAACCATCATTCGTTCCGCTTAAGTCTCAAAAAAAGCTTTTCGAGAGGAGAAACCGGCACCCGCACAGTACCCACACAACAGCACAGAGCCCATTGACCCTCGCTATCCACAGCGCAACCGGAGTACCCCCATGGCCTACGTGCGTCATACGTGGCAATCGATTGGGGCAACGTTTCGTCAAAATTGACGCATCTTCCATCATGGATAGCCGATGCCAATCGAACGCCTGTTCGCAGCCCGGATCGCTCAGATCGCAGCCAACCCGAACCGCCGCATGCTCCGGCTGATCGGCATCGAAGCCGCAAAGCTCCTCGCCGAGCACGACCAGAACCCAGCCATCCGGGCAACCGCCTCAGCGGTCGCGAAAGTGCCGCCAAAAAGCGCACAACGCTTACCGTCAATGGTCACGGCCACCGTCTCACAGAAGTCCGCTCACATGGCGTCAACCACCGGCTGGCTGAACCGGCCATCAGTGCCGCGGCCCCGCTCAATCACTTGAACTCGCTCTCCGATACGACCGACGCCATTTCGGGCCGCCTGAAGTAAATCGCACGACCGGCCCGCAATGCCGGATAGCCCCGGACCATGATGATCTGCTCGTCCGATCGCATCTCACGCACCTCGTGCGGCAAAATCAACGGCCGCTTCTGCAGGCTCACGCTCGCCGTCACCCGGTTGGATTGCGAACCCCTCGCCGGAAACAACCCATCCAGCCACGACGACGACGCCGATCGGCCCTCGACCTCAACCGTCACCTCGCCACACTGGGCGCTTAACGATTTGGCGGTATCCATCGACTTGATCGACGCGTAGGAGGCGAACGAACAGCCCTCGAACCAGCTCGTCGCGCCCTCTTTGCCGAAGTGTTTTTCCAGCTGTCCAACGCTTTGATACATGAGCATGAGCGTCAGCCCGTACTTCCGGCCCCGGTCGCGGATTTCCTCAAGCAGGCCCATATAGCCAAGCAAATCGACCTCATCGAGCACCATCAGCACGCGCTTTTTGTGTTTTCCCTTGGCATCCATCATGGTCCTGGAAAACGCACCCACCAGCGTCCGCCCAATCCCTGGATACGACTTCAGCAAGTCGCCTGGGATCTGAATGAACACATCCAAATTTCCGTCCAACAGCTCTGCCGGCCTGAACTTGTCGTTGCAAACGAGGGCTGCGAGCGTCGGGATCGACAGCCATTGCGTGTCCTTTGCCACACTCGATGCAATCCCCGTCCATGTCTGCTCGGCCATCGACACATAGGGAGAGAGTGTTTCCTTAACGAACGCGTATTCAGCCGTGCCGGCGGACTCCAATTCCAAAGCGCCGCTGACGATCTGTTCGATTTTGCGGCGCAACTCCTTTTCCGAAAGCGACGTCAGAGCCCGCAAGTGCCGCAACGTCGGCCGCCCCGACAGTGAGACTGCATCCGTCGCAGCGCCGCTTTCGTCCGGGTTGCCGCCAGTCGCGAATTCCGACGACTTGATCACGTAAAACAACAGCCCCGTCATCAGATTGTGGGCTTGCGACGCGAAATATTCCGACGATCCGCCGTCCGATTTCGCGCTTTCCGCCACCAGCAATCGCGCGAACGCGACCGTATCTGCCATGGCGTTCTTCGACGCCAACAGCGGCAATAACACGTTGCATCCCTGCATCGCCGCCACCGACGGCACCAGATTGTTCGAAACAGCCGATGGATCGAGCAGCACGACCTTCCGGCCCATAGACCGCCGCCGGGCCGCGACCAATCCCCCGACCTCGCACGCCGGATCGAGCACCACCATCGATCCCGTAAAGCGCAACGCCGTCGGCACCACCGTCGATGTCGTCTTGAACCCGCCCGAGCCGGCAAAGAACAGCATATGCGTCGAGTCGAAGTTCAAATTGTAGGTCAGCAACGGCGCGCGCCCGCCGCTGCCCCAACTCTCTTTATCCTTCGGATCGAACGCCGCATGCCCGCTCCGCTCTTGGTCGGGGCGGTAGGTTTCGCCGATCACAATCTCGCCATCGGGGGGGAACAATTGCGACGCGTGACCCATCGACAGCCAGCGCGCATCGCCAAGCGCTGCCGCCCGCGCGCGCTTGAAACCGTCGTTCGCGCCGAATACCAATCGCCCGCATACACCGAGCGCCAATGCCCCTGCCATCGCGCCAAACGGCGTCAGCGATCCCGTCTCGTAAAACGCCGTCGCAAGCCGCATTCCAGCAGGCTTTACCGACAAAACCGCGACCAGCTCCTGGCCGGCGAACAGCGGCGCCGCAATACAATAGATCACCAACCCGGCCCAAAATGCCCGATGGCGCTGATCGAAACCACAGGTCTGACACGCCGCCAATGCCGCCAAAGGACCGCCACATATAATGCCAATCACACTCCAGGAATACACTCCTTCATACCCGAATATAACACCCAATGCGGCGCCCGATATCAGAATACAAAACAGCGCTATATAATACACGGCTGTCTGCTGAATTGAACCAATCTCGCGCCACGATATCGCGCTACCCGGTGCCCGATTTTGCACCCCAGGACCCGCCGCTATCCGCAACACCGCCTGTGTCATTTGTCCGCCGGCGCCCGCCGAATTCCACATCGCCAAGCCCTCTTAATCGCTCCACCTCGGAGACGCTTTGCAGTTGCGCTGCACCTTCCAATAGTAACCCCAACAGCACGGCGCTATCGTACCCGCCGAGACCAGCTTTGATGACCAGTCCGCCGAGTTGGATTTTCCGGTAAGTATCTGCTTTTCTTGTGCTATCCGACACGGCGCGTCTCCGCAGCCGTAGCACCGCGATCCGCTTTTCCAGCGGTTTTAGCAGGCTCTTTGGGTGCGGATTGAAATCGCGAAACCATCTCGGCGAACGCCTCTTTGAGCGCGGCCACCGGCAGCTTCATGTCAAGAAGTCCAGCCGCATAAGCGGCGTCGACGACCTTGCGGCCTTCGACCATCATCAGTTCATCGCGCAACTTTGTCAGCGCTGCAATCTGCTCATCGATAGCGGCTACGGTCTTCGATGGCTTGCGTCCCGGCTTGCTCATAACAGTCTCACTTGCAAAAGCGCGGTGGCAGCGATCTTTGCGAGTTCGTAACGGCTAATATGATTTTGTTATTGCGGTCAAGAGCAAATCACTGCAAAAAGTCCGAATGGCGCAATTATACATTCTCCGAATGTCGTTGCGGATCCCTGAGTGACGATAATGGCAATCGCGCATTATAGATCGAAAATCATCAGCCAGGGCGTGAGCCCCGTGGCCGCCGCTGCCTATCGTCATCGCACCCGCATGCACGACAAATCTCTCGCCTTGTCGTGGACCTTCTCAGCCAAATCCGACGACCTCGCCCACGCCGAACTTGCGCTCCCAGCCGACGCGCCCGCCTGGATGATCAACCTGGTTGCTGGCCTCTCGCCAGCCGACGCCAGCGAAGCGCTCTGGAACGCCGTGGCAGCAGCCGAAACACGCGCCGACGCCCAGACCGCCCGGGAAATCGTCGTCGCGCTGCCAAACGAATTTACGTTGGAACGGAACATCGAACTCGTCCGGGCCTACGTCGCGACCCACCTCACGGACAGAGGATTCGTGACTGATTGGGTGCTCCACAACAACCCCGGCAACCCCCATATCCACATCATGCATACCGTCCGCCCGCTCTGGCAAAAGGGCTTCGGCGCGAAACGCATCGCACTTCTGGATGATTCTGGTAACAAGCGCCGCGACGACAAGGGCACGATCCTCTACCGCCACTATCTCGGCGGCAAAGACGACCTGATCCGGCTGCGCCACGGCTGGGCCGAAACGGTCAATGCCGCCTACGCCCGCGCCGGTCTCGACGTCACAATCGACATGCGCTCCTACGCCGAACGCGATATCGATCTACTCCCGGGCACCCACAACGGCCCGAAGATCACCGCCGCCATCCGCGCCGGGCAGCATGTCTTCAAGACGCAGCGCGAGGCCACCGAACACGAGCAACGCGCCGCCGATATCGCACGCAATCCGGCAGGAGCCCTGACCGCCGTCACGCAACAGCAATCGACCTTCACCGAGCAGGACCTGGCGCGCATCATCCACCGCCACGTTGACGACAACGATTTCAGCCGCGTCTTCGATGCGGCTCGAACGCACCCATCGCTGGTGCTCCTGAAGCCCGACGGCATTGCCGACCCGCTCAATCCCGAACGGACGAACGCCGTTTACACCACCCGCGACATGCTCAATCTGGAGCACCAGCTCGCGGAACGCGCCCTCACAATGAACGCGGCACAGGGATTTGCCATTGCGCCAGAGGCCGTTGCCCGAGCCGTCGCCGTCGCAGAAACAGCCACGTCAGGCGCCGCATTTACGCTGTCGTCCGAACAGCGCCACGCCATCGAACACATCACCGGCGCCGGACAAATCGCCAACGTCGTGGGCCTCGCCGGTGCCGGTAAAACCACCATGCTCGACGCCGCACGCCGCGCCTGGCAGGCCAATGGCGCCCGCGTCACCGGCGCGGCGCTCGCCGGAAAAGCCGCGAAAGGCCTGCAGGACAGCGCGCAAATCCCCTCGCGCACCATCGCCGCCTGGGAGCATGCCTGGTCCAAAGGCAACGATCTTCCGCGCGCCGGCGATGTCATTGTGCTCGACGAAGCCGGCATGGCATCCTCACGCCAGATCGCACGGCTGATCGATATCGCGCACAGCCACGGCGCCAAGCTCGTGCTGGTCGGCGATCCCCAGCAACTCCAACCCATCAACGCCGGTGCCGCGTTCCGCGCGATCACCGAGCAGATCGGCTTCGCCGAACTCTCCGAAGTCCGCCGTCAATCCCAAGACTGGCAGCGCGACGCAACCCGCGCACTCGCGCGCGGCGATGCCGCCGGCGGCATCGCCGCCTACCGCTCGTACGGCGCAATCCTACCAACGGAAACCACCGGCCAAGCCATCGAACATCTAGCCGCCGCCTGGCATACCCGCGTTATTGAAGCCGCCGATCCCGGCGCTGCGCGCACCGTCATCGTGCTCGCTCACCGCAACGCCGAAGTCGATCAACTCAACCAGCTTCTGCGCCATTCGATGGCCTCCGCCGGGCGATTGAGCAACCCGATCGCTTTCCAAACCGAGCGCGGCGCGCGCGAATTCGCAACCGGCGACCGCGTTCTCTTGCTGAAGAACGGCACCGTC
>JANLYD010000135.1:0-12937 GCA_031365465.1 Hyphomicrobiaceae bacterium
CAGTTCTTCGAGGTAGCGATCTCTGAGGGCAAAGAACGATTGCAGCATGGTGTCGCGCGCAAGTTTCCGCTGCGGCTCGGTCGTGTTGCCTTTACGCGGATCGAGCGACTGCATGACCCGGCGCATGTCGTGGAGCGGGGCAAACGGATACAGCCCAATCAGCTCACGCGTTTCGCCGACGTTTCGATAGACGATGCGCATGTTGTCGATCGTTTCGGAAAGCTGTGTGAACGCCGTGACGTACTCGTCATGCGAGGGGGCGGGCTTGTGCATGTAGCTGAGCAAGGCGCTTTTGGTTGCAATGATCTCACGCCACTCGGCTTTGAGATTGGAGAGGAATTCAGCGCGTTTCTGAAACACGTTCGAAATGTAGGCGACGCCGCCCGTGGCGATCAGCAACGCCATGTCCTTGAAGAATTCATAGAAATCCTTCAGCACCTTTTCGATCCCTGACCCTGCCAGCGCCGGCACGTGATCGGCGAGCTTGGCAAACAGCGAGATGCCGAGCACCACGCCGATGAAGACATAGAGACGCCGCAGCGTGCGCCGAAGTGTCGACCGCGTCATTAGCTTCCCCCGATAAAAATTTCCCCTGGTGGGCAAATTAGCAGCCAACCGATGCGTGCACCATCGGCTGATAGCCGGCACTCATAATCGCGATCATGACGGGTGGCGTGAGGACCTCGACCATGGCGTCGCCGGGAACAGCGATGCCGTCACCGTAACCTGCGAACGTCCAAGGCAGACAGCGCGTCCGATGCACCAAGCCAGGCTGGCCGCGATAGCGCACCATCGCGCCGTCGGGGAGGTCGCCGAAGCGGCCTGACGTCACGACCTTTCTGCCGGCGCGGTCGATCCGTTCCGCGTGCAAACGCAGATCCATGTCAGGCGCTGCAGCGCGTCCGCTGCGCCCCTCGACGGCGTTGAACGTTTCGGCGAAGCGCAGTGCGTCGGCGCGGCGGCATTCAAAACACGGGCGGTGGCCCGCCGCCCACGCGGTCGCTTCGTCGAGGAAAAACAGCTCGGTGTAGCGGCCGGGTTGCATGAGTAATCGCCGGCGGTTCTTGAATTGCAAAACGCAGCAGATCCATTGCCGCGTCGCGTAACGGCGGTTGGTCAAGGTGCGGTCCGGCGTGTGGAAACAGCCGCCGCGATTGCCGAGCAGCGTGCCGCGTTCTGCAACGGCCACAACGTCACCTTCCGGCGTGACGCGATTGTGCAACGGCATTGCGATGGGTCCGATCAGTCTTGGCGTTGCCACTCAGTTACTTGTGGCGCTGCCAGCTGGTCAGTTGTGGCGCTGCCAGCTGGTTAGTCGTGGCGCTGCCACGGGGGATTCTTACCGCTTTGGACTGCGTCGTAATTGGCCAATCCCAACAACACCGCCAGGAACAACATCCAGATATTGCCGCTGATGCCGAGGTAGACCAGATAGGCGGTGACGCACAATCCGAGCACGCCGACGACCATGCGTGCCAGGCCCGACGACAGCACGGTGCCGAGCAGCGCCTCGAGTGCGTGGCCACCGTCGAGCGGGAAGGCGGGCAGCAGATTGAAGATGCACAGCAGCCAATTGTAGTACGCCAACGAAATGGCGATGCTGGCGACAAAGCGATTGTCGGCTACGGCTGGAAGACCAACCAGCGCCGAGAAAAAGTAATAGAGCGCAAGATTGGCGGCAGGTCCTGCGAGCGATATCGCGATGCGCCGCCAGGCTTCGCGCCGCATGGGGCTCGCCCAGTAGCAGAGCCCGCCAAGTCCATTCAGTTCTACGTGGCTCGGACGCACGCCCAGGCTCGATCCCACGACCGCGTGTGCAAGTTCGTGCAACAAAATCGACAAGGCCAGACCGACGACGAGCAGAAATCCGACCGACATGGCGGTGACGTTGCCGCTGGTGAAATAGCTGCCGCCCCAGAGCACGATCAAAATGATAAAAGACATGTCGATGAAAATCGGCAGTCCGGCGATGCGGCCGATCTCGAACTTCGCACCCATCAGTACTCTCCAAATCGATCGACGGGCGTGACGCCTATCCGGGCGTACAATCGCATGGAGATCGGGGGCACACCAGCCGGGGCCGCAGCGCGACCTGAGTGCCGAATCGTCTGTGAAAACGCGATTGGTTCGCTGAAACGGCGTAAAAGGCCCTAAAAAGCGCATTTTCGGCGCTTTTCCGTATTGAAATACATCACTGATGCCAATGGGTTACATGCAAGCCCTCGCAAATCACTGTATCTGATTTTTGCCCGTTCCGAATAATTTCAGCCGCGCAAACGACACCCCACCCCATCAAACGCAAATCCGAAGGACCACTCCCATGGCCAAGAAAGCCGCTGTCAAAGCCGTCGTCAAACCCGTCGTCAAAGCCGTTGCCGCGCTTCCCGTCAAAGCCGTCAAGGCATCGCCGGCCGTGAAGGCGGCCAAGCCGGCTGTGAAAGCACCGACGATCACCCTGCGTAATCTCGGCGCCGATCTCGCCGAAGCCCACAATATGCCGAAGAAGCAAGCCAATCTGGTTCTCGCCGACCTCGTCGAGCGCATCACCAAGCATCTCAAGAAGGGCGACCGGATCCGTATGTCTGGTCTCGGTATTCTGCAGGTTCGCAAGCGCCCGGCGCGCATGGGCCGCAACCCCGCCACCGGTGCCGCCATCAAGATCAAGGCGTCCAAGAAGATCGCCTTCCGTGCCGCCAAGGAACTCAAGGAAGCCGTCTAAGACAGTCTTAGGGTCGTTCCGCGAAAACCGGAACGACCCAATCGCCTGTCCGATCGTGCTGCTTGGCAATCTCGAAATGCGGCCGGCCCTCGAACAGGGCTGGCCGCTTTCTTTTTTGGTGCACTCACCCGCGCTGCTCATCGGCGCACAAAAAAAACCGAGCGGCCAGTGATGGCGCTCGGTTTTTTTCGTCGGGTCGGGTCTGAACTATCAGGCGTTCTGCTTTTCCGAAGATTCGACGGTGTCGGCTGGGGGCGTTGCCACGATCGGGGGCAGTGCTTGATAGGCGCTGTCGCGGCGGCGGGCCTGTGGTGGCTGGAAGGCGCGGCGCGCGTGGAATTCGCAATAGGGGAGGCCGGTCACCTTGCCTTTGCCGCAGAAGTGGAAATCGGCATGCTGGGGATCGCCGATCGGCCAGCGGCAGCAGCTTTCGGTGAGCGTGGTGATATACTTCCGCTCTTTTTCCGGGATTACCAGTTCTTCGACGGGCGGTGTGTAGGCAGTTTCCGTGTCGCCCTGATAAAGTGCGCGGAAGGCGCTGTTGCCGGCCTGTGCGAAGCGTTGCTTGACTGGTGCCAACCGCTTCTGCGTGGCTGCTGCCGGCCGGCGCGGGCGGTGCGATTTCTGGCGGCTGGTGGTGGCGCGGCCGGACAGGCCGAGACGGTGGACTTTGCCGATGACGGCGTTGCGGGTCACGCCGCCGAGACGGCCGGCGATCTGGCTTGCCGACAAGCCTTCCTGCCAAAGTCTCTTGAGGCTTTCGACCCGGTCGTCGGTCCAGGAAATGGTGGCATCAGCTTGCATAATCGTTCTCCAGCTGTCCGGCTGCGGGCGCGCGGACGCAAAAGCTCATCGATCGAACCACGCAAGGCGCAACACGAACGCGCTCGAAAAGCGCATAAAACGCTGCGGCCGCAAGTAGACCGTGAACACTCAGATTTTACGGAACAACATCGTACGGAACGCACGCATCGCGAAGACTGTCGCGATATTGGCACAACGCCGGCGCTATACTTGCGCGGCCACGCAGCGGTGCACGATTACATACTGTGGGCCGCATCAACTCGCGGCAGTCGTGCCCGACAGATTTGTTAATACACGGTCGGGAGTCATCCGCTCAAGAGTCGGCGAATCTTTTCTGTTTGTTCACATCTGTGGGAGTGACAGATTCGCCACAATCGAGATGCCGCGAAGCCCGTAAACCGGGCTGTTGATGGACCTCTCAGCCGTTTTCGCGGCGTGTCAGCGCCGGAGTGCTGCGTGGATAAGTGCCCGGATCGAGTGAGGTTTTCCCGCGCATCTGCTCCTGCCGCCGCTTTCCGTTTCCAGCATAAAGCGCTTCCGCCGGGTGCATAGAATGTTTGACAGAGGGGCTGAGCGGCCGCATATCATGGATCCATGATGACGGTTGGGACATCTCAGAACTCGCGACGTCGACGTTTGTCAGCGCATGCGCGGCAGCGACGATGAACCTCTGATTCCGCAGGTTCTCAGTGCATGCCGCGTGAAAACGCGGCATTATTTTTTTATGGCACCGTCATCCCGGCCAAAAAGGTCATCCCAAATGTCGAAAACATCTGCTCAATCGAACGCCTCGCCGTCCAAAAACGCCGCCGCTGCCGCCGCCACGCCGGCTACGTCGCCGGCAGCAAACCATGTGATGCCGACCTACGCGCGTCAGGATGTCGTGTTCGAGCGCGGCGAGGGTCCGTGGTTGATTGCGACGAACGGCGATCGCTATCTCGATTTCGCGTCGGGCATCGCGGTGAATTCGCTCGGGCATGCAAATCCGAAACTCGTCGCGGCGTTGACCGAGCAGGCATCGAAGCTGTGGCATACGTCCAACTTGTACCGGGTGGCGGGCCAGGAGCGGCTGTCGGAGCGGCTGTGTGCGGCAGCACCTTGGGCGGACAAAGTGTTCTTCTGCAATTCGGGTGCGGAAGCCTGTGAGGGCGCCATCAAGACGGCGCGGCGCTATCAGTATGCAGCCGGCCATCCGGAGCGGACGCGGATCATCACGTTCAAAGGCGCGTTCCATGGGCGGACGCTGGCGACGATCGCTGCGGCCGGCAACGAGAAGTATCTCGAAGGCTTTGGCGAGCCGGCGCCCGGATTCGACGTGCTGCCGTTCGGCGATCACGAGGCACTCGAAAAAGCGATCACCGATCAGACCGCCGCGATCATGATCGAGCCCATCCAAGGTGAGGGTGGCATCCGTCCCGTGCCGCTGCAGTGCCTGAAGGGCTTGCGCGATCTTTGCGACAAGCACGGCCTGTTGTTGATTTTCGACGAAGTGCAGTGTGGGCTCGGCCGGTCGGGCAAGCTGTTCGCCTACGAATGGGCCGGCATCAGTCCCGATATCATGGCGATCGCCAAGGGGATCGGCGGAGGATTTCCGGTCGGAGCATTCGTCGCCTCGGCTGAAGCCGCTAAGGGTATGGTGCCGGGCACGCACGGGTCGACGTTCGGTGGCAACCCGCTGGCGATGGCCGTCGGCAATGCGGTTCTCGATCAAGTGCTGGCGCCGGGGTTTCTGGATCAGGTGCAAAAGAGCGCTTTGCGCCTGAAGCAGCAACTGGCCGCGCTGAAGGACGAATTCCCCGACATGATCGAAGAGGTGCGTGGCACCGGCTTGCTGATGGGCGTTCGCTTCAAAGCGTCGACGCCGACGGGTGATGTCGTGAAGGCGTGCATGGCCGAGAACTTCTTGACCGTTGGTGCCGGCGACAACGTGGTGCGCATCATGCCGCCGCTGAACATCTTGGAGTCGGAGATCGGCGAAGCCGTCTCGCGGCTGTCCCGGGCGCTGAAGCGGGTCGCTGCAGATCAGGCCAAGGCCAAAACCGAGACGACGCCTGCGTGATCGTTCGTCGGGTCTGCCTGCCCGCGTCGCTCGGGCTGGCGGACCTTTCTACTTATTTCGCTTTCTGTTCGTTTCTGCGAACACCGTTTCAGTCGGGCCTCGTTCTATGCAGATCAAGACCATGCCTTCGCCGAGCACAGTTCGGCACTTCATCGACCTGCGGGATTTCGACGGTCGAACGCTGCGACGCATCCTCGACATGGCGCATGCGATGAAGGCTGGCGGCAGGCGGCCGCCGGCTGAATTGACGCCCGCGTCCGCCGCCGAAAAAATTCTGATCATGATCTTCGAGAAACCGTCGACGCGGACGCGCGTCTCGTTCGATGTGGCGATGCGGCAGCTCGGCGGGCAGACGATTTCGCTGAACGAAAAAGATACTCAGCTCGGGCGCGGCGAACCGTTATCGGATACGGCCAAGGTGCTGTCGCGGTACGGCGATGCGATGATGCTGCGGGTCAACGCGCATGCGACGCTGACGGAGCTGGCGCAATATTCGTCGATCCCGGTCATCAACGGTTTGTCGGAGGTGTCGCATCCCTGTCAGATCATCGCCGACCTGATGACGTTCGAGGAATCGCGCGGGCCGATCGCCGGCTCGACTGTTGCGTGGGCCGGGGATGGCAACAACGTTGCGGTGTCGTGGATTCATGCGGCGGTGCGGCTCAAGTTCAAGCTGCGTCTGGCGTGCCCGCCGCAGCTCAATCCTGATCGTGAGGTGTTGGATTGGGCCAAGGCCGAAGCCGGTGCGATCGAGCTGACCGATGACGTGAACGAGGCGGTCAAGGGTGCCGATTGCGTGGTGACCGATACGTGGGTGTCGATGGGGCAAGCGGATGCGCCCAAGCGCAAACAATTGCTCGGCCCCTATGCGGTCGACGACGCGCTGATGAAGCGCGCAAACAAAGATGCCATCTTCATGCACTGCCTGCCGGCTTATCGCGGGCACGAGGTTTCGGCCTCCGTCATCGACGGCCCGCAATCGGTAGTGTGGGACGAGGCCGAAAATCGTCTGCATGCTCAAAAAGCAATTCTCGCCTGGTGTCTCGGCGTAAACTGAGCGGCACGGCTTTGCGCGCTCCAATGCCGCAATGAGCGCAACTCCTGCACCACACGCGCGATCCCCACCATTCGCCGGGATGACGAACGGCGAGAGAGCGGCGTCTCACGCTCACTTCGAACGTTTGCGCGGTTTGGTTTTCTGTTTGTCGACCTCGGATCGTCGAGCAACGGCATAGGAGCGGCGGACCCACAGCGCGCGCTCGTCGATATCGTCGAGCGCGTCGGCAGGCATCGTCCAATACGGCATTTTGATCGTGCGCCCGTCGGGGTACTGGTAGACCCAGCGGGTCGCACCGGCAGCGGCAAACTCTGCGTCGGTCTCCGCGTCCGACTTGAGTAAAATCTCGCCGTCCATGGCCGCGCCGACGATCAGGCCGTTGTGGTAGATGCCCTTGCCGCTGAACAGCCGCTTCACCGTGACCTCACCGAGGCCTGCGAACATCTCCTGGATTGCGGCGTCGTCCATGGCCGTCCCTTCGACTGGTAGGGCAAGGCGTCGACGGTCACGTTCGACGTTCACGCCCGACGATCAGGCCTTGCGTTTTATGGCCTGGATGGCGGTCTCCAACGCTTCTAAAAAGCGCGAGCGATCCTGCTTGGTGAAGCTGGCGTTGTAGGTGTTGGCTGAGCCGGTTTCGCGCAGGTGTGTCATCAGGTTTCGTGTCGCCAGCGTCATGCCGATGTTGTTGGCGTTGAATGGTTTGCCGTTGTGGTTGAGCACGCTCGCACCCGTGGCGACGCAGCGGGCGGCGAGTGGAATGTCGGCGGTTACCACGATATCGCGTGTGGTCGCATGCTCGACGATCCAGTCGTCGGCAACGTCGGGGCCATCAGACACCAACACGCGTTTGAACAGGTCGCCTTCCGGAAGCCGCATCCAGCTGTTGGCGACGAAGTGGGTGGTCAACCCATGACGCGTTGCCACCCGCGCGGCCTCGTCCTTGACGGGGCACGCATCGGCGTCGATGTAGATCTGGATGGGCGCTTTGGACGTGTCGGTCATTCGCTGCATGTCGGATGCGGATGCACTCAGGTCAAGGCTGGGGTCAAGCCGGTTCCTGTTCGCGCCGCGTCATCATGGTTTGAAAAGCGGGGCGTGCGTGGCAGGCCGCTAGCCATCGCGCAACGTGCGGTGCGGCTGCAAACAACTCCGGCGCGGGCATGGCGTAGCGGATGATTTCGGCGACGTTGATGTCGGCAACGGTGAAGCGCTGGCCGACGAGATAGCCGCTTTCGGCAAGCGCCCCGTCGAGCACCGCGAACGGCGCGCGCAGCGATTCTATCGCGGCTGCAGCGATTGCGGGATTGCGCTCCGCCGGAGGTTTGCCCACGCGATGATAGAGGACGTTCAGAGCGTGCGTCTCGCAGGCTGTCGCGGCCCACAGCGACCACTGCGCCATCCGGCCTTCTTCCTGCACCGTCGCAGGTGCCAGCGGCCCGCCATGCTTGCGAGCGAGATACAGATTGATCGCAAGGCTCTCGTGCAGGACGAATCCGTCATCGTCGATCGAGGGGATCTGGCCAGCAGGATTGATGGCGCGAAAAGCAGGTGAAGCTGTGTTCAGCGGCGCTGAGGCGGCGTCGGGTTCGGGCAGCCGATACACTTGTATCACCGGCACATGCTCGAACGGCAGGCCCAGTTCGTGGGCCAGCCAGATGTTGCGCGACGCTCGCGAACGATAGACACCATAGATCTTCAGCATTGTGCCGGCCCTCCGAGATTGCGGTCTCGAATGCAATGGCGCGATTGTGCTCCTGGTCAACGAAAAAAACCGGTGCGAACCAAGGTGCGCACCGGCCAAAGTATGAAGCGTGTTTTTTTTGTCGCCGTTGCTCTCAGAGTAGCGGGTTTACCAGCGAGGCCTGGATGCCGAGATCGCCCAGCGTCAGGTGGTGGTGATCGGCGCCGACGTCGTTGACGTTGGTGCCGGCAAGCGTCAGCAACGACACCCACTTGTTGTGCTCGAGGGCCTGGATGGTCGTGGAGTGGCTGCCGTCGGCGTTGGCGACATCGAGGAACGAGAATTTCTCGTTGGCACCGAGATGGCCCTTCAGGAAGTTCGAAAGGTCGATCTTGTCGACGCCAGCTTCGAAGTCGACGAAGGTTTTGACGCTGCCGTCGGCGACGTCTTTGCGGGTCACGATGTAGGTATCGACGCCGGAGCCGCCCACCAGTGTGTCGTTGCCGAGGCCGCCACGGAAGATGTTGGTCGCGCCGCCGCTGACGAACACGTTGTCGTTGCGATCGCCGACGACGTTGTCGATGCCCGACGTGGTGCCGATGACGGCTTCGAAGCCGGAAACGGTTTCATGGTTCAGAGCATTCCCGCTGCCGACGGTTGCGGTGTGCTTGCCGAGGTTGATGTCGAGATTGCCCTTCATCATTGAATAGTCCAGCACGTCGAAGCCAGAGCCGCCCGACATCACATCGTTGCCGGAACTGACGAGAACGACGTCGTTGCCGGAGCCTGCCTGGATCACGTCGTCGCCGGCGCCGCCGAACATGATGTCGTTGCCGCTGCCGCCGATCAGCACGTCGTTGCCGTGACCGCCAGCCAGGATATCATTGCCGCTGTTGCCGAACAGGATGTCGTTGCCTTTGCCGCCGAAGAGGTTGTCGTCGTTCTTGCCGCCCGACAGCCAGTCGTCGCCCGTGCCGCCGAAGAGAGAGTCGTTGTCGACGCTGCCGTACAGCACGTCGTTGCCGGTGCCGCCGTAGATCGTGTCGTTGCCACGGTCGCCCCAAAGGTAGTCGCTGCCGGCGCCGCCTTTGAGTGTGTCTTCGACCTTGCCGCCTTCGACGTGGTCGTCACCAGCGCTCGCGCTGATCATGTTGGGATCGTTCTCTTCACCGATGAGGGTGTCGATCAATGCTGTTCCGAGAATGGATGCCATTTGAAAACCTTGCCTGACGTTCGTGTTTGCTACCTGGACCCGTCGCTGCTCGTGTCTTTTTCCGGCTGTTAACGCCGGCCCCTTCGAATGCTTCGAAAGCAATCACTTGGCTTTACGACGGGTTCAGAATTGCGGGTGCGGATTGCGAATTCGCTTATTCGATTGGAGCAATTTGAATTGAATTTCGAACACTATTGCCCGGCTGGTGTGCGCATTATTCGCTTTCAGGGGCTTTCGGCACGGGATAAAAGCGCGTAAATGCGGCGTTTGCCGCCGAAATTTACCTAGAAGTTGGCATGCATTCGAGGATCACGTGCTGGAAACCGCCGCGCCTGACAAATTAGAAATCGACGTTAATCCGCAGCGGGCCAGCCTTGCTGGCCTTGATCGTGCCGGGTTGGCTGGCGCGCTGGGCCGCGTCGGGGTTCCCGAAAAACAACGGCGGATGCGGGTCGCGCAGTTGTGGAGCTGGCTCTACGTGCGCGGGGTCAGCGATTTTAGTGCAATGAGCGATGTTTCCAAGGATTTGCGCGGTGCCCTCAGCGAGACGTTTACGCTCGACCGGCCGGAAATCGTCGCCGAGCAGATCTCCGTCGACGGCACGCGCAAGTGGCTGATGCGGTTGCCGCGGCGTGGCCACGAGAAGCGGGCACCGGAAGTCGAAACGGTCTACATCCCCGAGGCCGACCGGGGCACGCTGTGCATCTCGAGCCAGGTTGGGTGCACGCTCAACTGTTCGTTCTGCCATACCGGCACGCAGAAGCTGGTGCGCAATCTCGAACATGAAGAAATTGTTGCGCAGATCCTGCTTGCGCGCGATCGCATCGGTGACTGGCCGGGTGCGGCCCTGCCCGGCGATGCGCGGTTGCTGCCGGTGGGAGACCGCAAGATCACCAATATCGTGCTGATGGGGATGGGCGAGCCGCTGTACAATTTCGACAACGTGCGCCGCGCCATGAGCGTGGCGGCCGATGGCGAGGGTTTGTCGGTCTCCAAGCGCCGCATTACGCTGTCGACGTCGGGCGTGGTGCCAGAGATTCCACGCTGGGGCACCGAGGCGGGCACCATGCTGGCGATATCGCTGCACGCCACTCGCAACGACCTGCGCGACGAACTGGTGCCGATCAACAAGCGCTACCCGATCGCCGACTTGATGGCGGCGTGCAAGGCCTATCCCGGTGTGTCGAACGCGCGGCGCATCACGTTCGAATATGTGATGCTGAAGGGCATCAACGACAGTCTGGCGGACGCCCGTGCGCTGGTGAAATTGTTGGCCGGCATCCCGGCAAAAATCAATCTGATCCCGTTCAACCCGTGGCCGGGGACGCGCTACGAGTGTTCGGAGTGGGGCCAGATCGAAGCGTTCGCCGACTATGTGAACGCCGCCGGCTATGCCAGTCCGGTCAGGACGCCGCGCGGGCGGGACATTCTGGCGGCCTGCGGCCAGCTCAAAAGCGAAAGTACCAAGCTCCGGGCCAGCGAACGGGTGGCGGCCCCGCAAGAGTGACATTTTCGTCGATCATTTCGAGACAGCAATTAACCTCGCTTGCATTTGGCGTTGAATTGTTGCGAGCGAGTAGCTTAAATCGTAGCAATGGGTTAGACTTAGTCAAAGAGGGATTGCTAAAATGAGCCTGATGTTTCGCGTACTGCTGGGATATGTGGTCGCTTGTTTCGCGGCAGGTCTGACGACCGTGCTGTTCGCCTGGACACCCGCAGATCTGGCCAACATGCAAGGCGACCTTGCCAACGACAAACTTGCGCTGGCCATGCCGGTCGCGACGCAGGTCGCGCTGTTCTCGCTGCCGTTCGCGCTCGCAGCCATCGCTTACGGCGAGTGGCGCCGGATCAACGATTGGGCCTTCTATGCGGCCATGGGTATGGCAATCGCGCTGTTCGGCTATCTGTCGCAATACCAGAGCGAGGGCCCGTCGCCGGCTTGGTCGATCGCGTCCAGCAACTATCCGCTGATCGCGTTTCTCACCAGCGGTTTCGTGGCCGGCCTGGTGTACTGGATCTTTTCCGGCCGCTTCGCCGCGATGCGGCCCGGACAACCCGTGCCGGCAACGACGCGCGCCGCGACCCCGGTCGATACGCGTAAGCCGACCACTGCACCCCGACCGAATGCACAACGTTCGTAAGGGCCGGGTGGCCGCTGAGGCCATCTAGGCTGCGTTCGAACTCAAGTCTGCAATCAAAATCCTGAAATCAAAAAGAGCTGCCACGGCGAACCGGGCAGCTCTTTTTGTGTGTCCCGCGCATCGAGCTAAGGACGATCATCGCGCTGGTGCAATTGCTGTCTGCAACCGCTTGTCAGGCTTATTTCTTGGCTGCGGCCGGCGGCGTCGTTGCCGGGGTCACGGCTGCCTTGGCGCTGGTGCCGGCCTTGGCGAGTGCATCGCTGGTCGCTTTCTTGGCATCAGCAGCTTTCTTGGCGACACCGGCGACTTTGCGGCAGTAGGCTTTGTCGATTTTGCCGTTGGCTTCGACCTTGGTGGGGACGATCCAGTTGCAAGCGGTCGCTTCGGATTTGCAGGCGGTTTCGTCTTTGCCTTTGCAGACGACGGCTGCGGCCTTCGCTGGTGCTGCGGTCGGAGCAACGGGTGCACCCGGAGCCTTGGCTGCTGGCGCTGCTGTCTTGGGTGCGACAGGGGCGGTCGTCGTCGACTGAGCCGAAGCGGCAATCGTCATCATGGCGAGCGAACCGGCAATGGCCGCAACGCTCAATCCCCATACGGAAGTTTTCATCACGGCAGTCGTCTCCAGTGGTTGATAGCAGGATGGGTCTACACCAGAATGCCAGACGGAAACACGGCCGTGCAATGAATATGTGTTCACGAAACAGCATTATTGTGCCGATCGCGTTCACCGGGCCGGCGTCAAGGCGGTCCGGTATCACTCGCCGATGGCTTGTGCTCGCGCCCATGCCATCGCCTGATCGAGGCGGTCGTCACCCCAGAACAATTCGCCATCCTGGGTGCGAAACGTCGGCGCACCGAAGATGCCATGAGACGTTGCAGCGGCCGTTTGCGCTTTGAGCCGGTCTTTGATTTTCGGATCGACAGAAAGCGTGAGCATTTGGGCGGAATCGAGACTGCGGCCGACGCAAGCACGCGTTGTGGCGTGTTGCAGCACCGTGGCGTCGCCGATGTCGTGGCCGTGCCCGAATTGCGCCGTGAAAATCGCCTTGGTGACCGGTGCGATGAGGTCACGATCGGACGCCACCAGCGCCAAGCGTGCCGCCGCCAGGCTGTTCTGAGGAAATGGCGAGGGCACGCTGAAGCTCAAACCGCGCTCCGCCGTCAGGCGCTGCATGTCGCGCCACATGTACCGGCCCTTGGCGGGATAGACGTTGAACGGCGACGTGTCCCACCCCTGCGAACGAAAGATCGGACCCAGCA
>JANLYD010000162.1:0-2542 GCA_031365465.1 Hyphomicrobiaceae bacterium
GTACGCCTTGATGCCAAGACGCTCGCGCAACTCGCGCGCACGAACCGATGTCCACGTCTCGCCGTTCGGCGCCTTGCATCGCATCCGGTTCATCGTCACGGCCAGTTCCCTGTCGGGCCAATGGCCGCCAAGCTTGCGCATGACCTCGGCGGCATCGGGAGCGCGGTCCGCTGGATAACGGCCACAGCTGACGCGGCCGACGCGGACCTCGGTGTGACGGCCGCCGATCCAATGGATGGTCAGCACGGCCTCGTTGGCTGCATCGTCCAGGTTGATGATGACCTCTGCGATCAGCAGGCGGGTCACGCGCTGACGTGTTCTGGCGTCCGTGTTCGGTGCATTCCACGCCGTCGGCAGATCATGGGCCAACTGCAAGAGGGCATCCCGGTTGATCGCCGGCCGAGCGGTCGCGGCGATGGCGAGGTGTTTGAGGCGGTCCTCAAGCTGAGAGACACGCTCCAGAGCGGCGTTCCATCCAGCCTCCAGTTCGCGCGCCACAAGGCGCTTGCCCGGATCGACGGCTTCGTAACGCCGCGAAGCCAGCGATGCGTCATAGCGGGCTTCTTCAAGTTCCTGATCAACGCTGCGACGCACATCGTCGCCAGCCCGCGCCGTTTGTTCAGCGGCCAGAATGGCAGCATCGACGGCGCGATCCGACACGGCCTCGATGATCCTCGTCGCCATCGCGCGATCGACGCGCACGCCACCGATACCGATGCACAGACCGGCACCGACGTGGGCATCGTCGCCTCGACACTGATAGCGATGAGCGTGTCCGGCGCGTGTGCCGTAGAATACGCGCATCACGCGGCCACAGCGACCGCATCGGACCAGCCCCGTGAGCAAGGCCCGCCCGCCGCGCGCAGACTTGCGCAAGGCCCGCTTCTGCATGTGCGTATTCTCGCCGATCATGCGCAAGTTCTCCTCGAATTCCTCCCAGCTGATGTAGCCGGCATGATTGCCACGCAGCAGCACCACCCACTCGGTCATGGGCTTGCTATGGCCGCTGCTTTTGCGCGCGCGCCCATCCTTGACGGCCGTGCGCTGGCCACGCCTGCCGAAGGCGTACGCCCCTGCATAAAGAGGATTCTGCAAGACCTGCAACACCGAGTGATAGGCCGGTGCTTTCCAGATGATACGGCAGATGCTGAGATTGCGCGCGACGACAGGCAATTTGAGATCGGCGGTGCGCAGCCACAAGAAGACCTGGCGCACACTGCCGAGTTCGCGGAACTTCGCGAACAGAAGACGGATGGCGGCAACGACACGTTCGTCCGGATCGAGTTCGATGCGCCCAGTCTTCAGTGCGCCTGTCTCGCTCCAGCAGAGTCCCGGCGGCAACGTAAAGCGCAACTCGCCGCGTTTGGCTTTGGAATCACGCGCCGCAAGCCCGCGTTGCCGCAACAGGCTCAACTCGTATTCCGACATTGTTCCCTTGAGACCAAGCAGCAGGCGGTCGTTGACCAGTCGCGGATCGTAGGTGCCGTCGCCGTCGACCACCAGGGCGCCGACCAGAGCGCATAAGTCGATCAGATGATGCTAGTCACGGCCGTTGCGCGCCAGCCGCGACGCCTCGATGCAGTAGATCGCGCCGACCGTGCCTGCACAGACGAGGGCCACGAGCTTCTGGAAGCCCGGGCGATCCGTCAGGCCGGAACCGGATCGTCCCAAATCGTCGTCGATGGTCTCGACGGCACTAAAGCCTGCTGCACGCGCCGCGTCCGCAAGAGCGTATTGGCGCCGCTGGCTCTCCGTGTGCTCAGCAACCTGCGTCAGGGTCGATTGGCGCACATAGACGACGGCACCGCGGCGCAGATGGTCAGATGCGATCTTCGAGTTCATGGCTGCCCCTCTCCGTCGCTGTTGTTGGCGTCGCGTCGTCCTCCACCTGTTCGCCGAGGGCTCCGAGGAGAAGATCGGCGATGGCTTGCAGCACGGCTGCTGGGTCGTGCACCTGCAGCTGAGCTTTCGGATCGCGACGAAGATCCATGGCCATCTGGTTGCTGGGGTGATGAGGTCGTCGGTTCATGCGGAGCCTCCTGCACAGGTGAGGAGACCATTTGGCGCGCCGGCGAACGATTCTGCAGTAGTACCGCAAGCACAGCGCCCAGCTCATTGAGAGCGTCCACCGACACGAGCGGCGCACCAAGTGTCAGGGGTGCGCAGGCCGACACGGAACACATCCAGGCAGGAATTTCGCGGCTGACACCCAACCGCACCTCGACATCAATCGTCGCGTCACCGCGACGACCAGACCGCCGGACTGCACGCAATCGTTGACCGTGCAGCGGATGCCACCGGTATTCGATCACCACAAACGGCGATCAGTATGTTGAATGTCGTTTGCTTCCGCAACCAGATCAAGGTTCTGTATTGGCAGCGCAGCGGGTTCTGCCTGTTCACCAAAGAACTGCTTTCATACTGCACCTTTTGCATCTTCAGCTGATAGCTTTGACTTGCTGGCATTTTGCACGTGCGCGGCTGCTCGATCAACGAGCCGGTCCCAGCGGCTGCAATGCTTTTGCGGTAGATCTGCATCGGG
>JANLYD010000201.1:0-3586 GCA_031365465.1 Hyphomicrobiaceae bacterium
CGCCCTTTTCCATTTTGAAGTCGGGAATGCCGTAGACCATCAGGCCGCCGGGACGCGCGCTCTTTTCATAGACGTGCACATCGTGGCCGGCGCGCGCGAGCTGCTGGGCGGCTGCCATGCCGGCGGGTCCTGAGCCGATGATGGCGACGCGCTTGCCGGTCTTCTTGTCGGGCGGCTGGGGAACGATCCAGCCTTCCTGAATGGCGCGGTCGGCAATCGAGCACTCGATCGATTTGATCGTCACCGGCTTGTCGTCGATGTTCAGCGTGCACGATGCTTCGCACGGCGCCGGGCAGATGCGGCCCGTCACTTCGGGGAAGTTGTTGGTCGAGTGCAGGTTGTCGGCCGCCTGTTTCCAGTCGCCCTGATAGACGAGGTCGTTCCAGTCGGGGATCTGATTGTTGACCGGGCAGCCAGTGTGGCAAAACGGAATGCCGCAATCCATACAACGCGACGCCTGCGCCTTGACCTCGGTCTCGGCCAGCGGCACCACGAATTCCTTGTAGTGCTGCACGCGCTCCGCGACCGGCTTATAGCTCCGGTCGGCGCGATCGAGTTCCAGAAATCCAGTAGGCTTGCCCATAGTGGTGACCCTAGTTTGGGTGTCTTGACGGTATGTATATACGTGATAGGATATACATTGATATTCCTGTATATCCGGAGCTGTCAGATGCAACTTGCAAAGTGGGGTAACAGCCTAGCGGTGCGCATTCCTTCCGAAATTGCCAAGAAACTCGAATGGAAGGAAGGCGACGAACTGGACATCCAGATCGGCCGAAACGGCGTTGTAGAGATTGTACGACCCGAATTACCGGCGAGCACCGAAGTGCTTTTCGAACGTATCGACAGGCTGAAAGGCACCATGCCAGCAGATTTCAAGTTCGACCGCGACGAAGCGAACAGCCGCGATTGAGCCATGGGCCAGAACTTCTTCGATACGAATGTCATCATATACCTAACGGATCGGCGCGACAGTACGCGACTGGTCAGTCGCGGCTTGATCAAAGCCGGTGGCGTCGTCAGCGTACAAGTACTGAACGAGACGACGCGCGTACTCCGCGGCAGAAAATTCAACTTGGGCTGGGACCAAGTGGACGACGTGCTGAATGCCATCAAGTCAACCTGCGATGTGGTCCCCTTGACGCTCGCGACCCAAGAGCAGGCTGTCGTATATGCCAAACGATATATGTTTGGCATATACGACGCGAGCATTATCGCAGCCGCCGTCCTCGCCGGTTGTACGACGCTGTATTCCGAGGACTTGCAAGATGGCCAAGTCATCGACGGGCTCACGATTCGCAATCCGTATCGTGTTGCGTGATCAAGCTCGCACCTGTGCCGACTCCGCGTCCCGTGCCTTCGCCAGTTCCGTCAGAGCGCGGCGGTACTCGGTCGGCATGACTTTGCGGAACTTCGGCAGATAAGTTTCGAAGTTCTTCAAGATCGCCTGCGCCTTGGCTGAGTTGGTGTAGTGCGCGTGGCGCGACAGTAGAGCGTGCAGCCGCTCAGCATCCTGCTCGCGCATATCGAGCATGACGTCGGCGAGCGGCGTACTGGCTGCGTCGCCATTGGGCTTGGCCAACTTGAACATCAGCGAGGCATCCGCCTTGATCGCTTCCAGCTCTACCATCTCCTTGTTGAGACGGCCTTCGAGATCGCCCTTTTCGTCGAGCACGTAGGCGATGCCGCCCGACATGCCGGCCGCGAAGTTACGTCCGGTGGGGCCGAGCACGACAACGACGCCGCCCGTCATGTATTCGCAGCCGTGATCGCCCGTGCCTTCGACGACGGCATAGGCGCCCGAATTGCGCACGGCGAAGCGCTCGCCCGCGATGCCGCGGAAATAGCACTCACCCAGGATGGCGCCATACATCACCGTGTTGCCGACGATGATGCTCTCTTCCGGCACGATGCCCGAGAGCGCGTTGGGCCGCACGATGAGCTTAGCCCCTGACAGGCCCTTGCCGACATAGTCATTGCCTTCGCCGACGAGGTCGAGCGTCAAGCCCTTTGCGCCCCAGGCGCCGAACGCTTGTCCCGCCGTGCCCTTCAGCGTCATCCAGATCGTGTCTTCCGGTAATCCAGCGTGGCCGTAGCGCTTGGCAATTTCGCCCGACAGCATGGCGCCCGTCGAGCGATCGACGTTGCGGATGTCGACCTCGTGGCGCACC
Organism: Hyphomicrobiaceae bacterium; assembly: GCA_031365465.1. GTDB lineage: Bacteria > Pseudomonadota > Alphaproteobacteria > Rhizobiales > Hyphomicrobiaceae > JABFRJ01. The sequence continues at coordinate 2,172 of JANLYD010000201.1, forward strand.
GGCTTTTTAGTTTCGAGTGCTGGCATAGCGAGCGCGATCAGCCTGTTGTCGAGCACCTTGTCGAGGCCGTGGTTCTGGCGATCGCAATTGTAGATCGCATCGCCCTTGGCGGCTTGCGGCTTATGGAACAGCTTGCCGAAGTCGAGGCCGCGCGCCTTCCAGTGTTCGATGGCGCGTTCCTTGTCGAGCATGTCGGTCTGGCCGATGAGTTCGGTGAGTTTCCGCACGCCGAGGGCTGCCATGATCTCGCGGACCTCCTCTGCGACGAAGAAGAAGTAGTTGACGACGTGCTCGGGCTTGCCGGTGAAGCGCGCGCGCAGAACGGGGTCCTGCGTGGCGACGCCGACGGGGCACGTATTGAGATGGCACTTGCGCATCATGATGCAGCCGGCCGCGATCAGGGGTGCCGTGGCAAAGCCGAATTCGTCAGCACCCAGAAGCGCGCCGACGATGACGTCGCGGCCCGTGCGCAAGCCGCCATCGACCTGCACGGCGATGCGTGAGCGTAAGCGATTGACGACCAGCGTCTGATGCGTTTCAGCAAGGCCGATTTCCCACGGGGATCCAGCGTGCTTGATCGAGGTCAGCGGGGAGGCACCCGTGCCGCCTTCATAACCGGCGATCGTGACGTGATCGGCGCGCGCCTTGGCGACGCCCGCGGCCACCGTGCCAACACCGACTTCCGACACGAGCTTGACCGACACGTCGGCTGCCGGATTGACGTTCTTCAAGTCGAAAATCAGCTGCGCCAGATCTTCGATCGAATAGATGTCGTGATGGGGCGGCGGCGAAATGAGGCCGACGCCCGGCGTCGAGTGGCGCACCTTGGCAATCGTCGCATCGACCTTATGGCCGGGCAACTGGCCGCCTTCGCCGGGCTTGGCGCCCTGGGCCATCTTGATCTGCATCATGTCGGAGTTGACGAGATACTCCGTCGTCACGCCGAAGCGGCCGGACGCCACCTGCTTGATGGCCGAGCGCATGTTGTCGCCGTTGGGAAGCGGCTTGTAGCGATCCGATTCCTCGCCGCCTTCGCCCGTGTTCGATTTGCCGCCGATGCGGTTCATGGCGATGGCGAGCGTCGTGTGTGCCTCGCGCGAAATCGAGCCGTAGCTCATGGCGCCTGTCGAGAAGCGCTTGACGAGATCGGCTGCCGATTCCACTTCGTCGATCGGCACTGGCTTGCGGCCCATTTCTTCGGCCGAGCGAATGCGGAACAGGCCGCGCATCGTCAACAGCTGTTCGGCCTGCTCGTTAATGCTCTTGGAGAACGCGCGGAATTTCGCCGGAACTTTACCGGCCATCGCGTCGGCATTATCGGTCGAGCGCACGGCATGCTGTAGATCGGCAACCGTATCCGGGCGCCAGACGTGGGCTTCGCCGCGAATACGAAACGCGTAATCGCCGCCGACTTC
>JANLYD010000205.1:0-29371 GCA_031365465.1 Hyphomicrobiaceae bacterium
TGATTGGCGAAGCCAACGACTACGTCGGCAAAGGGTTGTCGGGTGGCAAGCTGATCGTGCGTCCTGATCCCAAGAGCGGGATCGTGCCGGAAGAGAGCATGATCGCGGGCAATACCGTGCTGTACGGCGCCATTCTCGGCGAAGCATACTTGCGCGGCGTCGCCGGTGAGCGCTTCGCGGTGCGCAACTCAGGCGCCGTCTGCGTCGTCGAAGGCACCGGCGATCACGGCTGCGAATACATGACCGGCGGCGTCGTCGTCGTGTTGGGAACGACTGGTCGCAACTTCGCGGCGGGCATGAGCGGCGGCATCGCGTACGTACTCGACGAGGCCGGCGACTTTGAAGCCAAGTGCAATCTCGCAATGATCGAACTCGAACCTGTGGCAGCCGAAGAAGAGGTCATGCGTAAGCTTGCCAACCAGGGCGGCGACCTCGCCGGTCACGGTCTCGTCGACGTCATGCAGAACATGACAGGCCAGGACGCCGAGCGTCTGCACATGCTGATCACGCGGCACGCGCACTACACCAACTCGACCAAGGCGAAGACCATTCTCGCCGATTGGCCGGCGTGGCAGAAGAAGTTCCGCAAGGTCATGCCGGTCGAATATCGCCGCGCGCTAGCGGAAATGGGCGCGCACCAGGATGCCGACCGCACCAACGTCGACGCGCTGCAAATCGGCGTGCGCAAAAAGTCAAAACCAAAAGCAAAGGCGGCAGAGTGAGCGCGCGGCCTGCAGACATAATTAGGAGACCGAGATGCAACACGCACGGATCACCTGGGATCCAAAGATCATGTCGGGCAAACCTGTCATCAGCGGAACTCGTGTTCCAGTGGAGACGGTTCTGCGGTGGTTGGGAAGAGGCGTGACGGAAACAGAATTGTTGTCCGAGTACCCCGGCCTGACGCACGAGGACATACTGGCCGCACAGGCATTCGCCGCTGACTTTCTCGGCGACGAACGTCTAGTCGCGGCGGCGGAGTAGTGCGTGCACATCCTAATCGATGAATGTTTTCCAAAGCGGATGTGTTTGGAGCTTCGGTTGCTCGGTCACGACGTCGCGTGGGCGAGAGAAATCTGCCCAGGACAATCCGATGTCGATGTCCTGGCTTTGGCGACTCGTGAAGGTCGTATCGTCGTCACTGAGGATCGCGATTTTGGAGATCTGACGATGCGCGACGGTAAACCGTCGGCTGGCGTTGTGATTGCCCATGCTGCTCGCTTTTCCGGCGACCTTGCCGTCGTTGTGACGGGCCTGTGCGCAGTGATCGATAAGCTTGGTAGCGGTTTGCAGGGGCATTTGGCGGTGATTGAACCAGGGCGGGTGCGCCAACGTGCTCTACCGGAGGCACCATGAAAATCTACGGCGACGTTCTCTCCGGCAATTGCGACAAGGTCCGCTACACCGCTGACTATCTCGGATTGCCCTATGACTGGGTCGAGATCGACAGCGTGCACGGCAAAACCCGCACGCCTGAGTTTCTGGCCAAGAACCCGCAGGGACAAGTACCGTTCGTTGAACTCGACGACGGCCGTTGTCTCGCGCAATCCAACGCGATCATCCGCTTTCTCGCGCGCGGCTCGGCACTTCTCCCGGACGATGCGTTTGTGCAGGCGAAAGTCGACGAGTGGTTGTTCTGGGAACAGAACAGTCACGAGTTCTTCATAGCCAACATGATCGGGCACATGACCTACAAAGGCCAGAGCAAGGAAACGCGTGAGCCGTTTCGCGTCGAGCGCGGCGAAAAGGCGCTCGATCATATGGAGAGCCATCTCGGGTCGAAAATCTGGCTTGTGTCCGACCGCATGACGATCGCCGACATCGCGCTGTTCGCCTACACCCGCAACGCCCACAAAGGCGGCTTCGACATGAGCCACCGGCCGAACATCCGAAAATGGATAGCTGCCTGCGAGCAGCACTTGAAACTAATTTGACGCAACCTCCGATCCAGTACGGCGACGACGACAGGGCATTCCGACATGGGCAAGATCACAGGTTTCATGGAGTTCAAGCGTGCCGAACGGCCGTATGAGCCGGTCGAAAGCCGCGTGAAAACGTGGGGCGAATTCGTCGTTCCGTTGGGCGATAAGGACACTAAAATTCAGGCCGCGCGCTGCATGGACTGCGGCATTCCCTATTGTCACAGTGGCGGCACTGGCGGCTGCCCGGTCAACAACCAGATCCCCGACTGGAACGATCTCGTCTACAACGGGCACTGGCGGCAGGCGCTCGACAACCTGCACTCAACCAACAATTTCCCCGAGGTGACCGGCCGCATTTGTCCCGCGCCCTGCGAAGCGGCCTGCACGCTCAATCTCGACGACAATCCGGTGGCCATCAAAACCATCGAATGCGCCATCGTCGACAAGGGCTGGGCCGAAGGCTGGATCGTGCCCCAGCCCGCACTGAAAAAGACGGGCAAAAAGATTGCCGTCGTTGGGTCCGGGCCGGCGGGATTGGCTGCCGCCCAACAACTCGGCCGCGCCGGCCACGCCGTGACCGTATTCGAGAAAAACGCCCGCCCCGGCGGATTGATGGTCTATGGCATTCCCGATTTCAAAATGGAAAAACACGTCGTCGCACGGCGCGTGAAACAAATGGAAGCGGAAGGCGTCACGTTCGTCTGCAACGCCCACGTCGGTGCCACGCACAAGATCGAAGATCTGGAAGCGCAGTTCGATGCGGTGCTGCTCGCTGGCGGCGCCGAGAAACCGCGCGATCTCGTCGTGCCCGGTCGTGACCTGCGCGGTGTCCATTACGCCATGCATTTCCTGCCGCAACAGAACCGTCGCGTTGCCAGCGAGGCGCTCGGCCTCGGCACCGAGGATCTGGCAACCGGCAAGCACGTCGTCGTCATCGGCGGCGGCGACACGGGATCGGACTGCATCGGCACCTCGATCCGCCAGGGCGCGAAATCCGTTACGCAACTCGAGATCATGCCCGCGCCACCGCAGAAGGAAAACAAGCAACTGAGCTGGCCGCACTGGCCGCTCAAGATGCGCACATCGTCATCGCAGGCCGAAGGCGCTGTCCGCGAATTCGCCGTGACCACGAAGCGCTTCGAGGGAAAAGGCGGCCAAGTCACGACGCTGGTGTGCGCCCGCATCGACGAGAAATTCAAGGAGATCCCCGGCACCGAGTTTTCGCTGCCAGCCGACATGGTGCTGCTGGCGATGGGCTTCGTCGCCCCTGTCGCCGACGATGTCATCTCGCAACTGGCGCTCGATCTCGATGCACGCGGCAACGTCAAGGCCGACGATCGCAGTTACACCACGTCGCGGCCGAATGTGTTTGTGGCAGGCGATATGCGGCGCGGCCAATCGCTTGTCGTGTGGGCGATCCGCGAAGGCCGGCAGGCGGCTCATGCCATCGACAAGGCGTTGTCGCCGCAGCATCGCAGCGACCTGCCACGTTGACGCAACGGCTCGCTTAACACGCCGCGCCGAGTGTCTGCGCCAGCGACCACGCTTCGTGCGAGGTCGCGGCCACGTGCACGTCGGCATGCGCCAGAAATCCCGCCCGCATCAAGGCAGCGTGCGGCTGCTGCTGCAGGCCCGCCAAAATGATGATGCAGCCGTGACTGCGGCACTCGGCAGCAATATCGCCGAGCACATCGATGGCCGTCGCATCGATCAACGGAACTTCGCCCAGGTCGAGCAACAGCACGCGCGTGTCGTGATGAGCATCACGCAGCGCGTCCGTCATGCGCGCTGCCTGGCCAAAAAACATCGGCCCGCGAAAGATCAGTTGACGCACACCGCCTAGAGCGGTCTCCGGATCGTGCTGCGCCAGTTCGTGCCCCGGCAATTCGGCCATGCGATGCATGAACAGGGCCGCCGCCAATCCGACGCCGACGCTCAGCGCGACGTTGAGATCTGCGAAGATCGTCAGCAGCGCCGTCAGCCCGCACACCGCCGCATCGTCACGCGGCGCGGTTCTCAGAAAGCGGCTGATTTCGTGATAGTCGATCAGCCGCCACGCGATCGTCAGCAGCACCGCCGCAAGACACGGCAACGCCAGAAACGCCACCAGCGGCGCAAGTAGCAGCACGAAGCTCAGCACGACCACGGCGTGAATGACGCCGGCGACAGGCGTGCGCGCGCCCGCGTGAATGTTCGTGCCCGTGCGCGCGATGACGCCGGTGACCGGCAGTCCGGAAAACAGCGCCGCAACGACGTTGGCCACGCCTTGCCCCATGATCTCGGCGTTAGGGCGATGGCGCGTGCCCGCGATGGCGTCGGCAGCCGTTGCCGACAGTAGCGATTCGATGCCGATCAGCAACGCCATCGTGAAAGCCGTCGGCAACAGATCACTGATCCGCGCGAGGGTCGCTACCGGAAGCGACGGTGTCGGCAGAGTGCTGGGCAACGCCCCGAACCGCGAGCCGACCGTCTCAACCGAAAGTCCCAGTGTCCAGACCAGACCCGACGCGGCGACGATGGCGATCAACAGCCCAGGCCAACGCGGTCTGAGGCGGCTGGTCGCCAGCACCAGCGCCATCCCGAGCAGCCCGATCATCAGTGCCGCCGGATTGAACGTCGACCGCGCGTGCCAGAGCGCCACAATGCGCTCGACGAACTCCGTCGGCACGGCGCCACTGAGCCCGAAAAAATCTTTGAGTTGCCCCGCCGCGATCACGACCCCCAGACCGGAGGTGAAACCAAGTATGACCGGGCCTGGCACATACTTCGCGAACGTCCCGAGCTTGAACAGCGCGGCCAGCATCAGGATCACGCCCGCCATGGCGGTTGCCAGCAGCAGCCCGTCATAACCATGCCGCGTCACGATCCCGCCGATGACGACGATGAAAGCCGCCGCTGGACCGCCGATCTGAAAACGTGTCCCACCGAGTGCCGACACCAGTCCGCCCCCGATCACCGCGCTGATCAATCCCTTGGCCGGATCGGCGCCCGACCCGATCGCGATCGCCAGCGACAGCGGCAGAGCCAGCGTCGCCACCGTTATGCCGGCCATGAAATCGGCGGCGAAGTCGCCTCGGCTGTATCCGGCGCGCAGGGCGACGACAAGTTCAGGCGTGAAGCCGCCGATGTAGCCGCGCCACCCCGTCGCTGTCTTTCGCATGTCCACTCGAGATAAGTCCGCCTTTGTCATCGCCTGTCCCCGACAGCCACAGCAACCAACCGTATCCTACGTGCCCGGATGATCTATGACTCGCCCACGCCACGACGCGTCGGGGATCATGCACGTCTCGGTCCGTCCGAACAGCCGGTATCGGTTTTTGGCAACCAGATCATAAGCCAGATCCTGCAGTAATCGCGGCAGCAGTTTCAGCCCCTGGAGCATACGCCATCCGCCGCCGAACCGTCTTGCAAGCCTCGTCACCATGTCGAGTTTGCCATAGGCGCGGCCCGCATCGAGCAGCAGCACAGTTTCGAAGGCAGCGGGGTCCAACCCGAAGTGGGCGAACAGCGCTTGCCCCAGCGGCGATTGTGCGCTCGCAAATTGAATGGTGCCCGCCGTGTCTCGCGCGGCGATCCTACGCATGAAGCTGGAGCACAGCACGCACACGCCGTCGTAAACGATCAACGCTTTGCTGTCGTCGAAAGCAGGCACCTTTGGATCGGCGCGATAACCGTAGATCGGGGCCATCGCCAAATCAGCGGAAATCGACCGGCCCTTGCGCGGTTCCGCAGCGGTCATTTCAGCCCACCTGCCCGCGATGCCGCAGCAGATGATCTGCCAGCACTAGCGCCATCATCGCTTCGCCCACCGGCACCGCACGGATACCGACGCACGGATCGTGCCGCCCCTTGGTCGCGATATCGGTTTCCTGACCGGCCTCGTCGATGGTCCGGCGCGGCGTCAGGATCGACGACGTCGGCTTGACCGCAAAGCGGCAGACGATGTCCTGCCCGGTCGAAATGCCGCCCAGGACACCGCCCGCATGATTCGATAAAAACAGCGGCTTACCCTCGTTGCCGCTGCGGATCTCGTCGGCGTTCTCGACCCCGGTCAATTCGGCGACCGCCATGCCGTCACCGATTTCCACGCCCTTGACCGCGTTGATGCTCATCATGGCGCTGGCGAGGTCCGCATCGAGCTTGCCGTACAGCGGTGCACCAAGCCCCGCCGGCATCCCTTCCGCGATGATCTCGACCACCGCCCCGATCGACGATCCCGCCTTGCGGATAGCGTCGAGATCTTTAGCCCAGGCCTCTGCCGTCGCTGCATCGGGGCAAAAGAAATCGTTCGCGTCGAGCGTCGTCGAACTCCAGCGTCCCCCGCGTTGCTCGGCTGGAATGCGGCGCGCCCCCATCTGCACCAGTGCACCCCGCAGACGCGCCCCCGGCGCCAGCTTCTCGATGACCAGCCGCGCAATCCCTCCGGCAGCCACCCGGCACGCGGTCTCGCGCGCGGACGAACGGCCACCGCCCCGATGATCGCGCACGCCATATTTTGCCCAATAGGTGTAGTCGGCATGACCCGGCCGAAACGTATGCACAAGCGCACCGTAATCCTTGGAGCGCTGATCGGTGTTCTCAATCATCAGGTGGATCGGTGTTCCGGTGGTCGTCAGCAGCCCGCCCTCGCCTTCCACCACGCCCGACAGCACGCGTGCGATATCCGGCTCGCGCCGCTGCGTGGTGTGGCGCGATTGGCCCGGGCGCCGCTTGTCGAGATGCGCCTGCACGTCGCGCTCGAGGCTGAACGTCAATCCGGGCGGGCAGCCATCCACCACGACGCCGATCGCCGGCCCATGGCTCTCTCCCCACGTCGTAATACGAAACATGTGCCCGAACGTATTGAACGACATAACGATTTCAATCCTGCTGCCGCCGCCGGCTTGTTCCACGATATCCGACACATCGTCTATCGCACCGAGCCGCAGGCGCAAAGGGGACACAGCGCTCAACTTTTCAGCGCCACCTTGGGTGACACGGTTGTAGCGGGTCAGCTAACAACGCCTGTCTGTTGCGTCCGAGTCACATCAACAGAAACCTAAACAAGGATGACAACGAATGCGCAAAGCAATTGTTGCCTTATCGATGTCTGCGTTCGTATTAGCGAGTTTCTCCGCGATCGACACCGCCGCTGCAGCCTCTGCTAAAATGAGCAAGATGGGCTGCGTCGTCGGCAAGCAGAAGTGGGACGCGAAGGTTGGCAAGTGCGTCGATGCAAAGCCCGTCAAAAAGGCTGTGAAATCGATGAAGAAGCCGGCCGCTGTGAAGACGACGAAGAAGCCGGTTGCCAAAGTCGTGAAAAAAGCCTCGTAAACGGCGATTGCCGTTTATTCCGGACGTGCTCCGTGCTTCGCTCTGTCCCAAACGGAGCGATACGGAGCAGGGACGGCACAGGTTGGGAGAAAGATACGAAGCCGCCGCTCGGCTTCGATCTTTCTCTTTTTTCGTTGTAGCGGCCCCACCTGCGCCTTGGGCGGGTTTCGGCGGCCCCGCCTGCGCCTTGGGCGCGTTTCGGCGGCCCCACCTGCGCCTTGGGCGCACGTAGCCGACCGGCGTCGCACGGTAGTGCGCCCCGGCCGGAGCGCGACCAGCGCGTGAGGCCCAAACAAGCCCCCCAAACAAGCCCCCGGTTGCGTTCGCCAGAACACAGGCATACCCTTTTGCTTTGGTCTGTCGTACTGGAGGTGCATTTTGGCCCACGTTACCGTGATCGATGCCGACGGCATAATTGCAGCGCACCGCCGCTGGTTCATTTTTCTCGGCGTCGCGTTGATCGTCGCCGGCGTCTTGGCCGTGGTGTTTCCGTTGGCTGGCGGCCTTGCCGTTGAACTCTGGATCGCCGCAGCATTCGTCATTTCCGGCATCGCCCAGTGTGTCCACGCTTTCGCCGCGCGCCAATGGCAGGGCTTCGCGATCGGCCTCGTCATAGGGCTTCTTTATCTGGCGGCCGGTATCATCCTGTGGCTGAACCCCATCAAAGGGGTCGTCACACTCACTGTCTTCCTCGCGCTTATGATGCTGTTCGACGGCATTTTACGTTGCATCATGGCGTTCCGTATTCGCCCGATGCAGGGCTGGGGCCTGTTGCTGGCCGGCGGCGTTCTCGGCATCGTGGTCGCCTTTATGATCTGGCAGCAACTGCCGACGTCGGCGCTCTGGGTGATCGGGCTTTTGCTCGGCATCAACCTTATGTTCTCCGGCATTGCCTTCATCGCGATGGCGCGAACGGCGCGAGATCGCGTTTAACTCAAGGCCGTATTCGAGGATCCGCCATGACCGTTGCGCTGCGACCGATCACGCCCGGGTTCGTCGCCGAAGTGTCCGGCATCAATATCGCCGAACCCGTATCCTCAGCCGATGTCGCCGCCCTGGAAGCCGGCATGGATACCTATGCCGTGCTGGTCTTTCGCGATCAGGCGATCACCGACGAGCAGCAGATCGTCTTCAGCAAGAACTTCGGCGCGATCGAGAACGCGCGCGGCGGCAACGTCACCAAGTCAACCGATCTGCGCCTGCAGTCAGGCATGAACGACGTCTCGAACTTATCCAAGGACGGGACGCCACTGGCTCGCGACAGCCGTCAACGGCTGTTCAACCTCGGCAACATGCTGTGGCATTCCGATAGTTCATTTCGTGCAATACCAGCCAAGTATTCGTTGCTGTCGGCGCGAACCGTCAACCGCAACGGCGGCAACACCGAATTCGCCGACATGCGCGCGGCCTTTGACGCGCTCGACGACGACTCGAAAGCCGAAATCGCCGATCTCGTGTGCGAACATTCACTGATGTTTTCTCGCGGCTCGCTCGGCTTTACCGAATACACCGACGAAGAAAAGCAACTGTTTGCCCCGGTCCGGCAGCGGCTGGTGCGGTCGCATCCCGTGACAGCGCGCAAGTCGCTGTACCTCTCGTCGCATGCCGGCACTATCCTCGGTCGGCCTACACCCGAAGCACGCATTCTGCTTCGCGACCTGAACGAGCACGCGACACAGCCGCGTTTCGTCTACGTGCACAAATGGAAGCCTTACGATCTCGTCATGTGGGACAACCGTCAGACCATGCACCGTGGCCGCCGCTATGACGAAACGCAGCCGCGTGACGTGCGCCGGACCACCGTTGCTGGCGACGCCCCTACCGTTGCCCAGGCGGCCGAATAAGCGTCATGCCGGCTCTTTCGTGCGACTTGGCTCGGCCGCCGCTTTCATCGCATTGGGCGCACGCTTGTATTCGAGCACCCCATCCGTGATCGACCCGAACCGCAGCGCCAACAGATCGCGCGCGTAGTTCTGGTGCAGTTTCCACGGCCGTTTGCTGCCTTGCTTTGGAAACTTGTCGCGCGATCGCATGATATAACCGGACGAAAAATCGACCCACGGTTCTTCGGTAACAGACGGATCCGTGCGCCGCGGCGTGCACTGCTGATAATTGTTCTTCTCCATGTAATTCAGCATCCGGCACACGTATTCGCACGTCAGATCGCACTTCAACGTCCACGACGCATTCGTGTATCCGGTCGCGACCGCCATGTTGGGCACGTCGGAATACATCATGCCCTTGTAGGTCATTGTCTTTGCCGGATCGACTGCCAGCCCGTTGACGGTCAACCGCACATCGCCCAGCACTAGCAGATCCAGCCCAGTGGCCGTCACGATAAGATCGGCTGGCAATTCAGCGCCGGAGGCAAGCTTGATGCCGGTTTCCGTGAACGTCTCGATCTGATCCGTCACCACCGACGCGCGGCCGTCTTTGATGGCCTTGAACAGATCGCCGTCTGGGATCAGGCACATACGCTGATCCCACGGATTATAGCTCGGCGTGAAATGCTTTTGGACGTCATAGTCCGGCCCCAACGCTTCCCGCACGCCGTTGGTCAAAAATTGTTTCATGCCTTCGGGGCGCTTTTTGGCGATCCGATAGACATACATGCCCCACAACACGTTCTTCCACCGCACCATGCGATGCGCGGTCTTTGCAGGCAGGCGCTTGCGCCATTTGTCCGCAGTCGCGTCCGCCGACGGCCGCGAAACGACATAGGTCGGCGAGCGCTGCAACATGGTCACGTGGGCGGCCGTCTCAGCCATCGCCGGCACCAATGTCACAGCCGTCGCGCCGCTGCCGATGACGACGACGCGCTTGCCCGCGTAGTCGATATCTTCGCTCCACTTCTGCGGATGTACGATGGGGCCCTTGAACCGGTCACGACCGTTAAACTCGGGCGTGTAACCCGCTTCGTAATTGTAATAGCCGCTGCACATGAATAGAAAGTTGCACGTGTACTGCTTGAGACCCTCGGCGCTCGCTTGATGGCGCTCTGGATGCCCACCCGCATCCGCGCGTTGCTCGACCTCGACCGTCCACAGCGCCGTTGCCTGATCCCACGCCGCACTTTTGACGCGCGAATTGAAGCGAATCTTCTTGTCGATGCCGTTGTCGACTGCGGTTTGGGTGATGTACTTCAGGATCGACGGGCCGTCGGCGATCGCCTTGGCGTCGGTCCACGGCCGGAACGAATACCCCAGCGTGAACATATCGGAATCAGAGCGAATGCCAGGATAGCGGAAAAGGTCCCACGTGCCACCGAGGCGTTCTCGCCCCTCGAGAATGATATAGGATTTCTGCGGACACAGTGTCTGCAGGTGATAAGCCGCACCGATGCCGGACAGCCCCGCGCCTACGATCAAAACGTCGATGTGCTGAGTAGTCATTCAGGTTCCCCGGAGCGGTGCGCCGATTTGACCGGCATCGGAAGAGATGACACCAATGAAGTCAACACGTCATCTCGTGCGACACCGTGCGGTACCTGGGGGAAAAGCTGCATGACACAGATCAAAGGCGCAGCCGCGGCGATCACCGGCGCCGGCAGCGGTATTGGCCGAGCGCTCGCCATGCGCTTTGCCGAGCTTGGGTGCGATCTGGCGCTCGCCGATCGCGATGCTCAGGCTTTGGCCTCAGTTCAGGACGTCATTCGCGCCAAGCACCCCGTCAAAGTCACGGTGGCGACGCTGGATGTGTCGAAGCAGGCAGACGTGGCCGCATTCGCCAAGAGTGCCTTGGCCGACCATCCCAAACTCAACATCCTCGTCAACAACGCCGGGGTGGCATTGTTGGGCGACCACGACGACGTGACGCTGGCTGACTTCGAGTGGTTGATGGCGGTCAACTTCTGGGGAGTCGTGTATGGCTGCCGGGAATTCCTGCCACAGTTCAGTGCGCTCAAGGAAGCGCACATCGTCAACATATCCAGCATCTTCGGCTTGATCGGACCGCCGGGGTCGGCAGCCTACGCTGCCAGCAAGTTCGCCGTGCGCGGCTATACAGAGTCTTTGCGTCACGAGTGCGCCGAACGCAATTGGCCCGTGACTGTTTCGACCGTGCATCCCGGTGGCATAAAAACCAATATCGTCAGCAACGCGCGGGCGACCAACCTGTCCAATCAGAAGGGTGAACTTGTCGACACCTTCGCGCGATTGGCCCGCTCGACACCCGAGCAAGCGGCTGAGACGATCGTCGACGGCATCCTGCGCAACCAAGTGCGCATTCTCATTGGTGGCGATGCGCGGCTGGTCGACAGGCTGCAGCGTCTGATGCCTGTCGGCTACGCGAAATGGCTGCAAAAGCTGCAACGGCGCGCAACGGGCCGTGAACGGCGGCTTGGGGCGAAACCCGGCACGGCTAGCGCATCATGAGCAGCCGTTTGGCGACCGGTTTCGGTGTCGTCGTGGTCGCCGTCATGCTGGCGACAGCGTCCGCGTGGTGGATGGTCCTGCGCGCGCCGCAGCAAATGGCCATCGTCAACGGCGCTTGGCGCGCGGGAACGGCGACCGGCAGCGTGGACGCGGGTATGTATGCACGCGCGCATGTTGCGCTGACTGGCCTGTTCGCGCTCAGCCCGGCGGAAGCCATTTATTTCTCCGCAGTCGTCGATGATGCGGGGCGGCCATTACGTGCGCGCTGCACCTATGCCATCGAGGGCCAGCCGGTAGGCGCCCGATGGTGGAGCATCACCGCATACGGCGACGACCATTTCCTGATCCCTAACGCTGCGGGTCGCTTCTCCTTCAACATGGGCAACTTGGCGATTGGACAAGCCGGCACGTTTCGCATCATCGCCGCGCCGAACGAGCATCCCGGTCATTGGTTGCCGACCGGCCGCGGCGACGGTCTGAGCCTGTTGTTCCGCATCTACAACGCGACGCCCGAGACCCTGTCGAATTTGTCGAAGATAGCCTTGCCGTCCGTGGCTCCTGTGGGGGCGTGCGCCGAATGAAACTGCGGTGGCTCAAACTGGTGGCTGTAACGCTGGCGTTAGCTGGCATTCTGCACGTAGTAATCGTGATGCTGATCCCCATCGGCATCATGCGAACCGTCATGTCGCGGGTGGCGGCGACGGCAGGCGTCAATCGCATCGTTGCCCAACCTTTGCCCACCGAGACGTCGCGCAGCATCGTCAAGCCGAGCCCCGATCTTCTCTATGCGCTGTGCGTGTTCGACGTCAGTGCCGGACCCGTACGCGTCTCGATCACACCTCCGACGACATACTGGTCGGTGTCGGTTTTCGATACCAACACCGACAACGTCTTCAAGCTCAACGCCGCAGATGTCCCCGATCAGGCCACAGCACATCTCGTACTGGGGCTTGCGGCCGACGCACCGCGCATCGCAACGACGCTTCCGGCAGCCAAGTTCGTTCCGACAGCGGACGTGACCGGCGTGATCCTGGCGCGCATTCTGGTTCTCGACAAAACGAACATGAGCGACGCGCTGGCGGCGCAACGCAGCGTGACATGCGAACCCGTTGGCGACAGAAGATAACTCATGGCAAGTTGGCAATCATACCTGCTCAACACGATGCTGCGCTTCACCATGAAGCGCGCCGCGCGTCATGGCATCGACATCGAGCGCACCCGCGCACGCGTCGGCACCCCTCGACCGCGCATCTTACAGGTCCCGGACGGCTGGAAAGCCGCGCCACTGGAAGCCGACGGATTGACGTTCGAGGTGGTGGACCGTGCGAACGGCACATCATTGCGCGACGATCTGGTCGTGCTCTATCTGCACGGCGGCGGCTATTTCTTCGGCTCTCCCCAGACGCACCGGCAATTATCGATCGGCATGGCGAAGCACTGCGACGCGCCTGTTTATTCGCTGGATTATCGGCTCGCGCCCGAACATCGTTTTCCCGCAGCCCTCGAAGACGCGGTGGCCGCAGCCGGTTGGCTCGAACGCAATCACCCCGCGCGCCGCGTCGTATTGGCAGGCGATTCCGCAGGTGGTGGCCTGGCGTTGTCGGCGGCATTGGCAATGCGCGAAAAAGGCATGCGAATGCCGGCGGCATTGATCCTGTTCTCGCCGTGGACGGACTTGGCCGGGACCGGAGCCTCGATCGATGCGAACACGAAGAGGTGCGCGATGTTCACCGGAAAAGGCATTCGCGATGCCGCCAGGATCTATCTCGGCGACACCGATGCCTGCGACCCGCGTGCATCGCCACACTATGCCGACTTGAGCGGCTTGCCGCCTTTGCAGGTTTTTGCCAGCACCGATGAAGTGCTGCGCGACGACTCCACGCGCTTGGTTGCCAAGGCACGTGAGCAGGGCATCGCCGTGGAGTTTCATCTCGTGCGCGGCGTGCCGCATATTTGGCCGATCTTTGCACGCATCTTGCCCGAAGGCCGCCAGAGTCTGCGCGACGTGCAAGCCTTCGTGCAAAGAACGGTTCCGCAACGCACCGCCCTACTCACGCGTGTCGGCTAAGATGCGTATCTCCCTGCACCCTGTGTCACGCTTGAGTTGCAGGAACCGGCCACAGACGGCAGAAATGTCAAGCGCTGTTGACCGCCCTCACAGGTCAACCGTCCATATCGTTCAGCGCGGCAATCGCGGTCGCTCGATCTGCGACACGTCGCAAATGAGGTCTGCCATCGCAGAGAAATCCTGCCCGCCCATGCCACGCGACCGCGCCGTCGAGAACGCCTCCCGCGCGGCGGCGGCGATCGGCAATGGCACGCGCGCCGCATTCGCCGCTCCGACGATCAGCGTCAAATCCTTGTGCGCAAGGTCGATGGTGAAGCCCGGCGACGTGTCGCCCGCCAGCACTTTGTTCGGCCAGTTGATCTTGAGCTGGCCGTTCGTTGCCGTGGTGCCGTGAATGACGTCGAGCGTTTTGGCGAGGTCGAGCCCGAACCGCTGCGACAGCGCCAAGGCTTCGGCGTTCAACTGGCACGAAATGATCGCCAGATAATTGTTCACCAGCTTCGTCCGCGTGCCCGCGCCACCCCGACCGCAATGGTGAATGGTACTGCCCATTGCCTTCAGCAACGGCTCGACGCGCGCGAAATCATCCGGCTCGGCCCCCACCATGAACAGGCTTTCGCCGCGCTCGGCGTGCCACGCCAGCCGACCGATCGGCGCATCCACCGCCTTCATGCCGCAGCGCTTGGCTTCCGCGTGCAATTTGTCGGTCATCTCGGGCTCGACGGTCGACAGGTCCATCACCAGCGTCCCCGGCTTGGCGTTGGCGTAGAGGCCGTCCGGGCCCATCACGATCTGATCCACCTCCCGGCCCGTCGGCAGCACGGTCACTATGATGCTGCAGCGCTTCGCCAATTCGGCCGCCGACGACGCAGCCTTCGCACCCAGCGCCACGAGCGCTGCGACCGGACCCGGCGCGATATCGAGCACTTCGAGCTTGAAACCATGCTTAACGCAGTTTGCCGCCATGCCGCGTCCCATCGCGCCAAGGCCGATAAAGCCAATCGTCTCGTTCATTGCAGTCATGTTGAAGCCTTTGCCGAGTTGATTTGCTCAGACTGTAAAGCCTCGACCCAAGAATGGAAGCGCCCGCAGGCGCTGTCCGTAAAGCAGATCGCATCTTTACCGTAAGCACTGCGAAAACGCTTAGCCGCTGGAAAGATCATCGACGGTGCCGCAATTTCAGGTCGGATTCCCTCCCCCCTTGTGGGGGAGGGTTAGGGTGGGGGGAATGATCACTGCGACCACGATGCGGCTGGGATCACCGCCCCCCACCCCTAGCCCCTTGACACCAGTGGGAAGCGACCACTCGTCCGCAGATCGATGGGCATCCCGCGCTTTCCCCCACCCTGTTCGACCAACGGTGCGGTTGCGGCAGGGCTAGCGGTGCCGGTAAAACAGGGCCACAACAGTCAGAACAGGCGCCAGCCGAAAGCCTGACAAGCCCAAGGATCTCCGATGACTGACAAAACCTATGCCGTGCCCGCCGAGTGGCAAAGCCGCGCCTGGATCGACGCGCAAAAGTATCAGGCCATGTACAAGCGCTCGGTCGAAGATCCGGTGGGCTTCTGGGGCGAACACGGCAAGCGGCTCGACTGGATCAAGCCCTACACGAAAGTCAAAAACTCCACGTTCAAAGCCCCTGACGTCTCGATCAAGTGGTACGAGGACGGCACACTTAACGTCTCCGCCAACTGCATCGACCGCCACCTGACGCAGCGCGCCGACAAGGTCGCGATCATCTGGGAAGGCGACGAGCCCTCCGTGAGTGAAACAATCACCTATCGCCAACTGCACGAACGCGTGTGCAAATTCGCCAACGTGCTGCTCGCCAACGGCGTCAAGAAAGGCGATCGCGTCACCGTCTACCTGCCGATGATCCCCGAAGCAGCGTATGCGATGCTGGCGTGCGCGCGTATCGGCGCGGTGCATTCGGTGGTGTTCGGCGGCTTCTCGCCCGACAGCTTGCAGAACCGCATCGACGGCGCCGAAAGCAAGTTCATCATCACCGCCGACGAAGGCCTGCGCGGCGGCAAAACCGTGCCGCTGAAAAAGAACTGCGACGAAGCGCTGAAAACCTGTAAAGGCGGCGAGAAAGTTCTCGTCGTGCGCCGTACCGGCAATCCCGTGCCATGGACCGCAGGCCGCGACATGTGGCTGCACGAAGAACTCGTGAAAGTCTCGCCGGATTGCCCGCCGGTCGAGATGAATGCCGAAGATCCGCTCTTCATTCTCTACACGTCGGGTTCCACCGGCAAACCCAAAGGCGTGCTCCACACCTCCGGCGGATACCTGACCTACGCGTCAATGACGCATCAGTACGTGTTCGATTATCACGACAACGACGTCTACTGGTGCACCGCCGACGTGGGCTGGGTGACCGGCCACAGCTACATCGTCTACGGTCCGCTCGCCAATGGCGCGACGACGCTCATGTTCGAAGGTATTCCCAATTATCCGACCGCCTCACGCTTCTGGCACGTCATCGACAAGTGGAAGGTCAACACGTTCTACACCGCGCCAACTGCGATCCGCGCACTGATGGGTCTCGGCGACGAGTGGGTGAAGCGCACCAGCCGCAAATCGCTGCGCTTGCTCGGTTCGGTGGGCGAGCCGATCAATCCCGAAGCTTGGGAATGGTATCATCGCGTCGTCGGCGACGACCGCTGCCCCATCGTCGATACGTGGTGGCAGACCGAAACCGGCGGCATTCTCATCACGCCCTTGCCCGGCGCCACCAAGACCAAGCCGGGTTCGGCAACCAAGCCCTTCTTCGGCATCCAACCCGCTCTCGTCGACGACAAGGGCACCGTGCTCGAAGGCGCGGCCAGCGGCAATCTGGTCATCACCGACAGCTGGCCGGGCATGATGCGTACCGTCTACGGCGATCACAAACGCTTCGTCGAAACCTACTTCTCGACCTATGCCGGCACCTACTTCACCGGCGACGGGTGCCGCCGCGACGCCGACGGCTACTACTGGATCACCGGCCGCGTCGACGACGTCTTGAACGTGTCGGGCCATCGGCTCGGCACCGCCGAAGTCGAAAGCGCGCTGGTCAGCCATCCGAAGGTCGCCGAAGCCGCCGTCGTAGGCTATCCCCACGATCTCAAGGGCCAAGGCATCTACTGCTACGTGACACTGAACGCCGGCGAACAGCCGACCGAAGAATTGCGCAAGGAACTGGCCGGGCACGTGCGCAAGGTCATTGGACCCACGGCGACGCCCGACCTCATTCAGTTCTCGCCGGGCCTGCCGAAAACACGATCAGGTAAAATCATGCGCCGCATCCTGCGCAAAATCGCCGAGGACGATTTCTCCAACCTCGGCGACACCAGCACGCTCGCCGAACCCGCTGTCGTCGACGACCTCGTCACCAACCGCCAGAACAAGCGGAAGGCCTGACGGCAGCCGGACTGCCTGTAACACGCGCGCACCCCACGTGCGCGCGTGTTAGTCGCGTGTTAGTCTTGTCCATGTCCACCCGAGACTTCTTGCTGGCTCTCACCATCGTCGTGATGTGGGGCCTTAACTTCGTCGTCATGAAACACGCGGTGGCTGAAGTGCCGCCGTTGTTGCTGACTGCGCTGCGCTTCGGGCTGGCCACCGTGCCGGCTATATTTTTCATCCCGCGCCCGGCCGTGGTGTGGTCGCTGCTCGCCGCGTACGGAACTGCATTCGGCATCGTCAAGTTCGGGCTGCTGTTCACCGCATTCAAGCTCGGCAGCCCGTCCGGTCTCACGTCGGTATTGTTGCAGACGCAGGCCTTCTTCACGGTCGGTCTGGTGGCCGCCGTGCTCGGTGAGCCCGTGTCGCAGGCACAGCGACGCGGCCTTGCAATCGCAGCCCTCGGTGTCACCGTCATCGCTGCCGGCGCCACGCAAGACGCTGGCGGCAGCGTCCCGCTGTTGCCGGTGCTCCTCGTCATTGCTGCAGCTGCGGCCTGGGGAACGGCTAATCTGGCGCTCAAGGCGGCAGGCAAAGTCGACATGCTGGCCTTCACCGTGTGGACGAGCGCCGTCGCACCGCTGCCGATGATGGCGTTGTCATACGCATTTGAAGGACCGGTCGCATGGCGTTACAGTTTTGAACATCTGACATGGACAGGGATCGCAGCCGTGTTGTACCTCGCATGGCCGATCAGTCTATTTACCGGTTGGGCATGGGCCAGCCTGCTGTCGCGCTATCCTGCGGCACGGCTTGCACCGCTGGGCCTGTTGGTGCCGATCGTCGGCATGGCAGGCGGCGCACTGGTCTACGGTGAACGCCTGACGCTGCTGGGTGTGTGCGGAAGTGCTTTGGTGCTGCTCGGATTGTCCCTAGGACTTTTTCGACGCGCACCCTCGAGACAAACCAACTAAGTCAAACCACCTGATCGAACCACCAGTCGATAATCGCAAAGAGCCCCGCCGATGTCCCTTACTCTGTCACTCGAGCCGCAATGGGATGACATCCGCGACGGCGTGCGCGCAGTCTGCGCCGACTTTCCCAACGACTACTGGGTTAAACTCGATCACGACAGCGCCTACCCCACGGCTTTCGTCGAAGCGCTGACAAAGGCCGGCTATCTCGGCGCGCTGGTGCCCGAGGCCTACGGCGGCGCCGGCTTGCCGCTGTCCGCCGCCTGCGCAATCCTCGAAACCATCCACGAAACGGGCTGCAACGCCGCTGCCTGTCACGCGCAAATGTACACCATGGGCACCGTGCTCAAGCACGGCAATGAAATGCAGAAGCAGAAATACCTGCCAGGTATTGCGTCCGGCGCGCTCCGACTTCAGGCCTTCGGCGTCACCGAACCGACCACCGGCTCCGACACCACACAGCTCAAAACGCGCGCCGAGAAACGCGGCAACGACCGCTACGTCATCAACGGCCAAAAGGTGTGGACCAGTCGCGCCCTGCACTCCGATCTCATGCTGTTGTTAGCGCGCACGACGCCGGCCGATCAGGTCAAAAAACGCTCCGACGGCCTCAGCGTATTCCTCGTCGATCTACGCGAGGCCAAGGGCAAGTCGGTTCACATCACGCCCATCGACGCGATGCTCAACCACAACTCTTGCGAAGTATTCATCGACAATCTCGAAGTCCCCGCAGAAAACCTGATCGGCGTCGAGGGCAAGGGCTTTCGCTACATCGTCGACAGCATGAACGCCGAGCGCATCCTGATCGCCTCCGAATGCCTGGGCGATGCGCGCTACTTCATCAAGCGCGCCGTGGAGTACGGAAACGAGCGCGTCGTGTTCGGCCGGCAGATCGGTCAGAACCAGGGCGTGCAATTCCCCATCGCCCGCTCACACGCCGACCTGATCGCCGCCGAACTCGTGGTGCAAAAAGCGGCGGCGTTGTTCGAAGCCGGCCGCGACTGCGGGCCGGAAGCCAACATGGGCAAGATGCTGGCGGCGGATGCGTCGTGGAAAGCAGCCGAGGCGTGCCTGCAGACTTTCGGCGGTTTCGGCTATGCCCGCGAGTACGGCATCGAGCGCAAATGGCGAGAAACACGGCTTTATCAGACCGCGCCGATCTCCACCAATATGATCCTGGCCTACGTCGCCCAACACGTGCTCGGCCTGCCGCGCAGCTACTGACGGCGGCGCACCACGTTCTCTCCATCCGTCATGCCGGCACAGGCCAACCGCGTCTTGACGAGGGTTCCGGATACGCCGTCATGCCCCCTTCGGTAAAGGATCATTAAGACAATCCACCCAAACGGGCTTGGCACTTTCAGATTTGATTTAGCTTCTTGTGCGACAGTGAGGTCCGTCCCGGTGGGTCCTCCACCACGACCTGTGTTGTGTTGCGTCAAGCGTCCGTCATGCGTCTATGTCAGCCCTACCTGAGCGCCCTCGCGCGCAGCTTCTTCGCCGTCTGGCTACTGAGCGGCGTCATCGTCATGTCGTGGCTCGCCGCCGCCGTCGCGCTCGCGCAACTGATCGACGCAAAACTAGCCGTCACCCCGACCGCAACGCTGATACCGCTCGTCGCGATCATTTCCATCGCCATCTCTGGCGCGCTCGTCGTGCAATTGGCACGCACAACACTCCTGAACCGCCGCCGCATCTGGCTGGCACACGGCATGGGCGAGGCAGTTCTTGCTCATGAAACCTGGCTCAATTCGGAAACCAGGCACCGCACCCGCAGCCTGGCTGCCGTCGACACAATCGCCTACTTCACCGGCAGTAGAGCTGCAACCGCGCTCGCAGAAGCGCCATGGGCAATCCTGCTGATCTGCAGCTTGTGGTCGATCAACATCAACATCGCGGCGATCGCCGGCATCTCGCTCGTGGTGCTCGCCACATTGGCGCTGTCGGGAAGCCGCCTCTCCCGCGCCGCCCGGCAATTCGATACCGCGTTCATGGCGCACGCGATGGGTCACGACATCATGCGTCAGGCGAGTGGCAACGCAAATGCGTCCCTCGATCATGCGCGGCGCTTGGCGGCGGCCTGGGAAAATACCCAACGCGCCCTGATGGCCAGCAGCTATATGCAGTCTCAAACACGCTCGCGCCGCGTAACTCTGGCTGTGAGTATCAATCTTCTGACACTCGGCGCAATGACGACCGTCGCAACGTCGGCAGACGACATGACGACATCGGCAGGCACACTCGCCGCGACGTGTCTGGTGGCGATGGGCGCGCTCTCGATCGTGTCTCGCTGGGCCGTCGACGCATTCGTCTGCGCCCGGGCGCGGGCTGCCGTGCGGCAACTCGGTACCTTGCGCGTGGCACGCACGCGCGGAGGCGAAGCCCGTTTGCCCATTATCGCACGGCCCGATCTGCGAGCGCCCATGGCCGCCGGCGTGCTTGCAACTGCGGCCACTATCGCCGCTTTGGCCGGCGCTGCCGTTCACTGGCAACTGCCGATGTCGAAACTGGTAGGCATGACAACGGCTCAACTGAACCCTTCGGCAGCAGTACACGCGAGTGCGGCCAGTCAGCCTCGGCATGAACTGGAGCGGCTCAGGATCGAGTTGATCGATCAGCAATACCGTCTCGGCGAGCTACGCTTGGAAGCCGAAAAACCCGATGGTGGCAACGGTAGCGAGGGCACGTTTTCGGTGTTGCAGCACATCGAAGGGGTCGCGCAGCGCCTGACCAGTTCCATGGCAGCGATGATGGGGCGAATCGCTACGCTGGAGCGTGAACTGGCCATGCCGACCGGATCAAACCTGGTTACTCCATCACCAAAAACCGTAGCTGTATCGAGAGACCTGTCATGAGCAGTTTCAGCAAGAAATCGCTGATGTTCAACATCGGGGCCGGTGCGCTGATCTTGGCCGCAGTCGTCAGCTTCGTGCGCGCCACATTCGCGCGTCCGCATGTGGAGGTGTGCGCCACGCGCTATCACAAGCAAGTCAGCCTCCGGCTTGATAACGCGGGGCTGCCATTGTTGCCGTCAGACGTACAAGCGATGTCCAATGGCCATGACGAAGGCTTGAGCGACAATCTCAGCATTGCGCAGTTCAACCAAGGACCTGCAAAGTTTGCGATGGGCGTCAAGCTCGTTTCCGGCACCACCGAACAACGGTCAGGGGGCACGCCCGGCGGCATCAGCCTGCCATGGACGCCGAGCACGATCGAGCAACCGACAGCGGCCTGCCTGAGCTACAACGTATTCCTGCCGGCCGATTTCGACTTCAACAATGGCGGCACGTTGCCTGGACTGTTCGGCACAACAAGCAGCGGCCTCTTCACTGAACTTCCTCGCTTTTCCAGCAATCTGGCCTGGTACATCGGGGGGGTACCGAAATTGTATGTCGAGACGAAAGCCACAGCAGATACACAACAGGGCGCTTTATATGACGCGTTCGAGCGTGTGTTTCCGCGGGGCCGATGGGTGCGCGTAGATCAGGAATTGGTTCTGAACACGCCTGACCAAGCCAACGGCATCGCACGCCTCTGGCTCGACGGTCGGCTCGAGAGCGACGTCAAGGATGCCGCTCTCAGAACATCGAGCACCATGTCGATCGCCGGCGTCGCAGGTGATGTCTACTTCGGCGGCAGCGGCACGGTCGGTAAAGCCGTCACCGACGCAACCGTATGGCTGTCACCGTTCGAGATTCGCTGGAATTGATGCCCTGAGGGCTAGATCCCTAGCTAACCGTGCGCCGTAGGAAAGCAGCGTTCTTGGCCTTGTGCCCGATCCATTCGGCGGTGCGCGGAAAATGGCGGCCGAGCCGGGTGTCGGCAACGTCTGCGATTTCCTCGCCTAGCCTAACGCAATATTGATCGTTGAGAATGACGCCAGTGACATTGGCTCCAACCTGACGCAATTTTTGTACCGCGCTGCTCATTTCTCCCCGCAGCGTCAGCCCTGTCAGGCAAACCAGAAAAACGGCATCTGAGGCACGCGCGGCTGCTACCGGATTGACGGTGTCGTGCAACGCGTCCTCGATTGCCGGCAGGTCGAGAACGATGTTGTCAAAGGCAGCCAGTTCCTGGGCAAACCATTTCGCCAGTATGTCGACGTTGCTGAACAAAGCACGATTGGCACTCGTTGGCGCGACGGTGAGCAAATGCAAGCCATCGTGACCGACTTTAACCGCATCGTTTGGCAACGGATCGCCCGGAGACCAAGCGGCGGCAAACCCTTCGTCTTTTGTCGGCACACTTAGATCGATCAGCAAGGTTTTGCGCCTGGACCGCGCGAACGCCTTCGCAAGACTGGAGGCGACGGTCGAGATACCCGCTCCGCCCACCGGGCCAGTGATCGCCACCACGCGGATTTTGCTCTCGACCGTGGAGAGCATCAGCTGCTCGGCAGCACGGGACCAATCGTCGATCATGGCTATCCTTGTTTCACGCGCAACTCGGCAACAGAGTTGCTTCCCGCCGTTGTAACCAGGGGTGACGGGCATTTATTCTACGCCGTGCAGCAAAAACCGCGCCAACGCTCAGATACGCGAACTTATTGCCCTTTGCCCAACAGCATCACTTTGAACGTCTGGGCGACAATGCTGCAGTCCGTCCTCAGCCACTCGCCGAAACTGGTCAGACGAGTTGCATACGCGTGATCGTAGACGCACTTCATGCGGACGTCCTCGATACTCTCGTCATAAGGCAGATTGACCTGGGCCAGTCCGGTAATGCCTGGACGAATTCCAAACGTCCGCTCGACATAGAACGGCACTGCCTCTTCCAGCTTGAAGAAGAACCCCGGCCGTTCCGGACGCGGCCCGATGATACTCATGTCGCCACGCAGTACGTTGAAGCATTGCGGCAGTTCGTCGAGGCGAGATTTGCGCAGGAAACGCCCGACGCGCGTAATCCGGGGATCGTTCTTGGTGGCCCAGACTGCGCCGCCGCTTAATTCCGCATCTTCGAACATGCTGCGAAATTTGAACAACTCGAACGTCTCGACCCTGTCCGGCGTGCTTCGCCCGACGCGCCGCTGTCGATAGAAGATCGGGCCCGTGCTCTCGAGCTTGATGGCCATCGCGATCGGCACGAACAACAGGGCGAAGGCGACCATGGCAAAAAGCGCGAACACCACGTCGAAAATGCGCTTGCCGATCGTCACTTCAGGCGAAAGAAACGTCCACGCGGCCAATTCGTCCGGCGCTGCGCGCGCTTTGACCTGCAGCGGTTGCGAGCCCGCGAGATGCACTCCTGAAAGATACCGGAATGCACCCAGGCCCGAGGCCGCATGCCCCTCGACCAGATAGGCCAGCCAACGCAAAATGCGCGGCACGGACCGTTCCCGATCGGCCAATGCGTACGCGGTGGCGCCGGCCACGCTGCAGCCGAGCGCAAATAGAACTTTGAACGTCGGACCCGGCACGACGATCGCCAGCGCGGCCGTGAGCAGCGCCGCCAACAGCGCCAGAAACGGCACGAAGGGGCGCAGCCCCTTGCCCGATGCGAACACCAGCGCCAGTGCACCGCGCCGCGGATCGGCCAGTTGAGGCAGACGCAAGACTTGCTGCATGTTGCCGGCGCCGATCCGCACGCGACGATGAAACTCCTGCCGGGACAGTGTTTGCTCCAACTCGGTCGCCATGATCGACGGGTCGTAGATCGCGCGATACCCCTTCGCGACGATGCTCATCGGTAGAATGAAATCGTCGTTGATCGTATCGGGTGCCAGCGGTGCCCACAGGCTGCGGCGAAACAGATAGAACGCCCCATGCGCGCCCATCGGAGCGGCCACGGCAGCTTCGTCGGCCTTGATCGATGTCTGATAATCCCAATACGCCCGCTCGCCTTCGCTGCCCGCGTCACGCAGACAGTATCCGCCGCACACCACCCCCACGAGCGCGTCTCTGAAATGGGCGGCGGCACGCAACAGCGCATCCGGGTCAACCGCAGCCGAAGCATCCGAGAGGCAGACCACCTCCGAGCCCGCAAGGGCGATCTGCTCGTTCAAAACGGCGACTTTGCCGATGTTGCTTTGATATTCGACCAGTTTGATGTCGAGGCGGTCCCGCAGGCGGGGGAGCGCTGCCTGCACGACGGTCGGCGTGTCGTCGGTGCAGCCGTCGAGGGCCACCACGACAGTCAACTTGTCGCGCGGGTAGTCGAGCGCTCCGAGATTGGCCAATTTCGAGACGATGACGTTTGCCTCGTTGTGCGCCGGAACAATGACCGTGATCGACGGCAGCTCCCGCTCGGCCTGCGCGTGTTGGATCGAGGGCGCGGTATCGCCCTTAGCGCGTGCCAGCAACCGCAACAGCATCGGATAGCCCACATGATGGTAGGCGATGAGCGCAACGATAATTGCCAGCACGACTTCGGCAAACCTAATGAACATGCGACGTACCGGTCTGTTGCGTAAGGTTTTTGAATTTTTCGAGAGTCGTCGTCAACGAATAGCGATCGCCGACGAATGCGCGTGGGATCGACGCCGGAACCGGGTTCGCCAATCGCGCGGCCAGTGCCGCCGCAAGAGCTGGCACATCGGCCGGCGGCACCAGACAACCGGACTGCGGACAAACCGCATCTGCGAGCGCCCCGACGGCCGAGGCGACGATGGGCAAACCCACCGCTTGCGCCTCCAGTACGCCTCGCGGCAGCCCCTCGTTGAGCGACGGCAGACAATAGATATCGAATGCGGGCAACACGTCGGCGATGTCGTCGCGGTGGCCGAGAAGATGAATTGCACTCCCTAGGCCCAACGCCTCCGCGCGTGCCACCAGTGCTTCGCGCTCGGGTCCCTCGCCGACGACGACGACGCCCGTCGTGCGTCCATTACGCGGATCGCTGCGCAGGCGTGCGAGCGCCTCGATCAAGGCCACCTGATTTTTGACCGGAACCAAACGTCCCGACGTGCCTATCAGGGCGACATCGGCCGGCAACTCCAACCGCACGCGTGCGGCGTCGCGGTCACGCGGCCGGAAGCGGTCCATGTCGATCCCCGGTGCCACGACCGTGACGCCATGACCGCCGAAATGCCGTGTGACGATGCCGGCAATCTCATCGGAAACCACCACCCGGCGCGGACGCACGAGCTTGAAAAACACCTTCGCCAGGTGCCGCCGCCGTGAACTCTGATAGTGCCAACCGTCATGCTCGACATGCAGCACCACCGGCACGCGTGCCAACCGCGCCGCAACGCCTCCATAGATCAGCGGCCCGATATGATGGGCGATCACGACGTCGGGACCGAGGGCGCGGAGCCGCCCGGCCAACTGCGCAATCAACCTGGGGCGCAATCCCAGCGGCTTGTCGAACGCTTCCAGCTTGAAGCCCTCTCGCGCCAACCGCGGCCACATCAGTCGCAACGCGTCGGCACACCCACTCAAACTGAAAATCACGTGTCGCCCGGGCATCCCCGCAATCATATCCAGCACCAGCGTCTCCACGCCCCCCGGTGCCATACGCTCGACAATGTGCACGGTCGTGCAATCACCATGCGCGGCCACTTCAACTCGCGACGGTTGCGGGTGCATTTTCTGAGCCGATAGGGTGCGTACGAAAATACGGGGGAGAGAGCTTTGTTGCATCGCAGCATACACAAAATTCGCATTCTGAACATATCGTATGTAAACAATCAGTTAATGCGTCAGATTGAAATGGCATGCCCACACAACGACTGAAAACGGATCAGACCCGACCCGATAGCGCCGCGAAAAAACACAAAAATCGATTGCAGCCGTGCTTGATCCGCGCGTGGCTGCAACGTCCAAGAGCAACAAAGGGCAATCGCCTCATCAAACGTGCTGTTGGCGGCTTGTGTTCGGCTGATAATTTATCGTGCATCCTTCGGCCAGATGACGAACACTGCAGCCGATTCCTCGTCGCAAAGGTTGGATTCCATGGCCACGAAGCCGAAAGCAGTTCCACAATTGAAGCCTGCCGCTCCGGCAGCACCTGCACGCTGGGCCGGAATATTCCCAGCAGTCACCTCGAAATTCACAGAGGATGGTGCGCTAGACGAGAAAGAAATGGCGCGCTGCTGGAAGCTCCAGGTCGACGCCGGCGTACACGGCTTGATCATCGGCGGCTCGCTGGGCGAGGCCTCGACGTTGGATGCCGACGAAAAGATCGAGAGCGTCATTCTCGCCAAATCGATCGCCGGCAAGCTGCCGGTGCTGCTGACCATTGCCGACGGCTCAACCCGCAACGCGTGCCGGCTGGCCGAAGCCGGCGCCAAAGCCGGCGTGCAGGGCTTCATGGTGCTGCCCGGACTACCCTACAAATCCGACCGCCGCGAAACCATTCGCCACATGACCGACGTCGCGCGCGCTGGCGGATTGCCTGTCATGATCTACAACAACCCGCCTGCCTACGGCGTCGACATCACCCCCGACATGCTCGCCGACATGGCCACAGAACCGCTGTTCGCAGCCGTCAAGGAAAGCTCCGACAACGTCCGCCGCGTCACCGACATCATCAACAAAACAGGCCCGCGCTATCAGATCTTCACCGGCGTCGACAACCTCGCACTCGAAAGTATGGCGATGGGCGCGGTCGGCTGGGTCGCCGGCTTGGTCACAGCCTTTCCCACCGAGACGGTGGCCATCTGGAAATTACTCCAGCAGGGCAAGTGGGACGAGGCACGCGCGATATACCGCTGGTTCCGCCCGCTACTCGACGTCGACGTGTCCAGCAAGCTCGTACAGAACATCAAGCTGGTCGAAGCCCTCGTCATCAAGAGCAACGACCGTTGCCGCGCCCCTCGCCTCCCCCTCATCGGCCGCGAACGCGCCGCCATCGTCAAAATCGTCGAAGACGCCCTCCGCACCCGCCCGAAGCTGGCGGGGAAGTAGGGGCGGCCTGGCGTTTCGCTGGAAAGAGGGCGGCGTGGGCAGCCGCCCACCAAGGCCTTTTTGCTATCTGCGCAGCTAACGTTCAAACATTCAGCAAGCGCAACAAGTTGACGTCGTTTTTTGACCCCGAGCAGACGTTTTACCGGATGTTCGGTTCGGTTGACTTTTGTTAGCGTAAGCTTTCGAGGGCAGCCCTGTCGGCTGCAGCACCCTTGGTCGAGGCCTGGCATATTGCTTGTTCATGTCAACCAAGTCGGAGCCTTGCTGACACGCTGCCGCTATCTCGTAAGCAAACGGTCAACCGAGTTTACTGTCCATCATCGTCGGGTTCGCTCTGTACAGAGCCGGAGTAGAGTAGATCCCGACCGGTCTTCATCTGCTCGCGTAGCACGACGAGGCATTCGCTCAAGCTCCGGTCGAGGTCCCGGTCGCTGCCTTCCGCAATGCGCAGAAGCGCGCTGATGAAAAGTTCTTGTAGGTAGGCAAAAGAGAATCCGTCACTACCCTCCACAATCTTCGTAGCCGTCGCCGCTGAGATCGTGACGCGGCCACGAAGCTTGCCCCGCCAAATTTCGACATATCGTGCGCGAAGCGCTGCTGTCGGCAGCGGAAAGTGATACTTGCGATCGAAGCGACTGGGCCGATCCAGCATTGAGGCATCGAGCTGCTCCGGGTGGTTGGTCGTGCCGACGACGATCAGACCGACGTTGCGCTCGAACCCATCCATCTGGTTGAGGAACACGGATCTATTCGTCGGTGTGATGAGCGCATCGAGGTCCTCGAAGATTAACAGGCAGGGCTGCAATTGCCGGGCGCGCTTGAATACGCTCGCAATCATGGCGTCCTCGCGTTGATACTCAGCCTTGAGGCTCTGGACATACAAGGTCGGCAAGGCGAGCTCTCGCGCCAACGCGCGAAGACACTGGGTCTTTCCGTTGCCAGGAGGACCAATGAAGAGGGCGCCGCGTCGCCAAGGGAGGCCAAGCGCATCATACTGCCCGCGCATGGTCAGGAATGCCTTAAATTCCCGCCGCATCTCGTGGATGAGTTTCGGCTCAAAAATGAGATCGCCAAAGGACGACGACTGTATCGAGCGATAAAGATCGGGTTTCTCACTCCAGCAACCGCCGGAAAACACCAGCACAGCTTCGTGTGGAACATTTGTCACGCGGTAGACGGTCAAAGCGAACTGATCGATAGCGTTCTCATCGGGCCCCATTACCCACGTCTGCGTCGTCGAATTGAAGCCCTCCCGCCATTCGAAACTTGCCAGGACGAATTTGTGGTTTTGCCACGTGACGTCGGCGAGGCCGGTCGCCACCGATCGCCAAAGCGTGTCGTGTTCGAGGCCAGTCCAGGTGATCGTTTCTGCCGGTGGTGGCGTCTTCCGCCACGCGACTTGGCAATGGCCGCGATGCGCGAAGGTATCGACATCTAGTGCCGCAAACGGTTTACGCGCGAGTGATAAAAACGTGGACGCAAGCCTCTCCGCAATCCGCAACGGCACCGAAGAATCGGTCGGTGAAACGGCATCGATGAGGCTTAACATGTCGTACTCGCACAATGTGGGGATCAGTGTGCGGAACTCATGCTCCAACGGCGATTGCAATGTCCAGACTCTGCGCTCGAAAGTTTAGCATCAAGATGAACCAGACCTGGCCTGTTGTGCCAGCAATTTTAAGAATCTAAGCGTTTACCGTCATTATAAAGTCAATTTCGGTCATCACTAGCTTTTTGATGCCACTTAGGTCGCTCTTGGCCACAGCGCCCATTACAAGCTCTCGCCATCGACGACGTTGTCGAGAGGATAGCAGACGTAACCGATGCCGCGCCCCACCTACCCCGCGCCCCCCAACCTCGCCAGCACCCGCTCCCGCCCGATCAGCGGCAATAGCGTCTTCAACTCCGGCCCGTTTTCCTGCCCCGTCAGCGCCAGGCGCAGCGGATGAAACAGCGCACGCCCCTTGGCACCCGTGGCAGCCTTCACGGCGTTGGTCCATGCGCTCCACGTCGCCTCCGACCATGGGGCGGGCGGCAACAACGCCGCCGCCGCCGCGCAGAACTCCGCATTCTCGATTACCGGCTGACACGGTCCATGCACCACGCGGTGCCACAGCGTGGCATCGGCCAATGTCTGAACGTTGCCGCGCACCGCCAACCAGAACGCTTCGCCGTCATCGACGCCCATCGACGCCAACCTCGCCGCGACATCTGAATACGGCAGCATATGCAGCAGTTTCGCATTCAGCGCCTGCAGTTCCGCGATATCGAACCGCGACGGCGAACGCGACAGCTTGCCGAGATCGAACGTGGCAGCCAACTCCTGCAACGTCAGCACCGGATGCACCGAATCCGACGTGCCGATCAGCGCGCCTAGCGCATTGACCGCCATCGGCTCGAGCCCCGCCTCGCGAAAACCTTCGACCGACAACGACCCGAGCCGCTTCGACAGCGCTTCGCCTTCGCTGCCGACGAACAGCGAGTAATGCGCCAT
>JANLYD010000072.1:0-7314 GCA_031365465.1 Hyphomicrobiaceae bacterium
CGCCGCAACGTATCGTTGTCCATGGCCGGCAGATCGTCGTGCACGAGACTGTAACAATGCACCGCCTCCAGCGCTGCAGCCACCGTCCATGCCGCTTGGCGGTCGGCGCCGAACAGCCGCCCGCTTTCGGCAACCAGAAACGGGCGAAAGCGCTTGCCGCCCCCCATGACGGCCTCCGACATGGCCGCGCGCAGACGCAGCGGGACAGCCGCATCGCCGCCCAATCGGCGTTGAAGCTCCGCCTCTACTCGCTGCCGTGCGTCGTTCAACTGGTTGTCAAAGCCCATGAGGAACTTCCTGACCGGATCATTAGACGGGATCTTAAATCTATTTTTGCCGCAGGATGGCCGTGTTTCCAAGGGAGTGAGTTACGCCTACTGTCCAGCATTGTTCAGTCTTCCAGGCGTTCATCCACCCCAGGCGTTTATCCACCCCAGGCGTTTATCCACCTATGGCCGACTCCGGCGATCAAGCACCTGACGACAGGACATCTCGCACGCAACGTGGTGTCTGGACCTCGCGGCTGATCGAAGCGGTGCCGGCGTTCAAACCGACAGCACCGGCGACGACAGCCTCGGCGGCGCCTTCAACGCCACCTTCGACGCCACCGCCGAACACGACGCTCGACAGCACCACCACACGCGCCGCACGCAGCGTTTCGCCTCCGGTCAAAGCATCCAGCCGCAGCGGTCGTTTCCTAAAATCGGCAATTCTTTTCCTGGCCGTGATGGTGTTCGGCTTGTGCGGGCTGATTTTCAGCTACCGCTGGGTCGCGCCTCCGACCTCCACGCTCATCCTGTCGCAGCAGCTTTCTGGCACCCCCATCGAGCGGGCATGGCGGCCTTTGGATCAAATTTCGGCAAACCTGGCACGCGCCGTCATCATGTCGGAGGATGCCGGCTATTGCGGCCATCGCGGCGTCGACTTCAGCGAACTCGAACGCGTCTATGAGCGCGGTTTCGAGAGTATTTCTCGCGGCGGCAGCACGATTGCCATGCAGACGACCAAAAACCTGTTTCTCTGGCCATCCAAAAGCTACATCCGGAAAGCCATCGAGATTCCCATCACGTTGGTGGCCGACCGCTGGTGGGGCAAGCGGCGCACGCTGGAGATCTACCTCAACATCGTCGAATGGGGACCGGGCGTGTTCGGCGCTGAAGCGGCCTCGCGCGCCTACTTCGACAAGCCAGCCAGCGATCTGACCGAACACGAAGCGGCGCTGTTGGCAGTTGCCTTGCCGAACCCACTCGCGCGCAACGCGTCCGACCCGTCTGCCCAACAGCGCCGCATGGCTGCCGTTGTTCAGACCCGCATGCGCTCTGGCGCAAAGAATGTGCGCTGTCTCGGTCGCCCGACGTCGTGAGGCACGACGCGCCGCAGTCGGTTGATTACGCCGCAGCGTCGATGAGCTTGTGCATGGCGCTGACGACAGCCGTGGTGATGTAGGGTTTCGGGATGAACACGCCGCCCTCGGGAAGCGGCAGTCCGGCACCAGTGGTTTTTCCCGATGTGACGATGATTTTAACCGGCGGCCAGCGTTCACGCACGGCTTTCGACAACTTCAGACCATCCATCGAGCCGGGCATGTCGATGTCGGTGAACAACAGCCCGATATCCTTGTGTGCACTCAGCAGGCGGATGGCGGCATCGGCGTTGGTGGCCTCATAGACCGAAAAGCCGACCTGCCGCAATTCGTCGGCGATCGTGATCAGCAGCAACGCCTCGTCTTCGACAACGAGCACACTCGGCAGAGCTTTCGTCAATGTGCTGTCCTCCCGCTCGCAACCGCATGCACCGAATGCGGGATCGTTGTTGACGTAAGCGTACATTCGAATCCGCCGAACGCATAGGACAACTGCACTGTTCCACCGAAATCGGTGGCCAGAACGCGCTCGAGCAGCAGCGTTCCGAAGCCCCGTCGACCGGGTGGCGAAACTGGAGGCCCACCGGTTTCCGACCAAGTCCACGTCAACCCAGCCGTTTCCTCCGATTGGCCAGGCCCCAATGTCCATCGGATGCGAACCCGCCCCTCCGGGCGCGCCAGCGCCCCGTACTTCGACGCATTCGTTGCCAGCTCGTTCACTGCGAGTGCCATCGACAGCGCCATCTTTGGATTGATCGCCAGTTGCGGACCCTCGATCGATATCCGATCACCGGGAAACGCTGCAATCGTACTTTCGATGACTTCGTGCAAAGAGGCGTTCGTCCACCGCGTCTGATTGAGTATGTCGTGAGCCGTCGCTAGTGCTTTCAGCCGGTCTGCAAATACCGCGCGCGCCGACTCGAGATCAGT
Organism: Hyphomicrobiaceae bacterium; assembly: GCA_031365465.1. Classification (GTDB taxonomy): domain Bacteria; phylum Pseudomonadota; class Alphaproteobacteria; order Rhizobiales; family Hyphomicrobiaceae; genus JABFRJ01. The sequence goes on from JANLYD010000072.1 coordinate 2,294, forward strand.
GTTCCGCAAGGTTTGCGACGCGATTGCCGACACCATCGCAAGAATATTCTTGATGCGATGCTCCAACTCGTGAACGAGCAATTCCTGGCGCACCTCCGCTTCCTTGCGGTCTGTGACATCCTGCATGACCCCGAACATTTTGACCGGCTTGCCGGTTACGTCACGTACGAATTCGATATGGCGAGCCAGCCAACGCTTCTCGCCGGTATCGGGACGTTTGATCCGATATTCGACCGATGGAACAGCGGTGCCTGCCTGCCGCGTGGCTTCCGTGGACCGAATGCGTCGGTCATCCGGAATAACGATATTCTCGAGCACGCTGATGTGGACGCTGTCGCGGTCGCTGAGCCCCCACAGCCCCCAGAAGCGCTCGCCGCCTTTGACCATCCCTGACGCGACGTCCAACTCCAGCGATGCGATGCCGGCAGCGTTTTGCGAAAGCTGTAACCGATGTTCGCTTTCAAACAGCGCTTGCGTGATCCTTTTTTGCTCGTCGATGTCTGTATTTGCACCGATCCACTGCAGGATTTCACCACCCGCGTCTCTGATTGGCACCGCGCGCGCGAGGTGCCACCGAAAGGTCCCGTCGTGCCGCAACAGCCGGAATTCGACCTCGTAGGGCAACCCGGTTTCGAGTGCCTTTTTCCACAACGCGCTGGCGCGCGCGATATCGTCGGGGTGGACCAGCAGGGTCCAACCTGACCCGAGCAGTACTTTTTCCGATTGCCGCGCATATTCGTAAACGCGCGTGTTCAGCCAATCGATCTGGCCATCGGGCTTCGCCGACCAGACCTGGTTCGGCATCGCTTCGGCAAATGTTCTGAACTGCGCCTCGCTGCGGCGCAGGTCGCGTTCGGCAACGACCCGATCGGTGACGTCGTTGCCTTGTACGATCACCCCGATGACCGCACCGGAAGCGTCGCGCATGGGATGGAAGATGAAATCGACGAAGCGCTCTTCGAGGGCACCAGCAGATCGTTGAAGCAACGCTGGATCCGCCGAACCGACATACCGCTCGCCGGTTGCGTAGACGTTGTCGAGCAGTTCGAAAAAGCCCTGACCGGTAATCTCGGGCAATGCATCGCGGACTGTCTTGCCGAGCACGTCACGCCGCCCGATCAATTGGGAGAACGCGTCGTTCGTCACTTCGAATATGTGCTGCGGGCCGAACATCATCGCCACGAACCCCGGCGATTGCTCGAACAGTTGACGTAACCTTTCCTGTTCACCGGAACGCCACCGTTCCGCGACGACTTTGTCAGTCGTCTCGACGACGATCGCAATCACGCCCGCAGGCTGGCCGTCGTTATCGGGAATCGAGGAATAATCCAGGTTCATCCACACTTGCTCGGCAACGCCGGATCGATTGAGAGTAAGTTCCTGGTCACGATAGGCCAACGTACCCCCGGCGAGACACACACGCATGACGTTGTCGTTGAACTCGGCAACTTCCGCCCAGCCCTCGCGTACCTTCGAACCCAGCAGCTGCGGATGGCGCTTACCGGCGAAAATTGCATAGGCATCGTTGTAGATCATCACGCCGTCGACGCCCCACAACAGCACCATCGGAACTTTCGAACGCAAAACCAGGGCCACGCTGGTTCGAAGGCACGCCGGCCACTCAGCCAACGCACCAAGCGACGTACCGGACCAATTGTAGTCTTCGATGAGTGCGGCCAATGCGCCGCCATTGCTGAGAAAAGGGAGATCCTTCTCGCCAATGTGTTCAGCGTTGACGTTAAAAAACCGATGGCTGCCTGTCAGGTGCCAACCTCGAAATGAAAATTCACCCACCCTGTAGGCGAGTAAACGTTCAAGTGTGGTTTGTGTTCCCTACAGTACCCTGCGTTATGTCAGAATCGACATTATCCGCAGCGAACCGAGATCGCCTTGGCACCGCCGCCGCCCATCGCAGCGCTCATCTGCTGGGCGAACGCGCCGCCCAGTTTTTTCTCTTCGGCGGTTTCTTCCTTGGGCTCTTCGACGCTGATCGCGCAGGTTTTCGGTGCGGCATCGTTGAGCTTTGCCCCATCTTTGGCGGCCAACTCGAACGCGATGAAATAGCTGGGGTCCGTGATCATCACCTGAAACCCTTTGGCATCCGCCAGCACGGGCTTTTCCAGCGGCACGGTGAAATGCAGCGACAGCACGCCGTCCATGTGTTCCAGCCAGTAGGCATCGGACGCCGGATCGCCGACCTTCAGTTCGGCCTTGTTCAAAGTCGCGAAGGTGAAATAGCCGAACTCTTTCAAGCCCTCGATGTTGACTTTGGCTAATTCCGCAAGCTCCGGCCGGCCGTATAATCCGTCTTTGTTCTTCGGCAAGCCGTCCAGCGCCTGCGCCGTGTAGAACTCGTCGAAAGTCCAAACGTGCGTGATGCTGGCGATCGTGCCCTTCTCGATGTTGACCGTGACGGCCGCGATGACCGAGACGTGCGGATGCGCACAAGCAGGCGCCGCCGAGCCGAACATCAGACCTGCGAACACCGCGACGGCCGCTCGTACCGCGCTCGGGAAGATCCATTCGTGGGTAAACATGCGCTGGTCTCCGTTCGGCCGCAACTCGGGCAGGCACTGCTGATGTGAGTAACCGACATTTCATGGCCGGGAAATGGCGACGACGCGTTGCCCGTCCTCAATCGATGGCCCTCCCAGCACTTGCGACATTACGCCCGCACGCTCGCATCGATCAATGGCATATGTAATAGTATTACATACGCAGGCGATAGAGGCCTGCCATCGACAGACTCCGTGAAGGCGACAGGCACATGCCGATCATCAGACGTGGACGACTAGCTGGTGTGTGTGCAGCCCTTTTCGGCGGCTGGATGGTGGCTATCCCCATGGCTCATGCAGAGCCCGCACCCAAAGTCGTCGTCACGATCAAGCCTATTCACGCCCTCGTCGCACAGGTGATGGGGGCGACCGGCGCGCCCCACCTGCTGGTCAGCGGCAACGCCTCACCGCACACCTACGTCATCAAGCCGTCGGACCTGAAGACGCTGTCTGATGCAGACGTCGTGTTCCGCGTTTCGCCCCTCGTCGAGCCGTTCAGCGTCAAGCTTGCCAAGGCTCTGGCCAAAACCACCAGTCTCGTCACGCTCCAACAGACGCCCGGCTTACAGCTCCTGACGCAACGCGCCGGCGGCCCGTTCGAGCAGCACGAACACGAGCCACGCACGTCGACGGCACACGCAGATCACGATCACGACGACGCGGCAGGCGCCGTGGATGGGCACGTGTGGCTGGACCCTGCGAATGCCAAGCTGATGCTGGATCACATCGCAGCAACTCTCGCGGCCCGCGCGCCATCTCTGTCGGCAACGTATCTCGCCAATGCCGACGGCGCCAAAGCTCGCATCGACACGCTGGTTGCCGACATGACGGCCGAACTCAAACCGGTTGCGGGCATGCCCTACGTCGTGTTTCACGACGCCTACCAATACTTCGAACATCGCTTCAGCTTGAACGTCGTCGGCTCGATCACCGTCAACCCCGAGGTGCCCCCGAGCGGCAAACGCCTGTCGGCTCTGCGCGCCAAACTCGCCAAACTGAATGCCGCGTGCGCGTTCGGTGAGCCCAACTTCGACGCCAAAGTGCTCGCCGTCGTCACCGAAGGGACGTCTGCACGCATCTCGACGCTGGACCCGGAAGGCGCCGCATTGATGCCCGGTCCCGACCTCTACGACACGCTGATGCGCAACCTCGCCCGCAACGTCCGCATGTGCCTGCAGCCAAAGCAATGACGCGTTGCCGAGCAGGCGTTACTCAAGCAATCGCTTGGGCTTTGGCGGCGGCGATGAAGCGCTGAACCAGCGCGGCGTCCTTCACGCCGGGACTGCTCTCGACCCCTGACGAGACGTCGACCGCGACCGCGCCCGTGGCAGCGATCGCCGAGGCCACGGTCTCAGGTGTCAAGCCGCCCGACAACATGAAGTCCATGCGCAGCCCTACGCCGGCCAGCAGCGACCAGTCGAACGTCACGCCGTTGCCGCCCGGCAGCACGGCGGTCTTGGGTGGCTTGGCGTCGAACATGACGAGATCGACGGCGTCTATGTACTGGTCGGCGCGCAGCACGTCGACAGCGCTGCCCACGCCGATGACCTTCATGACGCCGACGGGCCAGCGCGCTTTGATCTCGCGGCAGCGGTCAGGTGTTTCGCTGCCGTGCAGCTGTAGAAGATCAGGCCCGACTTGAGTAACAATGTCGTCGAGCATCGCGTCGCTGGGATCGACGACGAGAGCGACGATGGTCACTGTCCCGCGTGCGATCTCAGCCAGCTCAGCCGCTTCAGCCAACGAGACGTTGCGCGGGCTTTTCGGAAAAAACACCAGCCCGACGTAGTCAGCGCCGCCGTCGACCACGGCGTGCATGATCTCAGCCGTGCTGACGCCGCAGATCTTGACGCGTGTGCTCGTCACGAACCCAGCTTCCCTCGCATCGCCAGCGTGCGCAGACGCAGCGCGTTGAGGCGGATGAAGCCTTCGGCGTCTTTCTGATCGTAGGCGCCCTTGTCGTCTTCGAACGTAACGAGCGCATTCGAGTAGAGCGACTTTTTGCTGTCGCGGCCGATCACCATGACGTTGCCCTTGTAGAGCTTGAGACGCACGTCGCCTTCCACATGCTCCTGGCTCTTGTCGATCATGGCCTGCAGCATCTCACGCTCCGGCGAGAACCAGAACCCGAAATAGATCAGCTCGGCATAGCGCGGCATGAACTCGTCTTTGAGATGGGCAGCCCCGCGATCCAGTGTGATGCTTTCGATGGCCCGATGCGCTGTGAGCAAGATGGTGCCGCCGGGTGTTTCGTAGACGCCGCGCGACTTCATGCCGACGAAGCGGTTCTCGACCAGATCGAGCCGGCCGATGCCGTTGTCACGCCCGAGTTCGTTGAGCTTGGTGAACAGCTCAGCCGCACCCATGCGCTTGCCGTCGATCGAGACGGCGTCGCCCTTTTCGAATCCGATGGTGACTTCGACGGCTTTGTCCGGCGCATCCATCGGCGAGATCGTGCGCTGATAG
>JANLYD010000313.1:0-4113 GCA_031365465.1 Hyphomicrobiaceae bacterium
CCATGATGCAGACGCAGTCGACACTGCTTTCGGGCAGACGCGGATTGCGTGCATCGCCTTCCTTGAAGGCGACCTGCAAGCTTTCGGCGAGGGCGCGCTTCTTGGGTAATTCGTTCGGTTATTTTTCCGACAAGCAAGACGATGAAAAAGTGTTGACCGCCGTCGCCAAGATCTTGCGCCCGTCCGGCCAGATCGTGCTCGACATTACCGACGGCGCGCACATGCACGAGAATTTCGAGAAACGCTCGTGGGAGTGGATCGACGAGCACCATTTCGTCAATCGCGAGCGCTCGATCAGCAAGGAAGGCGACCGGCTGATCTCGCGCGAAGTCATCGTGCAGGATGAAATCGGCGTGATCGCCGATCAGTTCTATGCCGAGCGCCTCTACACCAAGGAAAGCATCACGAAGCTGCTGGAGAAGACCGGCTTCCGCAATATCCGCCATCACGGCCACGTCGAAGCGCTGTCGGACCGCGACCAAGATCTCGGCATGATGGCGCGCCGCATCTTGCTGACCGCAGACGCACCGGTGCTGCCGGCACGCAAACCGCGTGGCAAGGTTGCCGTGCTCGACGTCACCATCCTGTTGGGTGATCCGCGCCTGCCGGATACGGTGAAACGCGACGGGCAGTTTAATCCGGAAGATCTGGAAACGATCCGCAAGCTGCGCGACGCGCTGTCGGAACTGCCGCAGTACAAATTCCGCACGCTCGATAACCATTCAACGCTGGAGCGCGATCTCGCCGAATTGCGCACCGATCTGGTGTTCAATCTGTGCGACGAAGGCCTGAACAACGACGCCTTTAAAGAGCTGCACGTGCCGGCGATGCTCGACATCGCTGATATCCCCTACACGGGCGGCGCTCCCGGCTGCTTGGCTGCCTGCTACGACAAGGGTCTTGTGCGGGCTGTGGCGCAGTCACTCGACGTACCAGTGCCGCTCGAAACTTACGTGCGCCCCGGCGATCAGGGCGCGACGCTGCCGTCGGTGTTCCCAGCCCTGCTGAAGCCGAACTACGGCGACAGTTCGATCGGCATCACCAAAGATGCCGTCGTCAAGAACACCAAACAGCTGCTCGACTATCTCGAACATCTGCGCGTGCTGTTCCCAAAAAGGCCGATTCTGGTGCAGGAATACCTGACCGGTGCCGAGTATTCCGTCGGGCTCGTCGGCAATCCCGACCAGGGCCTGCGCGCGCTGCCCATTCTCGAAGTCGACTTTTCCAAGCTCGACAAAGGCCTGCCACCCATTCTCGGCTACGAATCCAAATGGGAACCCGACAGCCCCTATTGGACGCAGATCCGCTACCGGGAAGCCTCGCTCCCCGACGCTGTCCAACAGCAGTTGATCGACAATTCAGCCAAGCTGTTCGAACGGCTGAATTGCCGCGACTACGCCCGCTTCGACTTCCGCGCCGACGCCAAAGGCGAGATCAAGCTGCTCGAAGTGAACCCAAATCCCGGCTGGTGCTGGGACGGCAAGCTCAACATCATGGCCGGCTTCCAGGGCATGCGCTATCCCGAGTTGCTCGGCCTTATCTTGCAGGCCGCCGTCGAGCGTACGGGCGTCACGGCGCGGGCACTGCCTCCAGCGCTCCCATCTCCCGCTCCCTCGCCCTAGTCGATTGCAATTCTGACGCCTTGACTACCGCACCGGCCCGACTATGGTGCGGCAACCCAAAAAGCAACGTGGCCTCCGAACGAGGCTTATATCCGCGAGAGTTTCATGGCCAAGCCAGCAACCCAGAAGATCAAGCTCCTCAGCACGGCTGGAACGGGCGTATTCTACGTGACCAAGAAGAACCCGCGCACGAGCACCGAAAAGCTGGTGTTCAAGAAGTATGATCCCGTTGCGCGCAAGCACGTCGACTTCAAAGAAGCCAAGATCAAGTAAGGTCGCGGTATCGTTTTTGATTGAGCAAGCCGGCCGCAGCAGTGCGTGCCGGCTTTTGCTTGCCCAGTGTCGTGTGGTTGTCCCGTGTGGTTGCCCAGTGTCGTCCCAGACAAGCCCGCGGCCATCGGTTGAAAAACCGGAATGGCCGGATCCGCGACGCCTCGGCAGCGGGGTACGTTTCCGAGACAATCGCAAATCCGGCCTATCAAGCGGAGGCCAAAGAGGGCGCTGGCCTATCGCCTGACGTGTGATCGCCGCGCTCGACGGTGAAGGAGGCCACTCCTAGTCGAGCGTTACGACCTCACCTCACGCGCTCAGATTATGCGGAGAACCTGAACTTGCATGAGGATACGAAACTTGTGTTTCACCTTCATGACCAACGGTAGCCAATCCGCCACACTCGACCACGATATCGACAGACTACATCACAAATGATTACACCATGCAACACTTACGGCGAGACACTCGCGGCCGATCGCTGAACCATCGGTAAGTTGAAGCCTATATGCAGGTGACGACGAATCTCGGACCAAATAGCGGTCATTCCGCGGCACCCTAAAAATCCACAGCAAAAGCCCGGGACCTTCCGGTCCCAGGCTTGCAAGTCTGATTGAGTCAGTCTGATTGAATTAGTGAGATAGGCGGTGTCAGGCTCGCAATAGCCTCAACCCTGTTCCTGCGCCTTGAGCATTTCGGCATGACGCTCTTTGTCGGCCTTGCCCTTGGCGCTGACGTCGCGATCAACCAGCTCGATCACTGCGCGCGGCGCGCTGTCGCCATAGCGAAAGCCCGCCTTGAGCACGCGCGTATAACCGCCGGCCCGATCTTTATAGCGCGGCCCCAGCACGTCGAACAATTTCTTGGTCATCGCTTCGTCGCCCATCCGCGACGCAGCAAGACGGCGCGAATTCAAATCGCCGCGCTTGGCCAACGTGATGTACTTCTCGACGATGCGCCGCAGATCCTTCGCCTTCGGCAACGTCGTCACGATCTGCTCGTGTTGAATGAGCGATGCTGCCATGTTCGAAAACATGGCTTGGCGGTGTGCGCTGTCGCGGCTGAAACGCCGCCCTAGTTTTCCGTGTCGCATGATATGTACTCTCTGTTTCGCTTCGGTTGTTACGGGGAGGTTCTACGGCCTCACCTCGTGGTACCAGCGAATTGCGAATAGCGAACGCGATTGGATCTTGTCCCAATTCGCTATTCGCTACTCACGACTCGCTAATTCTTCAATACTGATCCTCGAACCGCTTGGCGAGGTCTTCGATATTGTCCGGCGGCCAGTTCGGCACTTCCATGCCGAGATGAAGCCCCATCGACGCCAGCACTTCCTTGATCTCGTTGAGAGACTTGCGGCCGAAGTTCGGCGTCCGCAGCATCTCGGCTTCCGACTTCTGAATGAGATCGCCGATGTACACGATGTTGTCGTTTTTCAAGCAGTTCGCCGAACGCACCGACAGCTCCAGTTCGTCGACTTTCTTGAGCAGCGCCGCATTGAACGCCAGCTCCGGATGCCGCTGCTCTTCGACGGCCTTTTTCGGCTCTTCGAAGTTCACGAACACAGCCAGCTGGTCCTGCAGCACGCGCGCCGCCAACGCCACCGAGTCTTCTGCCGAGATCGAACCATCGGTCTCGACCGTCATCGTCAACTTGTCTTTGTTGAGATCCTGGCCCTCGCGCGTGTTGTCGACCTTGTACGACACTTTTTTGACTGGGCTGAAGAGGCTGTCGACGGGAATGAGCCCGATCGGCGCATCGTCGGGACGGTTGCGTTCGGCGGGAACATAGCCCTTACCCATCGTCGCCGAGAATTCCATGCGGATCGACGCACCCTGATCCAGCGTGCAGATCACGTGCTCTGGGTTCAATATCTCGACTTCCGACGACGCCTCGATGTCGCCCGCCTTCACGATGCCCGGGCCTTCCTTCTTCAGCACCATGCGCTTCACACCTTCGGAGTGCACGCGCAGCGCAACTTCCTTGATGTTCAGAATGATGTTCGTGACGTCCTCGCGCACACCGGGGATGGACGAGAACTCGTGCAGCACGCCATCGATCTGAACCGTGGTGATCGCCGCGCCCTGCAGCGACGACAACAGCACCCGGCGAACCGAGTTGCCCATCGTGGTGCCGAAGCCGCGCTCCAGCGGCTCAGCGACGAACTTGCCGTAGGTGTTGGTCAGCGAATCGGCATCGACCTCGAGCTTTCGGGGCTTGA
>JANLYD010000358.1:0-11307 GCA_031365465.1 Hyphomicrobiaceae bacterium
TTCGGGGCGGGACGGAATTGGATGGGTTCCATGGTCAGTCGTCACCACAGGGAGATTCCACCGCATTCAGCAGCCCTTGCCACTCTGACAGACGCTGATCATCGTCCCGGCGAAGCAAGTTGCACTGAAGCTGCCACAACCACTCAGGCAACGCACGCACAACCCCAGGGCGTGGTAAATGGCAACGCGATGGATCCTGGGCACAAGGCCCAGGACGACAGCAGTCAACACGGCGATGAAGGCTGGGGCTGACCGATCGATGGGCGCTTGACGCTTCGGCGGCTCTGGATCGTCGGGCGGACGTCTGTCGCCGCCAGACGCAACTGCTAACCTTGGTTCGTTTGCGCCTATGCCATCTTTCGCAACAATCAATTATCCAAGAAGCTCCGCAGCTTCCGTGAGCGGCTGGGGTGCTTGAGTTTGCGCAAGGCCTTGGCTTCGATTTGGCGGATGCGTTCGCGGGTGACGGAGAACTGCTGGCCGACTTCTTCGAGGGTGTGGTCGGTGTTCATGCCGATGCCGAAGCGCATGCGCAGCACGCGTTCCTCACGCGGGGTGAGCGAGGCGAGCACGCGCGTGGTGGTTTCGCGCAGGTTCGACTGGATGGCCGCCTCGATTGGAAGCATCGCGTTCTTGTCTTCGATGAAGTCGCCGAGATGGCTGTCTTCCTCGTCGCCAATCGGTGTTTCGAGCGAGATGGGCTCCTTGGCGATTTTCAGCACCTTGCGCACTTTTTCGAGCGGCATGGCGAGCTTCTCGGCCAGTTCTTCCGGGGTCGGTTCGCGGCCGATCTCATGCAGCATCTGGCGGCTGGTGCGCACGATCTTGTTGATCGTCTCGATCATGTGCACGGGAATGCGGATGGTGCGCGCCTGATCGGCAATCGAGCGGGTGATCGCCTGACGAATCCACCATGTGGCGTAGGTCGAGAACTTGTAGCCGCGGCGATACTCGAACTTGTCGACGGCCTTCATCAAGCCGATGTTGCCTTCCTGGATGAGATCGAGGAATTGCAGGCCACGGTTGGTGTACTTTTTGGCGATCGAAATGACCAAGCGCAGGTTGGCTTCGACCATTTCCTTCTTGGCTTGCCGCGCTTCGCGTTCGCCCTTCTGGACGTGCTTGACGATGCGGCGGAACTCAGGAATTTCGAGGCCGGTTTCGGTGGCGAGGGTGTGGATCTCGCCGCGCAGGCGATCGACTTCCGAGCGCTCCTGCTTGATGAAGCTGGCCCAGCCCTTGCGGCCGCTTTTTTCCATGCGCTCGACCCAGGTCTGGTCGAGTTCGTTGCCGAAGTATTCGTCGATGAAGTCGGACCGTGCGACGCCGTAGCTGTCGGCGGTGCGCATGAGGCGGCCTTCAAGCTGCACGAGGCGCTTGTTGATGGCGTAGAGCTGCTCGACGAGGCTTTCGATACGGGCGTTGTTGAGCGACAGCGATTTTACGTCGACGATGATTTCGTCGCGGATCTTTTCGTAGCCCTTCTGCTGCTGGCGCGAAACCTGTTCGCTCGCCACCTGCATCTCGACACGCTTGTCCTGCATCTTGCGCAGCTTTTTATAGGCCTGCGCGATGTTCTCGAAGGTTTCGAGCACCTTCGGCTTCAGTTCGGCTTCCATCGCGGCGAGCGACATGGCGTTTTCGTAGTCGTCCTCGTCATCCGCATCGCCGGCGGGCAACGGCTCGCCATCCGGACCCATTTCAGCCGGCTTCTGTTGTGGCTGCGGCGCCGGCTGACCAAACTGGCGGTGATGGCTGCCGGGCGCACCGGGACTGCCCGGCTCGTGGACCTGGATGGGCGCGTTCTTGGCCTCGGGGCCTTCGTAGGTCGCCTCGAGGTCGATGATGTCGCGCAGCAGGATCTTGGATTCAAGCAGTTCGTCGCGCCAGATGATGATTGCCTGGAACGTCAGCGGGCTTTCGCAGAGGCCGGCGATCATCGCCTCGCGGCCGGCTTCGATGCGCTTGGCGATGGCAATTTCGCCTTCACGCGACAGCAGTTCGACGGAGCCCATGTCGCGCAGGTACATGCGCACGGGGTCGTCGGTGCGGTCGCCGGGCTCAGAACGGGTTTCGGATTTGACGGGGAGGCTCTGGGCGGTGACGGAGCGCTCCTCTTCCTCGGCCGGTTCGTCGACCTCGGCAGGGGCAGCGCTTTCCTCGGCTTCTTCGTTGTCGACGACGGTGATGCCCATGTCGGACAGCATCGACATGACGTCTTCGATCGCCTCAGACGACGTCTCGCCTTGCGGCAGAACGGCATTCAGTGCGTCGAAAGTGACGTAGCCGCGAACCTTGGCTGATTTGATGAGCTTTTTGACTGCCGCATCGGACAGATCAAGAATCGGAGAATCCTTATCCGGCGCCTCGGCGTCCTTGCCGCCCTGATCGTCGTCTTTCGGATTGATCTTAGATGCTGTCTTTGCCGCCGCTTTCGCCATGCTCGTGCGTGCTCCGTTCGTCCTGTGCGGCCGTTGCCGCCTTATTTTCAACCCGCGCGTGACCCGGGATATCAACAACGCACCAATTGCCTCAAAACGCCACGCTGCCAGCGGATAACCCTGCTTGCGTCGCGTTCAGTTCGCGCTTTAACTCACTCGCGCTCTCGTCCACCCCGTCGAACCGTTCAATCCCGCCGAACTGTTCCACTGCGCCGAATTTGTATGCCTGCGCAGCCGGCGCACTCAGCCGACGCTCGTATTTAAGTGTCGGTCGCGGCTGCCACCCAAGCGGCTTGGGCTTTGATCTAATTGGCCGCACAGCCGACGAAAGGCGCCCTTTGGGACGCCTTGCGATAATTGTCACGAACGATCAATGCTACATATACGCGTAGCGATACAACACAAATCTTTCCCGCGACCAATCTGCGCAAAAGCCATCGTCGTTACAGCCAACTTCAGGACAACCTCGCCAACCCTCGACCCGAAGGTCAGGTCGGATCTCTGCGCTCAACTGCTATCCATTTCGAGGCGTTGGCTTTGCAGCGCCTTGAGTTCCGCGATGCGACCGGCATGTTCTTCAGTCTGTGCCAACTGCCACGCCCTTTCTGCCGCATCAATAGCGCGTTGCAACTCGCCGTGACGTTTATGCAACGTCAATGCGTGCAACCAACCGCTTTCTACGACGGTCGGGTCGGAGGCGGGTGCAGCGAACCTGTCACCGCCATGTGTTACGGATCGGGAGAGCTGCTCGGCCGCCGCATCAAGCCCGATGTCTCGCAACTGGGCATGCAACCGCACCGTGTCAAGGGTGTCGGCGCCTGAATTCGAATTCTGCATCACGATATCCAGCATAGCCGCTTTCAATGCAACCAGCGGTCTATGCGACAATTCCAGTTCGGCAATGTCCTCGCAACGCTTCTCGATCAACCAGGGATGATTGAGAAGAGCGAGCATCAATGCGGCTTCGCGCGGCGGAGCGCCTGCCGCGCCGGACGCGAGCCGGCTCTCGCGGAGGCTTTGGCTGGCTGGCTGGCGGCCGATCTGTTGGAAGGCGTTGCCGTTGCGAAATTTGGGTCCACCCGGACCGCGCGGCGTGCCGCTGCGTGGATTGCCGAACACCCCTCCGCTTTTGACTTGATAGGTGCTGGCTATACCGGAGGGCTGACGCCGCTGTTGACCCCACGCCTTATAGAGCCTGTCGCGAACTTCTTTCTCATATTGGCTGCGCACGCTCGGATGCTCGATGCGGGCGATCAGAGTGGACAACTGAAGCTCGAGCTGGGCGCGGCGTTCCGGCGTCGACCATTCGCCTGTCGCCCACTCGCGTTCCCACAGCACGTCGACCAGCGAGCGCGTGCGCGACAGGCAAGCCTCCATGGCGGGAGCGCCGTGTTGGCGGATCAGATCGTCGGGGTCGAGGCCGTCGGGCAGGAACGCAAACCGGATGCTCACGCCGGGCTTCAGATAGGGCATCACCGTGTCGATGGCGCGAAAGGCGGCTTTCTGGCCGGCGGCGTCGCCGTCGAAGCACAAGATGGGTTCATCGGCCATCCGCCACAACAGGCGCACCTGATCGTCGGTCAAGGCTGTTCCGAGTGGGGCGACGGCTTCGCCGAACCCGCCCTCGGTAAGGGCGACGACGTCCATATAGCCTTCGACGACGATGATGCGCGACCGCGTGTGCGAGATCGGCCGTGCGCGCGCGGCGTTGAACAGCACGGAGCCTTTGTGAAACAGGGGTGTTTCAGGCGAATTCAGGTACTTGGCGGGTACGTCGGCTTCGAGCGCTCGACCGCCGAAGGCAATGGTGCGGCCTTTGAGATCGGCGATCGGGAACATGACGCGGGCGCGAAAGCGGTCGTAGGGCGTGGGGATGTCGTCGCCGCCGATCAGCATGCCCGAGGTGACCATTTCGTCGGGCCGGAAGCCGAGGCCGGACAGATGATCTTTCAAGGCTGTACGGCTCGCTGGCGCGAAGCCCAAGCCGAAGCTGTCGATGGTGTCGCGGCTCAATCCGCGTTTGTCTTCGATGTAGCGGCGAGCGGTCGAGCCTGCCGAGCCGCGCAACTGGGCGACGAAGAACTCCTGCGACGCCGAAAGGATCGCGTAGAGGCGATCACGACTGTCTTCCTCGACCTGAATGCGGTGAGCCAGTTCCGGCGTGCGTGGCTCGAACTTCGGCATCGGCACGCCAGCTTCGGCAGCGAGCCGCTCGACCGCTTCGGGAAAGCTCAGACCTTCCGTCTCCATGACGAATTTGAAGATGTCGCCGCTCGAGCCGGATGCAAAGCAGTGATAAAAGCCCTTTTGATCGTTGACGAAAAACGACGGTGATTTCTCGTTCTTGAACGGCGACAGTCCGCGAAATTCGCGGCCGGCCTTCTTCAAGGCGACCTTGCGCGACACGACTTGGCTGACCGGCAACCGTGCGCGAATGTCGTCCAGCAGGGAGGGGGGAAATTTCATGGGGTGCGCTGATCCTATCGAACGCCACCCTATATGATTCTGATGCCGGAGCGGTGGTGGTCGAACCTGGGCAAGAGGTTATCCTTGTTTTCCACAGCGGGTGCGATGGTTCGCGGGTGCGATGGGGACGGGCACCTGAACGGCGCGTTGAACCGCAGAGGTGTGCACTGCCAGGTGGCAACGGCGTTCAGGTGCCTGCCCATACTCGAGCTGCCGATCGCGTCACGAACGGCGGCTGACGTCGCCAGCGCTAGGCCGAGCGACGCGGTTTGCCCGCGAGCACTTGATCGGCCTGCTTTCCGTTCAGCTCGGACAGGTGATCGAACTTGCACGAGAACGTCCCGACGCCCGCCGTTGCACTCCGCAACTCGACGATCAGGTCGGACATCTCGTTTTCCGGGATGTGGGCCTCGACCATATCCCAGCCCGGCCAGCCTTCCCGCGCATCGAAGCCGAGGATCTGGCCGCGCCGCTGGGCGATGATCGCATTCACACGCGCCGTGGCTTCAGACGGGGCGGCGACGCTGACTGCCATGATGGGCTCCAACAGCACCGGTTGGCAGTGCGGCAACCCTTCGCTCATCGCCAGCCTGCCGGCCAATCGAAATGCCATGTCGGAACTGTCGACCGAGTGGTAGGAGCCGTCCAGCAACGTCACCGCCACATCGACGACCGGGAAACCGAGCGGTCCGGCCGCCAGGTAGTCTTTGACGCCGATTTCGACCGACGGAATGTATTGCTTGGGAACGGTGCCGCCGTGGATTTTGTCACCGAACTGGATGCCGCCGCCGCGTGGCAGCGGTTTGATGTCGAGGACCACGTCGCCGAACTGACCGTGGCCGCCGGATTGCTTCTTATGACGTCCGCGAATTTCGGTGCCCGTGCGGATCGTCTCTTTGTAGGCGACTTGGCGGGGTTTGGCCTGGGCGTCGATAGCGTATTTCCGTTTCAATCGTTCCAATGCCACTCGAAGATGCATTTCGCCCTGTCCCCAGATGACGATCTGCTGTCCGGCGTCGCTGCCGTGCTGCACGTGCAACGCGGGATCTTCTTCCAGCAACTTGATGAGCGCTGCCGACAATTTCACGTCGTCGGCGCGGTTGGCCAGTTCGATCGCCTGGCCGTAAACCGGCTCGGGCGTCGAGATCGGGGCGAGCTGCTTCACTGCCTGCTTGCCAGTCGTGATGGTCGCGCCCGTCGAGATGCCTTCGAGGCGACCGAGCCCCACCACATCACCTGCGTGCGCGGGGCCGCGTTTGCGGACCTGTTCGCCCAATATCGAGACGACGCCGGAAACGCGCTGTTCGGCGCCCGGACCCTTCACGACGGTGCCTTCGCCGATCATGCCCAACAGCACGCGGGCGACGCTGATCTTGCCGCCGTGGGCGGTGTGCAGCGTCTTGACGACTTGGGCCACCGTGCCGGAGCCGTCGATGCCAAGCCGTTTCCGCGTCGCTTCCACGAACGGTGTCTCGTGCCGCAACACTTTGAGCAACCGCACGATACCGTTACCGTTCAGGGCCGAGCCGAGCAGCACCGGACAGATAAGGCCCTCGCGAAGTTCACGTGCGAGATCGTCGAAAACCTGTTGGCGCTGTGGCGGCAAATCGTTGAGCAGTTGCTCCATCAGCGCGTCGTCGAAGTCGGCGATCTGTTCGAGCATCTGATAGCGGGCATCGCTTTCACGCGTTTTCATCGCGTCGGGGCGAGCAATCTCCTCGGATGCGGCATTGGTCCGATAATTGAAGGCCCGTTCGAGCGCCAAGTCGATGAAACCGGTTGCCTTGCCGTGCTGCCAGATCGGCACCTGCCGTAATACCAGCGGTCGCGGGCTGGCTGGTTGCAGCATCGGAATGATCTCACGCACGGGCTGATCGAAGCTGTCGATCTTGTTGAGAAACAGGGCGTGCGGAATGTTCTGCTCGGCAAGCGATTTCAAGATGATCTGCAGGGCGGGAACCCGGCGTGGGTCGGGCTCACAGACGACGACGGCCATGTCGACGACGGGTAAGGCTGCGAGACTCTCGGTCTGGAATTCGATGGAGCCGGGAAGATCGAGAAGGGCGAACGCGTCGCCGAGGTAAGTCGTGTCGGCGATGTTCATTTCGACGCTCATCGCGTGACTGCGCGCTTCGGCACTGGAATCCCCGACGGTGGATGCTTCGGCGATCGTGCCGGCGCGGCCGATTGCTCCCGTGCGGGCCAGAAGTGCCTCGAACAATGTCGTCTTGCCCGACAGATACGGTCCGACGAGGGCTATGCACCGCGTACTTCTTACCTTCGCGTCAGACTGTTCTGTCGCCACACTCGACGCCGAGCGCGTCGCACCGGGTGACGCCGAGCGCGGCGCACCGGGTGACGCCGAGCGCGGCGCACCGGGTGACGCCGAGCGCGGCGCACCGGGGTTGCTGCCACCTCCTACCACGGGCCTCTCGCCGTCGGGATTGTCTCCCTTGGCGCTGCCGCTCTTGGCTCTGTCGTTCTTGGCCTTGTCGTCCCTGGCTCTGTCTCCCTTGACCCTGTCTCCCACGGCGTGCTCCTGACGGCTCAGGCACAAAGGGTTCAGCGACCAGGCAACGGCTCGCCTAGCTCGGCGCGCCCCGCGCCTGAGCAAAGGGGCGCGAAGGTGTAAATTTGAACCTGCCAGATCGACAGCGCAAGTGGTTATCGATCGTGGAAACGGGCAAAGTGTGCTTTCTTGCCGCATGCGCGAGCGGCGGAGAATGCTCTCGAAATGCCTAATCGAGTTGAGGTCAGTGCTATATCTCATTGTTATTGCAGCTTGATTTTTGTGTTTGAAATTTTTTTGGCCAAGTCTGCATCCGTGGTTGACGCTGATTGAGAGGGCGTATAGTTTGCGGCCAACTCTCACGGTAGGTAGTAGGGACTTTCCGGCGAGGATGTGATTGACACGAACACCCGTTTGTTCCTTGGTCGATCCATCCAGACGCCTCCCTAAACACTGTCGGAAGTTAACGCAGTGCAGAATTGGATGCCACGACCGAAGCGGCTTGTCCGCGCATGGTCCTCTGGTTGATGGGTTGAGAAGCTGGGTTATCCGGCGGCTCGGCCTGAATGGTTTGTCGCTTGCTCGTGGCCGTCGCAAGATGGTGGGGCAAGCCTGATTTGGAATTGGTCGAATGCCGACAATCCAGCAATTGATCCGCAAGGCTCGAACGCCAAAGATTTACCGCGAAAAGTCGCGCCACATGCAGGCCTGCCCGCAGAAGCGCGGTGTTTGCACGCGCGTTTACACAACGACGCCGAAGAAGCCGAACTCGGCGCTTCGTAAGGTCGCCAAGATCCGCCTCACCAATGGCTTTGAAGTCATCGGTTACATCCCGGGCGAGGGTCATAACCTGCAGGAACATTCGGTCGTCATGATCCGCGGTGGCCGCGTCAAAGATCTTCCCGGCGTCCGCTACCACATCATTCGCGGCGTGCTCGATACGCAGGGTGTCGCCGCCCGTCGTCAGCGCCGCTCCAAGTACGGTGCCAAGCGGCCGAAGTAATCCATCTGATCTTTTCAGCTGGACGCATTGGCTCAACGAGTTTCGGAATTGAAGGGTTTAAATCATGTCACGTCGGCATGCTGCAGATAAGCGCGTCGTCAACCCGGATCCCAAGTTCGGTGATCTCGTGCTGTCGAAGTTCATGAATTCCATCATGTACGAAGGCAAGAAGTCGGTTGCCGAGTCGATCGTCTACGGGGCGCTCGATCGCGTCCAGACGAAGGGCAAAGCAGATCCGCTGCAGATGTTCCATCAGGCGCTCGAGAATGTCGCGCCTGCGGTGGAGGTGCGCTCACGGCGTGTCGGTGGAGCCACGTATCAGGTTCCGGTCGACGTGCGGACTGACCGTCGCCAGGCACTCGCGATCCGCTGGATCATCACGGCTGCGCGTGCACGCAACGAAAATACCATGGAAGAGCGCCTATCGGCTGAGCTGCTCGATGCAGCGAACAACCGCGGCACGGCCGTCAAGAAGCGTGAAGACACGCACAAGATGGCCGAAGCGAACCGCGCCTTCTCTCATTATCGCTGGTAAACTTTTACGTGCGCTTCAGTTGCCCACTTGGCAACCGCGCAATCGAGGCACCGCAATGGCCCGCCAATACGACATCAAAGACTATCGCAACTTCGGTATCATGGCGCATATCGACGCCGGCAAAACCACGACCACCGAACGCATTCTGTATTATACCGGCAAGTCCTACAAGATCGGCGAAGTGCACGACGGCGCCGCCACCATGGACTTCATGGACCAGGAAGCCGAGCGCGGCATCACGATCACGTCTGCTGCGACGACGTGTTTCTGGCTTGGCCGCGACGGCAAGAAGCGCCGCCTGAACATCATCGATACGCCCGGCCACGTCGACTTCACGATCGAAGTCGAGCGTTCGCTGCGTGTGCTCGACGGCGCCGTGTGCGTGCTCGATTCGAACCAAGGCGTCGAACCGCAGACGGAGACCGTTTGGCGTCAGGGCGACAAATACAACGTGCCGCGCATCATCTTTTCCAACAAAATGGACAAGACCGGTGCCGATTTCTACATGTGCCTGGCCGACATCAAGGACAAGCTTGGTGCGCGCGCCGTGCCGATCCAGTTGCCGATCGGTGCCGAGTCGGACTTCAAGGGTGTCATCGATCTCATCGAGATGAAGGGCATCACCTGGGACGGTGACGGCAAAGACGCCAAAATGGTCGTCGGCGATATCCCGGCCGATCTGATGGACAAAGCCGTCGAGTATCGCGGGCTGATGATCGAAGCCGCCGTCGAGATGGACGACGACGTGATGGGCGAGTACCTCGATGGGAAAGAGCCGGACGTCGATACGATCCGCCGCTTGATCCGCAAGGCCACCGTGACGCGCGCCTTCTATCCGATGATGTGCGGTTCGGCTTTCAAGAACAAGGGCGTGCAGACGCTCCTCGACGCGGTGGTGGACTTCCTGCCCTCGCCGATGGATCGCGAAGCCTACACCGGTATCGATCCGAAGACAGACCAGCCGATCTTGCGCAAGCCGGACGATGCTGAACCGTTGTCGATGATCGCCTTCAAGATCATGAGCTTCGAACACGTCGGTTCGATCACGTTCTGCCGCATCTATTCCGGCAAGATCGAGCAGGGTATGGCGCTGGCCAATACCACGCGCGACAAGAAAGAGCGTGCCGGCCGCATGTATCTGATGCACGCCGCCGACCGCGAAGAAATCAAGGAAGCCTTCACCGGCGACATCGTCGCGCTGCAGGGCCTCAAGGACACACGCACGGGCGAGACGCTGTGCGATCCGAGCAAGCCGGTGATCCTCGAGAAGATGGACTTCCCGGAGCCGGTCATCGAGATGAAGATCGAGCCGAAGACCAAGGGCGATCAGGAAAAGATGGCGCTGGCGCTCTATACGCTCGCGCTCGAAGATCCGTCGTTCCGCGTTGCGGTCGACCCGGAGTCGGGTGAGACCCGCATCAAGGGCATGGGCGAACTGCATCTCGACATCAAGGTCGACATTCTGAAGCGTACCTATGGCGTCGAGTGCACGCCCGGCGCGCCGGAAGTTGCCTACCGCGAATCTTTGGCGCGGGCGACCGAAGTCGACTACACACACAAGAAGCAGACGGGCGGTACGGGGCAGTTCGCCCGCGTCAAGATGCGTCTCGAGCCAAATGACATCGGCAAGGGCAACGAGTTCATCGCCAAGATCGTCGGCGGCACCATTCCTAAGGAATTCATTCCGGGCGTCGAAAAAGGCGTCGAGTCGGTGTGGGTCAATGGCGTGCTGATCGGCTTCCCGCTGGTCGACATGAAAGTGACATTGCACGACGGCGCCTTCCACGAAGTCGACTCGTCGGCCATCGCGTTCGAAATCGCCTCACGTCAGGCGATGCGCGAAGGCTGCGAAAAGGGTGGCATCAAGATCCTCGAACCGGTGATGGACGTGGAAGTGGTGACGCCGGGCGATTTCGTCGGTGGCATCATCGGCGACATCAACTCGCGCCGTGGGCAGATCCGGACGCAGGAAATGCGCGGCAACGCGACTGTCATTCGCGCCAACGTGCCGTTGGCGAACATGTTCGGCTACGTCAGTCAGCTGCGCTCGCAGTCGACGGGCCGCGCCTCCTACACGATGCAGTTTGCCCATTACGCGGAAGTGCCGCGCAACGTGGCTGATGAAGTCCGCAAGAAATACGCCTGATCTGTCGCGCACGGCGGCCGACTCCGGATTGGGAGTCGCCGAGTGTCAGTTTTTCAAAAGGAGCCTCCCATGGGCAAAGCTAAATTCGAGCGCAACAAGCCGCATTGCAACATCGGCACGATCGGTCACGTCGACCACGGCAAGACGTCGTTGACGGCGGCGATCACCAAGGTGCTGGCGAAGAGCGGCGGCGCGACGTTCACTGCG
>JANLYD010000367.1:0-2863 GCA_031365465.1 Hyphomicrobiaceae bacterium
TGCTGGCTGCCGAGGGGAGCAAGGCGGGCCGCCGGCATATTGCGACGCTGATGCGGAAAATGGGGATAGAGGCGCTGTACCGGCGTCCGCGCACGACAAAGCCAGGGCCTGGTCACAAGATCTATCCGTATCGTAAGCGCTTCACCGTTCCCACCTTGACGGGTCACGCGGGGATTTTTGCGTAGGCCCAGGGCATGAGTTCGTCGATCTTCGATGCCGGCCAGCGGTTGACCAGCTTGGTCAGTGTGTCACCGAGCCAAGCTTGTGGGTGCACGCCATTGAGTTTGCAGGTCTCGATCAACGAGGCGATGACCGCCCAGTTGGCGCCGCCTTCGTCGCTGCCGGCGAAGAGCGCGTTCTTCCTGTTGAGTGCGATGGGCCGGATCGACCGCTCGACGGTGTTGCTATCGATTTCGACGCGGCCGTCGTCGAGGAAGCGGCAGAGGCCATCCCAGTGGTTCACACCGTAGCGGATCGCCTCGGCTATTGGCGCTCCGCGCGGAACTTTTGCGAGTTGCTTGCCAAGCCACGTCTTCAGATCGTCGATGAGGGGCAAGGTTTGTGCCTGCCGCACAAGGCGGCGGTCGGCAGCGGGGCGGCCACGGATCTCGGTTTCGATGCCGTATAGCGCACCGAGTCTGTCGAGCGCTTCGTTGGCGATTGGCGCATTGCCACCTTTTGCGATGTCGTAGAACTGGCGGCGGAAGTGGCTCCAGCAGAAGGCGAGCGTGACCGCGCCGCCAGAACGGTTTGCGTCGGCGAGCCCGTTGTAACCGGCATAACCGTCGACCTGCAGCGTGCCGCTGAAGCCCGCGAGCAATGCGCGTGCGTGTTCGCCGCCTCGTCCAGGCGCGTACGTGTAGGCAACGGCGGGAGGATCGCTGCCGCCCCACGGCCGGTCGTCACGGGCGATGGCCCAGAGGTAGCCGGTCTTGGTCTTGCCGCGTCCCGGATCGAGCACCGGGCAGCGCGTCTCGTCACAGAACAGTTTCGGTGACCCTTTGAGGAGCTCGATGAGCCGCGCGTGCAGTGGCTCGAGTTCGACGGCGGCGTAGCCGACCCAGTGGCACAGAGTCGAACGGTCGATGTTGACGCCCTCACGTGCCAAGATCTGCGCCTGGCGATACAGCGGCAGGTGATCAGCATATTTTGCCACCAGCACGTCGGCAACGAGTGCTTCGGTCGGCAGGCCTCCCGCGATAAAACGGCTCTGCGCTGGCGCCTGCACGACGCCATCGGTGCAGGTCCGGCAGGCGTATTTCGGACGCCGCGTCACGATCACCCGCAGTGTCGCCGGGATTTTGTCGAGGCGCTCGGATGTGTCTTCGCCGATCACATGGAGTTCGCCGCCGCAGCACGGGCAGGCCTTCGCCTCGGGCTCGATAACGATCTCCTCGCGCGGCAGATGCGCCGGCAGATGGCCCCGGTTGGCACGGCGCGTCTTTCTGGCGTGGCCTTTGATGATCTCGTTGGCGTTCTCCGCTTTAGCGTTCTCGACGGCAAAGCCGGTCTGCACGTCGTCGAGGGCGAGGTTCATCTGATCGTCGCTGATCCTCTCCGATGAGCGGCCAAAGTGCGCGCGGCGCAACGAGCGTAAGATATGGGCGAAGCGCTCGTTCTGGGCCTTGAGGCGTAGGTTTTCGCCAGCGAACGCCGCATTCTCGGCTTCAAGCTTGGCCGTCACGGACTGCGCGGAGATCAACATCGACTTCAGAGCCGCGACATCATCCGGCAGGTCTTTGAGCGAGAGCTTCATGGACGCAGAATCGCCGATTTGCAGGTCTGCACGCTAGCCTCTCGGGAGGCCGCAGATGTGGATTACTGCGTCGCTGTGGGCCGCGCGACACGGCGCGCATGAACCCGCGACCAATCGAGGCCCTCAAGTAACGCAGAGAGCTGTGCGGGCGACAACCGCATTATGCCGTCCTCAATCCTTGGCCAATGGAACTTGAACCCTTCGAGCCGCTTGGTCAGCAGGCACACGCCGGTGCCGTCCCAGAACAACAGCTTCACACGATCCGCGCGCTTGGCGCGAAACACATAGATCACACCGGAGAACGGCTCCAACTTCAGTTCGTTCTCGACGATGGCGGCGAGCCCATCCATGCCCTTCCTGAAGTCGACAGGCTTGGTCGCGACGAACACCCGCACGCTGGTCGGCGGTACGATCACGCCAGCACCTTCAGCGCTTTCAATACGAGTGCGAGCGTCTTCGTGTCGGCGGTCCCGCGTATCCGGACCGTTGCCGTGCCGATGCTGATCTCGATTGCCGATGTTTCTACAGCCTGGGCTGGGGAGGGCAGCGCCGATTGCACCGGTGCCATATCGACGACGGCGTGCGCGAACATCGGCGGATCAGCGACCCCGGAAGCAGACATCAAGGCATCCGCGCGAAAAGTCTTGATCCACCCGAACAACTGCGATGGAGTGAGGTCATGCCGGCGGGCGACGCGAGAGACCACAGCGCCATCGGCCAGCGCCTCGGCAACAATCGCAATCTTGGCTGCGTCCGGCCACTTGCGGCGCCGGTCGTCGCCCGAAATCACCTCGATCCGGCGCGGCCGGACAGGCTTAGTGATATCATTATGGTCGTCACTATGGACGTATCGATCCTGCGCCATGACGCGCAACGATCAACCCGTCCGCAGCAGATTTCCAGGTGGGACCGGTGAAGCGCTTACTCCGTATCTGCTGCGCGGGCTGAAGGTCGCGCGGCCGAACCAAGTGTGGGCGATGGATATCACCTACATTCCGATGGCGAAGGGCTTTGTGTATCTGGCTGTCGTACTCGACTGGTTCACGCGCCGCGTGAGTTCTACGATTGAGCCCCGCTAAAAACGGGGGGATTACCCCATGACGCTCC
>JANLYD010000372.1:0-4316 GCA_031365465.1 Hyphomicrobiaceae bacterium
CCGCGATACCAGGGCAGGAACATGAATGGCAGACGGATGCCGCCCTGCAGTTCCGCAGGGATTGGATAGGGCAGGCCGGACGAACCATAGTGATACCGGAAGTAGCCTTGAATGATCAGCGCCATGCCGAACGTAAACAGCAGGCCGTAGAGATGATCGAGATGGTAAAGCCGCTTCAGCATCGTCCGCTCGACGACGATGCCCGTCATTCCGACGAGTATCGGGGCTACGATCAGCGACGCCCAGTAACCGATGCCGAGGTATTGGCCGACGAGATAAGCGCCGAACGCGCCCATCATATATTGGGCGCCGTGGGTGAAATTGATGATGTTCAGCATGCCGAAAATAACGGCCAACCCGAGGCTCAACAGCGCGTAGAACGAGCCGTTGATCAGGCCCAACAGCAATTGTCCGAACAGGGCTTGGGTCGGGACGCCAAAAATTTCGGTCATGCTGGAGCTCGGAGTTGACGGGGAGGCACAGGCGATAGTCGTAGGCAATGTACGGAAGGCAGTAGACGTGGGCTGCACCTGCCTCCGCCTACTGCCAATCTTTTTACTTCACCAGCGGGCAGCCGCCTTCGGACATCGGGCGGAAGGCCTTGTCGGCAGGAATGGTGGCGATGATTTTGTAGTAGTCGTAGGGGTATTTCGACTCTTCTGGCTTCTTCACCTGAACGAGTTGCACGTCGTGGATCTTGCGACCATCTGCGCGGACCTTGCCTTTGCCGAGGAGCTTATCGTCGGTCGGCAGTTCCTTCATTTTATCGATGACCTTTTTGCCGTCCTTGACGTCGCCAAGCGCTTCCGCTGCACGCAGATAATGGATGACCGACGAATAAACGCCGGCATGATCATACGTGGGATACTTGCCGTCGTTGGCCGCCGCATATTCCTTGGCGAAGGCGCGCGAGGCGTCGTTCGTATCCCAGTACCACGCGTCGGTGAACGTCAGACCCTGCGACGTCTTGAGGCCGAGCGAGTGCACATCGGACAGGAACACCAACAAGCCCGCGAGTTGCTGGCCGCCTTGTGTGATTCCGAACTCGCCGGCGGTCTTGATCGAGTTGATCGTGTCGGCGCCGGCATTTGCAAGGCCGATGACCTTGGCTTTGGACGCTTGCGCCTGCAGCATGAAGGAGGAGAAGTCGGCCGTCGGGAACGGCGCGCGTACCTTACCCAAGGTCTTCCCACCGTTGGCCAGCACGACGGCTTCCGTGTCGCGCTCGAGGGCGAGGCCGAAAGCGTAGTCGGCAGTAATGTAGAACCAGGTATCACCACCCGATTTCACGATCGCCGATCCGGTGCCGTTGGCCAACATCCACGTATCGTAAATCCAATGGATCGTGGTTGCTTTGCAGGCCTTGCCCGTCAGGTCCGAGGTCGCTGATCCGACGTTGAGGTAGGCCTTGTTGAGCGACGAGGTCACTTCGTTGACGGCGAGGCCGACCGACGATGTGTTCACGTCGGTGATCACATCGACGCCGTCCGCTTCCAGCCACTTGCGAGCCAGTGCCGAACCGACGTCGGGCTTGTTCTGGTGGTCTGCCGAGATGATCTCGATCTGCATGCCCTTTGCCGCCGCGCCGAAGTCCTCGACCGCCTTCTTGGCGGCCCAGACGGAGCCCTTGCCGGCGATGTCGGCATAGGGACCGGCCATGTCGTTCATGACTCCGATCTTGATCGGGGGGCCTTTATATTGCGCGAGTGCAGGGCCGGCGGCCAATGCCAGCAGGCTGACAGCGCCTACCAGTGCCTTGATACCTATCGTCGAACTCTTAGACGTATTCCGCATACTATGGTCTCTCCGGAGTGAAGCCGCGGGCGGCGGCTGCTTTGTGTGCGATGCGCACAAACTGGCTGGTCGTTGCACGTCTAAACCATGCAGCAGACCGGGCATAAGACTGCCGCAAGTGGCGTCATACACCAAGATATTCATGGAGTTTAGGCATGTTGGCCTCGAGGTCGGCGGCCTTGAAGCCATCGACGACGACGCCGTGGTCCATGACGTAGAAGCGATCGGCGACGGTGGAGGCGAAGCGGAAATTCTGCTCCACCAGCAGGATCGTCAATCCCCGCTCCTTGAGTTTGCGAATGGTGCGGCCGATCTGTTGGATGATCACCGGAGCCAAGCCCTCGGTCGGCTCGTCGAGCAACAGCAGGTCGGCGCCGGTGCGCAGAATACGGCCGATGGCCAGCATCTGTTGTTCGCCGCCGGAGAGCTTGGTGCCTTGGCTCGTGCCGATGCGCTCCTTGAGGTTGGGAAACAATTCGAAAATCTCATCGACGCTCATGCCGCCGGCGCGCAGTTTCGGCGGCAGCATCAGGTTCTCGCGCACGGTCAAGCTGGAGAAGATCGCGCGCTCTTCGGGGCACAAGGCGATGCCGAGCCTGGCGATCCGCTCAGATGCCATTTTTGTGGTTTCGATGCCGCCCTTGAGGATGGACCCTTCGCGCTTGCGTACGATGCCCATGATCGATTTGAGCGTCGTCGTTTTACCGGCTCCGTTGCGACCCAACAGTGTCACGACCTCGCCCTTGCGGACTTCGAGGTTGACCCCGTGCAGAATGTGGCTCTCGCCGTACCAGCTCTGCAGGTTCTTGACGGACAGCAGGACATCGTCGGCTGGGTTTGGCGTGGTCGTCCGCGGCGCAGTCATTGAATCAGCCATCTTTGAACCAGACATGTTCTCATCAACCATGCCCGACACCCATGTACGCTTGCTGCACATCGGCATTGGCCGACACGGTCTTATAGTCGCCTTCGGTCAGGATCTGTCCGCGTGTCAACACCGTGATGGTATCTGACAGGGACGCGACGACATTCAGATTGTGTTCGACCATTAAAACGGTTCGTCCTTTGCTCACAGTGCGGATGAGTTCCTGAATGCGCTGGATGTCCTCGTGCGCCATCCCGGCCATCGGTTCGTCGAGCAGCATCAACTCGGGTTCCAACGCGAGTGTGGTTGCGAGTTCGAGCGCGCGCTTGCGGCCGTAGGGGAGGGAAACAGCCTGCTCGTTGGCATATTCGCTCAAACCGACGTCAGCGAGCAATTGGGCGGCGCGGTCATGATAGACTTCCAGCACTTTGCGCGATCGCCAGAAATCGAACGAGCCGCCGCGTTGGCGCTGTAAGGCGATCCGCACATTGTCGAGCACCGAGAGATGGGGGAACACCGCGGAAATCTGGAACGACCGGACGAGGCCGCGACGCGCCACCTCGGCGGGCGGCAGCGCCGTGATATCCTCGCCCTTGAACACGATCTGCCCCTTCGTTGGGGGCAGAAACTTGGTCAACAGATTGAAAAGCGTTGTCTTGCCGGCACCATTCGGTCCGATCAAGGCGTGGATGGTGTTGCGGCGGACCTTGATGCTGGCGTTGTTCACGGCCAGAAACCCGGCGAAATCCTTGACGAGGCCACGCGCCTCCAGGATCACATCGTCCTCATTCATACGTTCACTTCCTGCCCGACGCGACTGCTTTTGTTTCAAACATTTTACGACAGGGTCCGCCGTTTGTACATTCGCATGTTTACGGATTGCGATGGTCGTTCTGGATTGGTGCAGTTTAGGGCTCGCGTCGGGAGGCTGAGCCTTGCTAGTCTCTCGCACAGCGCACTGAACAAGGCGCATGGCTGCGTAACGTCGCAAAAGTTTAGGGAGTACCACATGAAGAAGGTCATATCAGCTGCGGTCGCGGGGCTGTTAGCTGCCACGTTGGCGTTGCCGGCTGCGGCGCAGGCACCATTCGACGGAGTGGTCAAAGTCGGCGTGCTCAACGATCAGTCGAGCCTGTATGCGGATGCGACCGGCCAGGGTTCGGTCACCGGTGCCCGCATGGCGCTCGAAGACTACATGAAGGCCAATCCAAATTCGAAGCTGAAGGTGGAGATCATCTTCGCCGACCACCAGAACAAGCCTGACGTCGGCTCGACGATCGCTCGGCAGTGGCTGGAGCGTGACGGGGTCGACATGATCCTCGATGTGCCGAACTCCGGTGTGGCGCTGGCGGTCAACGATGTCGTCAAGAATCTCAACAAGGTGATGGTCAACGGCTCGGCGGGCACCACGCGACTGACGGGTGATTCCTGCACGCCGAATACCGTGCACTGGACCTTCGACAACTACGCGCTGGCCAACGGCACGGGTTCGGCAATCGTGGCCACCGGCGGCGATACCTGGTTCTTCATCACGGCCGACTATGCCTTCGGCCACGACCTCGAGCTACAGACGAGCAACATCGTGAAGGCCAAGGGAGGCAAGATCCTGGGCGGCGTGCGCGTGCCGTTGAACAACGCCGACTTCTCGTCGTTCCTG
>JANLYD010000425.1:0-5938 GCA_031365465.1 Hyphomicrobiaceae bacterium
GTTCGACAGCCCGCGATCGCGTGCAAGTTTAGCCGCTTCGACCAGCATTTCCGGCGTCAGGTCGGACGCCACGACGTGGCCCACGTGTGGCGCGAAGGTCAGCGCCGTATGCCCGGCGCCGGTGGCGACGTCCAACGCTCGCCAGGTTTTGCGGGGCTGCACCAGATCGACCAGCCGCTGCAGGCTCGCGCCCTTGGCGTGCACCGCGCTGGTCGCATAGTTGGCGGCATTGGCGCCAAACTGCGAAAGGACCAGCAACTTTGCATCATCTGCCGCACTGCTCGCCATGCCGTCTCTCCGTTAGCTCAGGATCGCATATGTCGCCGTCGCGAAGGCGGCGGGCTTGCCGCTGCCGGCTTCCGTGATGTCGACGGAACAGAACGCCAGTGTCCGGCCGAGCCGCTTCACTGTCGCCGCCAGCACCGCATCTGCCTTGGTGATCGGCCGCATGTAGTTAATCGTCATGTCGACGGTCGTGCACGGTTTCAGCACGCCGCCCATGGCCGCGCACAGGGCCAACACCATCGCCGTATCGGCACCTGCGGCCAGGGTCTGCCCCGCCATCGTGCCGCCGACGCGGCAGAGTTGGTCGGAGAAGGGGATGCGCAACGTCGCGGTGTCCGTGCCGACCGCGTCGACTGTAATTCCCGACGCTTGCACCCACGGCGCAAAGTTGGCCGCCAATATTGCGTTCGCCGCAGCGACCGTGAAAGTCTGCTCCGTCATCGCGCCGTTTCCCGCAAGTTTGCGATTGCGGCCTGCACGCCTCCGGGACTATGCGGCACGCCAGCGTCCGCGAGCGCAAGTTCGGTCGTCGCGATCGCTCCAAGCAGCATCGGTTCGTTGAGGTCGCCGAGATGACCGATGCGGAACGCGCGACCATTAAGAGGGCCGAGCCCGCTTCCGAGCGCCAGATTATAACGCGAATGCGCGAGCGCGCGCAGAGCATTGGCGTCGTGCCCGTCGGGAAGCAGAATGGTCGTCACCGACTCCGACAGCCGCGTGCGATCGGTGCACATGATTTGGATCGCGCCGATCTTGCCCGTAAAGCCGCTCGGGCCGATGGCGACGCTGTTCGATTTTCCGCCGCCCCATGCGGTGACTGCCGCGCGCGTGGCAGCCGCCAACCGCTGATGCCGCTTCAATACCGCATCAAAACCTTCGCGCTCGATCAAGCCGACGCTTTCGTCGAGCCCATAAAGCAGATGCACCGGCGACGTGCCCGGAAACCGCTGCGGCTTGGTGGCCATCATTTGCTGCCAATTCCAATAGCCGCGAGGCGTGGTTACGCTCGCACTGCGCGCGAGCGCCTTCTCGCTGATGCCGGTCAGGCTCATGCCCGTCACCATCATCAGCCCCTTCTGGCTGCCGGCGACGACGATATCGAGGCCCCAGGCGTCCATCTCGATGTCGATCGAGCCGAAGGACGAAATCGCGTCGGCGAGCAGCAGCGCTTTGTGTCCGCTGTTGTCCAGGGCGCGCCGCATCTCGTGGAGGGGATGCACAACGCCCGTCGCCGTCTCGTTGTGGACGACCATCAGACCTTTGATGTCACCTTTGGTGTCGGCTTTCAGGCGCGCTTCGACGGTTGCGATCGGGATCCCGGTGCGCCAGTCGCCGCTCAGGCGTTCGACTTTGAGGCCGAGGTCTCCGGCCATGTCCGCCCAGCTTGCGGCGAAATATCCGCAGTCCAGCACCAGCACGGTATCGCCGGGCGAGAAACAATTGACGAGCGCTGCTTCCCACGCCGCGTGCCCGTTGCCGGAATAAAGCAGCAGGTGTTGCTTGGTGCGCAGCAAACGCATGATGCCTGAGTGCACGCGGTTGTGGATGACGCCGAATTCGGCGCTGGTGAAATCCATAGTCGTGCGGTGCATCGCGCCGAGTACGCTGTCGGGAATGTTGGTCGGACCCGGGCCGAAGAAAAAATGCCGACCGCGCGGCTCAGTGTGATTGTCGGCGCGTGTGGCGGGCTGGCGCGCGCGCGCTTGAGGAGCAGGCATGGTCAAGACCTCGAGTGGCTTCAAGCGAACTCGAAGCGGTGGCTAAATCTGGCGATCGTCACGACGATTACATCGTCGTCAGCCACTTGGCCACCCTTGCAATTCCCGCTCAGCTTTTACCCGTCTCGCTGGCATCATAGCGATGCAGGTCGAGGCCGTTCTTGAGCAGCCATGCCTTGGCGATGTCCATGTCCGGCATCGTCTTGCGTACCAACGCCCAGAAGCGGGGGCCGTGGTTCATTTCGCCGAGATGAGCCACCTCGTGGGCAGCCACGTAATCGAGCACGATCGGCGGCGCGAGGATCAAGCGCCAGGAAAACGACAGCATTCCCGATGTGGAGCATGAGCCCCAACGACTGCCCTGGTCGCGTACGGACAGCCGCCGTGCTTTCAGCCCCAGCCTTCCGGCATGGAACGCCACGCGTGCTTCGAGATCGCGCTTTGCTTCCGTATAAAGCCAGTCGCGGAGGCGGCGGGCGGCATGCTCGGGCGCGCCTTTCACAGCCAGGACAGGCATTCCCGATCCCAACTCCTCAAACGAGACGACGGCACCGCGCGCTCGTGGTCCGACGAATTGGACGATGTGGTCGGCGCCACGCACCGGCATGATGGCGCCGTCTTCGAAGGGAATTGGCGAGGGCAATGCATGCAGCCGCGTGCGCACCCAATCGATGTGCCGGTGCACGAATTTGCCGGCTTCGTCGATCTTGCAGCGGAGCGGCACCGTCACGACCACGGAGCGCTTGGTCTGATTGATCCGCAGCGTCAGCCGTCGGGCCGACCGGTGACGCCGTACCTCGACAGGCACCTCGAGACCGGTGATTGCGAGTGCGATGCTGCGCGCCGGTGCAACGACTTTGGCAACTTTGGCTTCGGTTTTGACTTTGGGCTTGGCCTTGGCCGCCACTCTCGCCGTTGGGCGCAGTGGATGAGATGCTTTCGGCATGGGCCGTCCCCTCGTCATTTCGTTCGCACTGCGCAGTCGTCGAAACACGGGCTGATGTGCCCGGCGGCAATACGTTCCGTCAGAATTTTCTGATCGAGATGTAAGGCAAGCCCCTCGACCGGAGCGATAACGCCAATACGATCACTTCGTTGCGTCTCTACATGCGCACCCCACTGCGGAATATGGCGACGGACGTCACAATTCAAAATCGCGTCAGAGGACGATGCAGACATGGCGCAGTACTCGACACTCCGCGATATACAGCAGGGCGCGCGATCGACGCGAGAAAGTGCTGCGCTGTCGATGGTTTGACGTGACGAACTGATCTGATCTCTGCGCACATTCGCGGGTCCGGCAAGGCACGATCACTTTTTATTCCGAACTTTTGCAAGATCGGTGATCAGATCGATTTGCAGTGATCCATCACGTCACCGATCCTCGCGCGCAAGCTGGCTCTCCGATCGAAAGGTCCGTTGCTTCAGGGTCGTTTCTAAGAGGCAGCAGTCGCCGAGACGAGTCCTTGTCAGCGACCCGGGCTGAACGCGAACCGGCAAACACGATTTCTTCACGTTTCTACTTTAAGTTGTAACTATCAACAGTCAAAGCGAAAGGCTCCCAGCGAATACTGTCGTTGCCCCGAACTCTACCGTGTCGCCAAAACCTGTGCTCTCCGATCCGGACGTTCAGATGCAGATGTCGCGAGGAGGATTCCCCCGCTCCTCGACGCAGTCGCCTAGCTCCTCCCGAAGCATGTCGAACTGCGTATTCGACGCCTGCTTCCCGTCCGAGGACGTCTGCTTCCCCGAGCGGTGTCGTCCCCACACCACCCCTGGCCCCCCGACCAGGGGTGGTGTCTTGCGTTTGTCGGCTTGACGCGAGGCAATCGTGACGTGACGGTGCTGCAAAAGTAATCCAAATCGACGGGCCGGCAGATGACAACAGCACAGACTTTGGCATTCATCGGGCTCGGGTCCATGGGCAGCGCCATGGCCTCGGTTCTCATCAAGCATCAGCACCGGGTCGTCGGCTTCGATCTCAACGCCGGCGCTCTGGCGAAGCTGGTGCAGGCCGGTGGGCATGGTGCTGGCAGCGTGCAGGACGCAGCCAAAGATGCCGATGCGCTGCTGGTCATGACCGTCAACGTCGATCAAGCCGAAGATGTGATCTTCGCGAAGGGCGGTCTCAATGCGCTGAAGCCGGATGCCGTGGTGATCGTCATGGCGACCTGCGCACCCGCCCGCATCGCGGACCTCGCACGACGCGTCACGGCGACCGGCCGACAGTTCATCGACGCCCCCGTTTCCGGAGGTGTGGTGGGCGCCGAGAGCGGCAGTCTCAGCATCATGGCAGCCGCACCGAAAGCCACCTTCGAGCAGCATCAGTCGCTGTTGCGCACGATGGGATCGGGACTCGTCCACGTCGGGGAAACGCCGGGGCAGGGAGCCGCGATGAAGATCGTCAATCAGTTGCTGTGCGGCGTCCACATCGCGGTGGCGGCCGAAGGGTTGGCTTTCGCCGAGCGGCAGGGCATCGACCCCGCGCTCGCGCTCGATATTTTGTCGGGGAGCGCCGCATCGAGTTGGATGCTGAAGAACCGCGGGCCGCGCATGGTGATGGATGATCCCGGCGTTACCAGTGCGGTCGACATTTTCGTCAAGGATCTTGGGCTGGTGCTGGACGCCGGGCGGTCAGCCAAAATGGGTCTGCCGTTGGCGGCGCTTGCCCATCAGGCTTTTCTCAGCGCTTCGGGTATGGGGCTTGGGGCCGACGACGACAGCCAGGTGATCGCCATCTATCGTGCGCTCAAAGACAATGCCACGAAACGAAAAGCCTGAAGGCGGACGCCATCGACAGCCCGATCGGGCAGGGGATTTGAGTTTTTCAGTCGACTTACGCTAAGGTCCGTCCAACAGGCGACAGGGCAGAACGTGTACGACCGTTTTTGAGGCGTGCGGGTATGGCGGACGTGAGGCGTCGATCAGGGAAGTATGCGAGGGCGGGCCTTGTCGCTCTGGGAGCACTCGCGTGGGCGATACCGGCCCTTGCCGCAGCGCCAGTGAACCGATGTCTTGCGGTTGCCGGACTTCCACCCAGAGTGCACAAGGTTGCACTGGGCGCTGGTGCTCTGGCTGTCACAGAGGTTCGCGTCAGCTTTGTCGGGCACGCAACTTTCTTGATAGAAAGTGCCGCCGGCGTCCGCATCGTCACCGACTACAACGACTATGTTCGTCCCACGATCGTCCCCGATATCGCGACGATGAATCATGCCCACTCCAGCCATTTCACCGACGTCCCCGATCCCAAGATCGGTCGCGTGTTGCGCGGCTGGAATCCGGAGGGTGGACCGGCGCGCCACGACGTGGAACTGAAAGATGTGCATGTCCGCAACGTGCCGACAAACATCCGCGACTGGAGCAGCGGCAACGGACCGGGTGGCGGAAGTTACGGCAACTCGATCTTCATTTTTGAAATTGCCGGATTGTGCATCGGTCATCTCGGTCATCTGCATCATACGTTGACGGCCGAGCAACTTGCCACCATCGGGCAACTCGACGTGGTGATGGTTCCGGTCGACGGTGGCTACACGATGGACATCGGGGGCATGATCGACGTGATCAAGGCCCTGCGGGCGCGGCTCATCCTGCCCATGCATTATTTCAATCAGAATACGCTGGCCCGTTTCCTCGATCGCATCAAAACGGAGTTTCCAGTGGAGATGTCGCCGCAGTCCGAAGTCGTGATCAGCGCCAAGTCGCTGCCCAACGAACCTACGGTGCTGGTGTTGCCGGGTCGCTGATAGACTTGTTTGCCGCTCGGCGCGGAGCCCATCGCGGTGCGGTGGTCGCGCACCGTAGGGGTGGCTTGTTTGCCGCTCGGCGCGGAGCCCATCGCGGTGCGCTTGTCGCGAACCGAAGGGCAGGCGTGTGTTCAGCACTGCCCGTCAAACATCGCGGTTCGCGTGTGGCGCAACGGAGGGGGGGGCGGGGTG
>JANLYD010000457.1:0-10405 GCA_031365465.1 Hyphomicrobiaceae bacterium
ATTTCGCCAGTCCGGCCTGATCGAAGTCGACGACGTCGAACCCATCGTCGATATCGCGAAACTGGTAGCCCAGGGTCGCCGCGCGAAGGGACGCCGCATCGGCGCGCTGTCGATTTCAGGCGGCTCCGGTATCGTGTTCGCCGATCGCTGCGTGCGCGAGGGGCTGACCTTGCCGCCGTTCGCTGCCTCGACCGTTGCGGCGCTGCGCAAGATCATTCCCGCCTTCGGCTCAAGCGAGAACCCCGCAGACGTGACGGCCGGTATTTTCAACGACATGGGCTTGCTGACCAAGACGCTGGAAATCGTGCTGCAGGATCCCGGCATCGATCAGTTGACGATCATGCTCGCGTCGATCCCCGGCGCGCCGGCTGAACGCGCCGCAGAGGCTATCGTCGCCGCGGCCGCCAAAACCGACAAGCCCGTGCACGTGGCGTGGTCGGGAAGGCGCAGCAAATCCGAAGCCGCCTATCGCGTGCTCGAAGCCGGCAAGGTGCCCGTCATCCCGACGCCCGTACGCTTGGCACAAGCCGCAGCCGTTCTCGCCCGTTTCGAGGAAGACCGCACGCGGCTGGGGACACGCAAACAGCCAGCGCCCGCCAAAGCCGTCGAAGTAAAACTGCCTGCGGGCGCAGTCACGCTGAGCGAAGCCGAGAGCAAGAACGTGCTGTCCGCCTACGGCATCGCGGTGACGCACGAAGTGGTGGTGCCCGAGGGTGCCAGCCTGTTGGCGAAAGTGGCGAAGCTTCAGCCGCCGTTTGCCGTGAAAGTCGTGTCGCGCGACATCGCGCACAAGTCCGACGTTGGTGGCGTCAAGCTCGGGTTGCGCGACGTGTTGAGCGCGGAAGCCGCCGCACTCGAAGTCGTCGCCAATGCGCGACGTGCGAAGCCCGACGCCAAGATCGAAGGCGTGCTGGTGTCGGAAATGGCGTCGGGCCTCGAAGTGCTGATCGGCGTGGTGAATGATCCCGGTTTCGGACCGACCGTCGCGCTGGGCCTCGGTGGCGTCCTGACGGAAGTGCTGCGCGACGTGACCTATCGCATCGCCCCGTTCGGCATCGAGGACGCGCGCGACATGATCGGTGAACTGAAAGGCGCGCGGTTGTTCGCTGGATATCGCGGGCAACCCGCAGTCGATACGGACGCTTTGGCGAACATGCTGGTGCAGGTGTCCGGCATGGCCTGGGCGATGAAAGATCGCTTAGCCGAAATGGATATAAATCCCGTGTTCGTCGGCCAGAAAGGCGCGGTAGCGGCCGACGCGCTGGTGGTACTCAAATAGCGAGCCCCGCCAACCATCGTTGCCTGCGTTTTCCTCGGGCGTGCACCGCACAAGAATTCCACTCCTCGTCATGCCGACGCAGGCCGCCACCCACGACACAGCAGTAAAGATCCGGACGTTGTCGGAGGTCCCGGCCTAACCGGGATGACGACTGAGCGGGGATCGAATGTATGAGTGGCAAGTCTGCATCAGCAAATTCTTCTCCACGAGCGGCAATTGTCTCAAGATTGCAGCGCTAACGCCAACCCATCACATGAGACCACGACATGATCGGATTTCGCATACTTAAACGGCAGCGCGCAGTTGCCGCCGATATCGTCGAAAAGTTTCGCGCGCTGCCCGTGGCCAACGTCAGCGATTCAATGTCGCGCCTGACGGCGGCAGGGCCACGCCTTCGCCCCATGCACGGCAGCGGCACCGTGCTGGCGGGCCCTGCGTTCACAGTCAAGTCGCGGCCGGGCGACAATCTGATGCTGCACAAGGCGCTTGATATGGCGGCCCCCGGTGACATCGTCGTGTGCGACGGCGGCGGCGAACTCACCAACGCGCTGATCGGCGAAATGATGTTGGCCCACGCGATCAAGCGCAAACTCGGCGGTATCGTCATCAACGGTGCGATCCGCGATGCGGCAGCGTTGCGCGCCGGCACGTTTCCGGTCTTTGCAGCAGGCGTCACCCATCGCGGTCCCTACAAAGACGGCCCCGGCGAAATCAATGTGGCCATCGCTATCGACGGCATGGTGATCGAACCCGGCGATCTCATCCTTGGTGACGACGATGGCGTGGTATGCGTACCCTTCGCTGCTGTGGCGACCGTGTTGGCCGCGACCCAAGCCAAGCAAGCCGCCGAACAGAAGACCATGGCGGAGATTGCCGCCGGAACCTCCGATCGCAGTTGGATCGACGCCACGCTGAAACGCCTTGGCTGCGAAATGCCGCCGTGATGGCCGTATCATACCGTTTGTCCCAAACTTCGTCCCGGCGAAGGCCGGGAGCTACGACAGGGACAGTTGCTTCTCCAATTCAGATCAACTCTCGGGGGTCGGCTATCCACTCGGCTTCCGTAGATCCCGGTCTTCGCCAGGATGACGAAATTGGGGGCGTGATGAAGATCGGATCTGATCCACCCACAAGGGGTTGGGATAACCATGGTGCAGACGCGCAGACTGCAGACGTTAGCCTCTGATCTGGAGTAACCAATGCCGAAATCTCATCGCATCGATGCCGGCGCGGAAACCGTGCATTGGGGTTATTTCGACGCAAACATTCCGCCGCTGATCACGATCGACAGCGGCGATACCGTCGTCATGTCGACGGTATCGGGTGGTCGCGAGGTAATGCCGAAACTGCCGCTGACAGTTCCGCCGGGACTGACCGACGTGCAGGCAAAGCTTTCGCCACTGTTGCCGGGGCATATGTGCACGGGGCCGGTTGCGGTTCGCGGCGCGCGTGCGGGGCATGTGCTGGAAGTGCGGATCAAGCAGATCGATCTGCATTACGACTGGGGGTACACGCTCTCGCGTCCCTTGTCCGGCGCGTTGCCCGACGACTTCGCCGAAATGCATTTGATGCATATCCCGCTCGATCGTGCGGCAATGACTGGGCGCTTACCATGGGGTGTCGATCTGCCACTCAAGCCGTTCTTCGGTGTCATGGGTACGGCGCCGCCGCCGGCTTGGGGTCGTGTCTCGACGCTGCCGCCGCGCCGCAATGGCGGCAATCTCGACAACAAGGAACTGGTGCCGGGAAGCACGCTGTATCTGCCTGTTCATGTCGACGGCGCGCTGTTCTCGGTCGGTGATGGCCACGGCGCGCAAGGCGATGGCGAGGTTTGCGTTACCGCGATCGAAACCGGGCTGATCGGCACGTTCGAACTGCATCTGCGCGAGGACATGGCGCTTGCGTGGCCGCGCGCCGAAACGCCCACGCACATGATTACGATGGCGTTCGATCCCGATCTCGATCAATGCGTGGTCATCGCGCTGCGGCAGATGCTGGATGTCATCGAGAGCGCAGTCGGAATAACGCGGCAGGAGGCCTATGCGTTGGCAAGCCTCGCGGCCGACGTGCGCGTCACGCAGGTCGTCAACGGCAACAAAGGCATCCATGTCATGCTCGAAAAGCGGTGGCTGCAGCGCGCGCGCTGATCCGGCCGCCCGGCGTAAACGTCGATCGGCCCGAACGCCGTCAAGACCGCAGAGCGCGGCCATGACGGTTAGGAAAGCGTGGGATCAAACCTGCAGCGAAATTATTTTACCCGGCGTTTGCGTGTGTCGCCGCGCATGGCGCCGCCTTTGCACGGGATGGACGACAGCTGACATGTGATCGTGCCGGTTCCTTTGTCGCACGTCGCCGACTTGCTGATCGAGTTCGCGTACGAAGCCCAGTCGGAGCCGTATTCCAGCGAGGTGAAGCTCTGCCAGGACGAAATCGCCGACGCCATTGCCGCTTGCTGCGTGGCGCCCGATCCCGAACCGTCGTGGAAATGATCGACGAAACACGTTCTGCCCCCCACCTGTCGCCAGGCATGGATTCCGGCCAACCCGCTCTCGTCGGCGAGCAAGGGAGAAGTCGTGGCTGCGATCGCGGCCAGTGCCGCAACTATTGATAGTGCACGCATGTGCATCTCCCGAATCGGTTTTCAAACTTGAGTGGTTTGATACTGATTCGATGCAGGATTTGCACATGCAATTGTCGTTCGGAAGACAAACGAGGATGGTGTGGAACTATGCAGCCACACGACGTGCGCGGCGTTATTTCACTTCGCGGCGGTGACCTGAATTTCGACGAGCATGCGCGGATCGGCAAGCTTGGCTTCGACGCAAGCGCGCACCGGCAAATCCTTGCCGCCGTTCCACGCGGTCCAAACTTCATTCATGCCGTCGCGGTTGCGAATGTCGGTGACCCAGATGGTGGCCGAAACGAGTCTGCTCTTGTCGGTGCCGCATACCTTCAGCAACCGGTCGATTTCGGCGATGACTTCCTCGGTCTGCCCCTTGATGTCCTTGGTCAATGTCTTGGGCGTGATGCCGGCCAGAAACGCGAAGCCGTTGGCTTCGACTGCCGAACTGAGGATTTTCGATGATTCGTGGCGCTTGATCGTCATGACAACTCCTGAGGTTTGGGAGCTTAGCCTTAGCCAGTCTGCCGCGCCCTCGGCAACGGAAAACGAACGTGGCAGCGAACCGTGAGAAGTTAAGCCGAATAACACTATCTTGTGCATGATGGCGGACCTGCCTTGCCAGCACCATAAAGCGGCACGTATGTGCACCGCGTGTGCCAGGACGCTTCGATCGGGGCTGTAACGCAATTACAAGTATCGATCGGCATTTCATTCAGCGAATTCGAGATAACTAATCCGGAGGCATCTGCATGCATGTGCGGGGCATGATCATCGTTTGCGGCCTGTTGGCAACAAGTGCCTGTAACGCGGCCGAGGACTTTCCGCTTCCGCCGGAAGTCACGCCTGCATTGCGGGCCGCGTGCGAAACCGACGTGCGTCGGTTGTGCGTCGGAGACAATCCCACGATCGAAAAGGTGCGCGGCTGCGTCGAGCAGAAGTTTTCACAACTCGGCACGCGCTGCAAAATGGCGATCGCATCCGCCGGCCTGACGCCGCGCTCGACCAGCGCCGAAACCGTGTCCGCCAATGCTCGGGACCGCAGCACGTACTGAGGTCTGCCGCTAGCCTGCGCCGAGCGCGAGCTGGATGCTACCGAGGGGACCGAAGTCACCGGTGATGCGGTTCCACGGCGCGATCTCCAGCGGTGCGACAGCTGTTCCGGTGGTGACGAATTCACCTGCTGTCATTGCGATTCCGAGCGCGCTGAGTTCGTTGACGCTCCAGGTCAGCGCTTTCAGCGGGTCGCCGAGCACGTTTGCGCCCGATCCCGATCGATCGTAGCTGGCGTGCACGGTGCCCAGCACGGGGAGCTGCGACAGATCCAGCGAGCGCCAATCCGTCGTCACGGCATCACCGAGGATCAACTCGTGCGCGCAGGCGTTGTCGGCAACCAGCGACGGGCCGCCCGCGCGGGCGAAATCGACAAAGCGGCTGTCGGGTAGCTCGAGAGCCAAGTGTAAACTCTCGACGGCTACCATGACGTCGTGGACGGTGTATGGCGTTGCGCGTGGTTCGAGCGTGCGGCCAAAACGAAATGCGAATTCCGGCTCGGCCACGCGCATGCGATTGCCAGTGATCGCCAGGGTGCTTCCGGGCGCGTGGCACCGCTTGGCGAAGATACGTCCGAGCAGCGGTCCGTCGACGCCGATGTGGCGTTGACCGGCTTGGCTGGTCGCGGCGATCTTCCAGCCGACGCGTGTGTAGCCGGAGAGGCGGTCGAACTCTGCCTGGATCGCATATCCCTCGGCACGGGTCGCCGGTCGGCACGCAACAGGCAGGGAATCGATGACCTCGCCCGTTTGCCATTTTTCCCAAAGCAGTGTGGCGGCGCGCTGCACGTCTGAATGTTGCATCATCTCGCGGCCCCCGATCACCCCTTCGTGGCACCAGCAGTCAAACCACTGACCATGTATTTGCGGAACGTGTAGTAGATCGCGGCCGGCGGCAGGGCGTAGACGAGGCCGGTTGCCATCAGCAATTCCCACGGACTGTCGTCGGCCGACAGGAAGTTGCCGAGGCCGACGCCGAGTGTCACGTCGCTGTCCTTCGACAGCAGCAGGAACGCGTAGAGATACTCGTTCCAGGCCAGCAGCAGCGCATAGATGCCGACGGCGACCAGCGACGGCAGCATCAACGGCACATACACCAGCCGAAACAGCTGCAGCGGCGAGGCGCCGTCGATGTAGGCGGCTTCGTCGAGTTCCACCGGCAGCTTGTCGGAGGCCTGTTTGAACACCCAGATCGCATACGGCGATGCCAAAGTGACCATCGCCAGGATGAGCGCGATCTGATGATTGAGCAGTCCGTACAGCCCCATCGTCCGATACATCGGCACGGCCAGAAACGCCGCTGGAATAAAATACGTGAACAGCGCGAGGTTCATCACCGTGCCGCCGCCCTTGACCTTCAGCCGGCTGATGGCGAAGGCGGCGAATGTGGCGATCAGCAACGTCAACACACCGGTCGAAACGGCAATGATGGTCGAGTTCAGCATCTGCTCCCAGAAATGATCGAGATAGTGATGTTGCTGCTTGAACACGGTCACGAAGTTGCGAACCGTCGGATGATCTGGAAATAGATGCCCCTGGAACGCAGAATCCTTCGGTGAAATCGCGAACAGCACCATGTGATAGACGGGAATGACGCTCCACAAGAACACCGGTATGCCGATCAACAGCAGCTTGGCTTCAGTGCCGACGTCGCGAAGGGAAGGCAATTTCATCGGCGGAAGTCCTGCTTGATCGCTCGCGTTAATTCGTCATGGCCGCGCAGGCGGCCATCCACGACAGGCTTATGATGGCTCGAAGCCACGTAGAGGCAGTGAATGCGGTGCGGCTTGGCGTGGATGGCCGCCTGAGCGGCCATGACGAAGTGTGGGAAGCAAATGGACGCAGAATCGGGTTGGGAGTGTCGGGTCGCGCGCAGGGCTTGACCCAACCTACGGCGTGTACGCGTCATGGGTTGTTGCCCGAGTTGCTGCCGAGGCGGCGCATCAGAATGTAAACCAACGGCAGCACCAGCGGCAGTGCAACCACGATGGCGGCCATCGACTGATCAATCTGATCGTAGCGCAGATAGCGCACACCCAGCGTCGCCAGCACGTGCGTAAGATCTGCCGGCCCGCCGCCGGTCAGAAGATAGACGCTGTTGAAGTCGCCAAGCGTCCAGATCATCGACAGAATAAGACACGTGAAATACAGCTGCATCATCGAAGGCCACGTGATGTGGCGGAACAGATGCCAGCTATTGGCGCCGTCCACGGATGCCGCTTCATACAGATCCTTGGAAATCGCAAGCCGGCCGGACAATAAGATCAACGTCCAGAACGGCAGCGACTTCCACACGTGCACCAGCATCGAGAAGCCGAGCGCAAGCGTCGGATCGTTCAGCCAGTTCGGGCCGTCCTCGCCGGTGAGCCGGAAATATTGCTGATTGATGATTCCCCATTCGGGATTGAGCATGAAGCGCCACGACAGAATTGTCGGGATCGACGGCAACGCCCACGGCAGAATGAACAACGTCGACAGCGCTTTGACCCACCAGCGCTCGGCGGTGAAGAACCCCGACAAGACGAGTGCGATCACCATTTTGATGTTGATCGCGACAACAACGAAAATCATCGTGTTTCGGATGGTGCCCCAGAAGATCGGATCAGACGCCAGCTTGACGTAGCTCTCGGGCCGGCGAGCGATCCAAAATCCATACAGGACGGGATACAGCACAAAGAATAGGAAGATCAGGATGTACGGCAGGATCATGATCAGACCCCACGTCTGCGCATCGGTGCGGCCGGAGCCCCCCGTGTTGATGTCGGCTGGCGCTGATACGTGGTGGTCGACAGTGGTAACGGCCATGGGCACACTCGAATGGCAAACCGGAATTTACAGATGGTAGCTGACGTTAAGGCAAAATGGGAGTGGCCCATCGCAGAACTTCATCGGGAACCGAAATAAAACAGCATGAGCGCCAACGGCAGCGCCTCCAGCTTTTCGGCATGTGGGATGAAACTCTGCCACCCCGTCAAGTTTAGGACGATGACGAGTGCCATCGCAACGATGGTGGCGATCGCGCGGACGTCGTCAAATTTCGTAGCGCCGCGTTTCGGACGCCCCTTGCGCCGCCATGCCGTGAACGAATGAAACGCGATGCCGAGGAAGTACGAGCCGACGGCGATGAAGATCGGCACAGCGACCGGGTCCAGCAGCCGGCCTTTGAAAAAAAGGTAGCCCGCGAGTGCCACGAATGCGCCGACGATGATCAGCTGCAACGAATGCCGGGGCAGATAGAGTGGATTTGGCTCCGCTTCCAGCACGCCTTCAAGGATCAAGCGGTCTCGGAGTTCGCGCGGCATCTGCACCAGTCGCCGCGATGCAAAGTAGTGAGCGAGCACGATCATCAGGCTCTCGAACCAAAGCAGGCCGACGCGTTCGCCACGCGCAGTTTGGAAGGTGATGAATCCGACCGTCATGAGTGTGAGAATGGCGCGAATGCTGCCGGACGGCAGCCCGAGCGCGCCAGTGTTGCGAGCGGTGCGCGGAAGCGATGGAGCGATCATGCAAGCTCCATGGATCAAGTGGGATTGGCAGGACTCAGTCGATGACCGCCAGATCCTCCAGTGTCATCCTACCCATGGTGGGTAGATCCATGGTGACCGCAAACTCAGACCTGAATTTGGGGCACCCTGGATCCTAGGCACAAGGCCTAGGATGACATTGAGGACGTGTTGCACTCAGTAAGCCGATATCAGCCCGCGATTTCTTTGATGCGCGCGATCATCTCGTCGACGGCTTTGTCGACGGGCACTTTCTCGTTGACGACGCGGTTCATCGCCTTGGCCCAGACGTTCTCGTTGTTCACGATTGTGAACTTGTAGTTCTTGGTGAACTCGAACGTCACGGTGCCGTTGGCGAACTGGTCACGCACCGACTTACGATGCACGTCGCCATCCCAGAACGTCGACTTCTGTGCGACCTTGGTCACCGGAAACCAGCGGCCGAGCGCACCTTCGACGTATGGCGTCAGGTTTTCTTCTTCGAGCATGAACGCGACAAATTCCTTGGCGCGCACCTTGTTCTTGCTATCGGCGAAAACGTGACCGAGTTTGACAGCGGCGCGATACTGCACCGGCGTGCCGTCCGGCTTGCTGGGGAAGCCGGCCGTGCGAATCAACTCGTAATAGTTCTTTTTTGCGGTGGCGCGCTGTTCGGCGGTCAACGCTTCGTTGTTGGCATCATCAAGCCACTTGGCAGCGATCGAAATCGTCGCGTTGTGAGTCATGATCGTCGTCTTGTTGTGGAAAGCGACGTTGTTGTCGGGATCTTTCCAGCTGGTCGACGACGGCGGCGTGCAGCCCTTGGTATAAATATTGGTGTAGTCGGTCAACGCGCTGATGAGACCGGCCTTCGTCTTCGGATCGTCGAGCAGCAACTTGCCGTCGTCGTCGACCATCTTGACGTTGTAGGCATCGACGAACGTCAGGAACGAATAGAAGCTGTCCGAACTGTCCACGCCCATCGGATTGCCGATGCCGAAGTCGCGTTTGCCGGAGGCTTTACGCAGGCCCGGCTGCGCCTTGTCGCACCAGAAACTCCAGTATTCGTTCCAGGTCTTGGGGATGTCGCTTTCTTTGAAACCAGCTGCTTGCAGCATATCGACCCAATACTCGATGTGCATGGTCTGCTGCTTCATCGGGAACGCGTAGTAGGCTTTCTTGCCGGTCTTGCTGTTGATCAGGAACGCCGTCGACAGCGTGTTGTTGGCGAAGCGGTCCTTGATCGGCTCGAGTACGCTGGTCAGATCTTCGAGCTTGCCGTCAGAAGCCCATTTGCCAGCGACTTGGAAGTCGTAGACGTCGGCGTAGGCGACATCGGGCGGAGTTCCAGAATCGAGCGCTGCCACCGTCTTCGGGATCATGTCCTGGATCGGATATTGCGACAGTTCGACCTTGATGCCGCTCTTGGCTTCATACTTCTTGATCGCGGCGTAGAGTGCGTCGTCTTCGGACTTATAAAAGCCCTTGACCCACCAGACATTGAGCTTTTCCTGTGCCGACGCCGGCGCGATGCCTGACGCGGCCACCATCGCGCCGAGCGCGATTCCGGCAGCCAGCTTGCCAATGCGAAAACCAACCATGTACTTCCTCCCAAGACGGGTATTCCCGTCGCCATTTATTTTGTTGCTGTGGGCGCATTTAAAGCGACCGGGCAAACGCGCGATCGCTCGCGGTCTGCAACCGCGCAAACACTAGCCCAAGCGCACGACCAAAGACAAGGACAGGTGGAGGAGTGACGGTGCCGGCGACCGAGTTTTGCCAATCTAGGCTACGTCGTCCCAGAGCAAGCCCAGCGAAAAGGTGTGCGCCTCGAAGGGGACGGCAGTCACCGGATCGCTGTCGGCGAACGTCGGGCCTATTTTGTAGGCGCCGTCGGACAGTACGAAAACTTCCAGCGTCTTTTCGAGTGGGTCGACGTACCAGCAGTGCTTGACGCCGAACTCGGCATAAA
>JANLYD010000460.1:0-2661 GCA_031365465.1 Hyphomicrobiaceae bacterium
ACCCCAGAATTGCGACTGTATCAGTGCTCATGGCGTGCCTCGAGTTGATTGGAGGCAGCAAACCTGTTGGCCTACTGTCAACGATGTCGACCGAATCCACCGACAGGATTCCCTCCCCCGTCTTGCCGAAGGCGAGCGAACAAAAGAGCGCGGGGGAGGGTTAGGGTGGGGGGGCTGGTGAGGTTGCGTGATATGGTGAGCTAGACGCGAAACCGTTCGATGCAACCGATGTGGTGCACGCACATCGGATGACCGAGGTCGCAGCGCGAGCCCCCCCACCCTGTCCCTCCCCCGCAGGGGGGGAGGGGACGACGAGGGTGAGACCGGCAATCTCGGGCTCATACTACTCACCCGCCACCTCGGCATGATCTGCGTCCATCTTGGCCGGATTGAAAATCAGCCGCCACGTACGGATCGCGATCAGGATCACCGCCGACACATCGCCAAGCCACGCCAGGGCAAAGAACGGCCACGTCGGAAGATGCAGATCGAACGTCAGCACGTTGTCGAGATAGGTCGTCCACACCTTGTCGAACAGCATGCGTGTCTGCACCCCGACGACCAACAGCAACACCAGCGTCGCGAACACGTCGATGATCCGTTGCCAGCGCTTGTTGACCGCCGACCACAACAGATCCACCGAGATATGCGCGCCGCGATAACTCGTCGCCGCGATCCCCCAGAAGATCAAAATACCCAGCAATAAGCGCCCGAAATCGTATGCATCGGGGATCTGAATCCGGCAACACGCCCGCAACAGCACCGAGATGAAAATATCCGCAGCCACAATGCCGACGAACACCGCGGCGATCAGCTCGATACTGTCGATGAACTTATCCATCGCATTCTTCGGCGGCGGCGCGGGTGCTGCCGCCGGCGGAGCGGGTGTCGCCGGTGAGGGTTCGGTCATTGCAGGGGCTCGCGGAAGCAGACGGCAGAACAGCGGATCGGT
Source organism: Hyphomicrobiaceae bacterium (assembly GCA_031365465.1). Classification (GTDB taxonomy): domain Bacteria; phylum Pseudomonadota; class Alphaproteobacteria; order Rhizobiales; family Hyphomicrobiaceae; genus JABFRJ01. The sequence continues at coordinate 953 of JANLYD010000460.1, forward strand.
TAGCGATCCGTCCCCGACTATCGAACGCCTGCTGACGTCTCGCTAGTCCCATGTTGCCGGTCAGGCACACAGTAACGTTTTTACTGTCCCGTACTCGACTCAATTTAGCTGGCTTAAATACCCGCTCCCGGCGCGTCGAAAGTGCTTGCTCCCGCAGCACCGCTGCCAATAACCTATGGTTGTGTGTGGCAGGCCATGGCCGGTGGGACGGTCGTGGTGCGGGGCAAATGTCGTGGGGATCGAGTTCGGCACCGCAGACGCGGGCGGCGCAGATGCGTCGGCACCAGCGGCGGCAGACGCGGCAATAACCGCAGCGTCTGTGCAGCGTGCGCTCGCAATGCGGCCTTGGCTCGCCGATTACGCGTTCGTCATCTGCGACATGGCCGACGTCGAAGCATTGCTCGATGCCGAGATGACGGCCAATCAATCAGGCGTCGATCTGTTGTCGGCTTTGTTTGTCGCCGATCGCATCAGCCAGATCAGATACACGTCGGCGCTGGCACGTTCGCTTCAGATCGTGCACGCCGGGTATGCCTTCGAACTCGAACAGCCCACCTCTGCAACACGAGCGGCAGCGCACACCTACGCGGGCGTCTATCGCGGCCAGCCCGCGCGCATCGTCTGCGCCACTGCCGCCCACCCGAACGTCGTTGCGACCGCTGTCTCTGCTAATGTCGGCACAGGCCACTACATCGTGCTTGCAACTGGCCGCGCCGTGCAATCGGCACTCGAACGCGCCACTGCCGCAGCCAATCTACGCACCGCGACGCTGGCACTCAAACGCCGCCAGCCGATCATGTCGGCGGGACGGGCCGGTCCGTCTTGGCAGCCGCTGGGTCTTACCACAGTGATCGGTCTACTGATCGGCGCGGGGGTAGCGTATCCGCACGGCACGCTGGCTTTTTTGACCGTCGTGCTGACTGTGCCGTTCGTGGGCAGCTTGTTGGTGCGGCTGAGTGCGTTCGCCGGACTTTTCCGCCGGACGCCGCCTCAGCTGCCGGCACCTCGGATTCCCGATCGCGACCTGCCGGTCTATTCGATCATGGTCGCGCTCTATGACGAGGCCGAGGTGCTGCCGAGCCTGATCGCGGCATTGAAGCGGCTCGATTAACCCGCAACAAAACTCGATTGCTTACTCGCCATCGAAGACAGCGACGCCGCCACCAAGGCTGCTCTGCTCGCCATTGATCTGCCTACCTTCATGCGCGTGGTTGTCGTACCGGATGGCGAGCCGCGCACCAAACCACGCGCGCTCAATTATGCGCTGGCCCTCGCGCGCGGCACCTACGTTGTCATCTACGATGCCGTGGATCGCCCCGAGCGCGATCAGCTGCGCCGTGCGCTGGCGACCTTCAACGCCGCATCGCGTGCGTCAACCGTTCTCCCGCCACTGGCGTGCGTGCAGGCGTGCTTGAACATCTTCAACGCGCGCCAAAGCTGGCTGACGCGGCAGTTCACCGTCGAATACTCGGCACTTTTCGACAGTATTTTGCCGGCGCTGCAGCGTCTGCGCCTGCCGATGCCGTTGGGCGGCACATCCAATCATTTTCCTCGCGCCGTCTTGGTCGAACTCGAGGGATGGGACCCCTACAACGTCACCGAAGACGCCGATCTCGGCATCCGCATCGCCCGCCTAGGCTATCGCACCGCCATGATTTCCTCGACCACCTGGGAGGAAGCGCCAGCCACATTTCAACTCTGGCTGCGGC
>JANLYD010000114.1:0-16838 GCA_031365465.1 Hyphomicrobiaceae bacterium
CTTCATGCGCTTCCTGACCAGTGCAACCGGCGTTGCGCGTCCAAAATGACCGACTTGGTGGTCGGGATCGGCCTCGTGCTGGTGATCGAGGGCCTGTTATGGGCCGCGTTCCCCAGCGCGGGGCGGCAATTGCTGGAGGTCGCATCTGAGACGCCTGAGCCATCGCTGCGTATCGGCGGCGCGGTGGCCATGGTGCTCGGAGTGGCTGTCGTTTGGATGGTACGCGGTTAGGCGTATGGAAAGGCACTGCCGGACGGTTGACACACACGCCGGTCGCAACCATCAATTCGCAACGATCGGCCGTGCCCCCGCGTTTGCCCTGCCGTTGCCACAGGTTGGTTCTAGCTTGATGGGGCTTCCAGTTGAGTTCCGGAGTTTTCCCGATGTCGCGCCCGTTTAGTCTCAGCTCAAAGCTAACCCCGTTTTGCCCTTCGAGACCTGCGCGAACGGCTATTGCAGCCGTCATGCTGGCAGTAGCTGCTGCCTCGACGGCGTTGCATCAGGCCCAGGCCGCAGGCCCTGTCTCGGTCGCGCCAGTCGCCGAGAAGTTGATCGACGCTGTGGTGAACATCTCGACCAGCCAGACGATCAAGGGCGCCGAGGGCGTACCGTTGCCCCGCGTGCCCAAGGGCTCGCCGTTCGAAGAATTTTTCGACGACTTTTTCAGCAAAAAGGGCAGCAGCGACGACCGGAAGGCTTCGTCACTGGGATCGGGCTTCGTTATCGACGCCAAGGACGGCATCATCGTCACAAACAATCACGTCATCGACGGCGCCGACGAAATCATCGCCAATTTCAACGACGGCAGTAAGCTCAAGGCTGAACTGATCGGCAAAGACGCCAAAGCGGATCTGGCCGTCCTGCGCGTCAAGCCGGGCAAGAAGCCGCTGATCGCTGCGCCGTTCGGCTCCTCTACCAAGCTCAAGACCGGCGACTGGGTGATGGCCATCGGCAATCCGTTCGGCCTCGGCGGCTCAGTCACGCTCGGCATCATTTCAGCCAAGCAGCGCGACATCAATTCCGGTCCCTACGACGAATTTCTGCAGACAGACGCTGCAATCAACAAAGGCAACTCCGGCGGGCCCTTGTTCAACATGGATGGCGAAGTCATCGGCATCAACACGGCGATCATCTCGCCCTCGGGTGGCTCGATCGGCATCGGCTTTGCCGTACCTTCCGACAGCGCGACGGTCATCATCGATCAGATCCGCAAGTACGGCGAAGCACGGCGCGGTTGGCTCGGCGTCAAAATCCGGTCGGTCAACGATGAGATGGCAGAGACGCTCGGCCTCAAAGAACCAACCGGCGCGTTGATCGAGGCGGTCACCTCCGATGGGCCCGCTGCCAAGGGCGGCGTGTCGGAAGGCGACGTGATCTTGAAGTTCGACGGCCGCGACATCAACAACGTGCGGGCGTTGACGCGGGCCGTTGCGCAGACGCCTGTTGAGAAATCGGTCAACGTCGACATCTTGCGGAAGGGCAAGCCGCAGACTTTGCAAGTGGCCATCGGTCGTCTGGTCGAGGAAGAGAAGCCGACCAAAGATGCAAAGCTCGACAACAGCAAGGACAAGTCCGCTCCTGACAAGAAAGGCGATGTAAAGCCGCTTATCGAGCCGGCACTCTTGGGGCTGAAGCTATCGGTGCTCAATGACGAGATGCGGAAGAAGTTCTCGATCGACGCCAAGGTCAAAGGCGTCGTCATTCTCGAGGTCGATCCGCAGAGCCCGGCCGCGCAGAAGGGCGTACGCGTCGGCGACGTGATCGTCGAAGCGGCACAAGATCCAATCTCGGCCGTTGCCGACGTCGGAGCGAGCATCGACAAAGTCAAGAAAGCGGGACGCCGCGCGATCCTGTTGCGTCTCGAAGACGCCAAGGGCGATTTGCGTTTCGTCGCTGTACCATTGTCTTGACGTGCAGGCGTCCGGCCGCATCGACGGGACCACTTCGACTGAACTCGCGCGGGCCAAGATCAACCTGACGTTGGCCGTGCGCGGCCGACGCAGCGACGGTTTTCACGAACTCGACAGCGTCGTCGCGTTTGCCGACATCGGCGACCGGCTGAAACTAACCTCGGGCGTGCCCACGGCCGTGCATGTCGAGGGGCCGTTCGCTGCCGCGATCATCGGCGAAAACCTTGCCGCACAGGCGCTGGCGTTGATCGCCGCCGCGGCTCCCGGCCTCGTACCGGGCCGGCTGACGCTCTCCAAAATGCTGCCGGTGGCTGCTGGCGTGGGAGGCGGTTCGGCTGACGCGGCCGCCGTCTTCAGGCTGGTGCAGGCGGCGCATCCGCAGGCGACGGCACACGTGGACTGGATGGGTCTTGCAGCACGCCTCGGGTCGGATGTGCCGGTCTGCTTTGCCAACGTTGCCTGCCTAATGACCGGTCGCGGCGACGTGCTTGCGGCACTCGATGCCTTCGATCCGTTACCTGCCGTGTTGATCAATCCACAGGTGCCGGTTCCCACCGACAAGACACGACAAGTTTTTGCGCACTTGGGAGCGCAGCCGCTTAAAGACGCGCCGACGGTGGCTGCTCCTGCGCATCGCTCGGTGGTGTCGCTAGATATGCTGCGCACGGCGGACAACGATCTCGAACCTGCGGCGACCATTGTCGTGCCTGCCATCGCCACCGTGCTGGCGGCGGCTCGCGCCGATCCAGGCACCCTTCTGGCCCGTCTGTCCGGTGCTGGCCCAACGTGTTTCGCGCTGACGAAAACGCAGGCCGATGCCGATGCCTTGGCTGAGGAACTTTCCGCTCGGCATCCGTCCTGGTGGGTACGCGCGACGCAGTTGAGCTAGCGGGCTTACGGCTTGTCATGCCCGCATGCGTCGGGTAGCGGTGGGCAGCATTCGCCACTTGGGGGAACGACAATGGCTCTGGCCACCAAAGCGCCTGATAAAACGCATGTCGCCGTGTTGATGGGCGGTTTTTCGGCCGAGCGCGAAGTCTCACTGTCAAGCGGTCGCGAATGCGTCAAGGCCTTGGAGAGCGAGGGTTTCAAAGTCACCGCGATAGATGCGGATCGCACGGTGGCGACGACGCTCGCGACCCTGAAACCCGACGTCGTTTTCAACGCTCTGCATGGCCGCTGGGGCGAAGACGGTTGCGTGCAGGGGATCCTGGAAGTGCTGGGAATGCCCTATACCCATTCCGGCGTGATGGCATCGTCGGTCGCGATGAGCAAAGAGCAGACGCGCCGCATCGTCGCGATGAGTGGCGTTCCCGTGGCCGAGGGGCGCTGCGTCAACCGCGACGAGGCTCTCGCCGATCACGTGTTGCCGCCGCCTTACGTCGCCAAGCCCATTTTGGAAGGCTCCAGCGTGGGCGTGGTCATCGTCCGCTCGGGCTCCAATCGGCCGCCTGAGACGATCCGCCAGATTCCCGTCACCAAGGACGGCCTGTTGTTGATCGAACGCTTCATTGCCGGTCGGGAACTGACATGCAGCGTGATCGGGGACCGCGTGACGGAAGTGATCGACATCATCATCGCCGATCACCTGCAGTTCTACGATTACGAGGCCAAGTACGCGCCAGGTGGCTCCCGGCACATTCTTCCCGCGCAAATTCCAGACTCGGTCCGCAGCGACATCCAGCGCCATACACGCGCCGCGCATCAGGCACTCGGCTGCCGCAGTGTTTCGCGCTCAGACTTCCGTTGGGACGAGACGAAGGGCGAGTTGATTTATCTCGAAACCAATACGCAGCCCGGCATGACACCGACGTCGCTTATTCCTGAGTTGGCGGCGCACATGGGCCTCAGCTTCGGCAAGCTGTGTGCATTTCTCGTCGCCGATGCAAGCATCGACCGCTGACACTTCAGTCGAGACCAAGTGATATGATGAACACGAGCGACCACCAACGCGCCGCGCAACGATTGATCATCGCTGCAACTGAACGCAGACAAGCCGAACAGCTCTCAAAGACGTGGCCAGGCATCGGGTTCGACGATGCTTACGCGATCCAAAGCGAGGTCATCCGCCAGCGCGTAGCAGGCGGCCGCAAAGTGATCGGACACAAGATCGGGTTGACGTCCAAGGCCATGCAACGCTCGTCGGGCATCGACGAACCTGACTACGGCGTGCTGCTCGACGACATGGTGTTTGCCGACGGCGCGAAGATCAAAGCCGCCGACTTCTGCGTTCCCCGGATCGAAGTCGAGTTGTGCTTCGTGCTGAAGTCGCCGCTCAAAGGACCCGGCGTCGGGTTGATCGATGTGCTGCGGGCGACCGAATATGTGGTGCCTTCACTCGAACTGATCGATGCGCGCTTACTCGACCCACGCAAGATCTTCGATACGATCTCCGACAACGGCGCAGCGGCTGGCATCGTGCTGGGAGGCCGGCCGGTTGGGCCAACCGAAGTCGATCTGAGGTGGGTCGGGTGCGCGCTCTACAAGAATGGCGAGGTCGAGGAAACCGGCCTCGCATCGGGGGTGATGGGCCATCCGGCGATGGGCATCGCTTGGCTCGCCAACAAGGTTGGTCCGCACGGCGTGACACTCGAACCGGGCCACATGATGCTGGCGGGATCGTTCACGCGGCCGATCTGGGTCAAGGCAGGTGACACGGTGCAGGCCGATTTCGGCGTGCTCGGAAATGTGGCTGTGCAGTTTGTCTGAGGCGTGCAGCGTCTGTTTCGCGTGGACGTACGGCTATGATCTGGTCTGTGCGGCGGCGATGATATCGAGGATTTCGGCGCCTGAAGCATCGCGCGGCAGCCGCTGAAAGTTTCCGGCGATCGGCAGCGCGGCTTCCAATTGCACATGGAAGTCGGCGCGATTGATCTCGACGGTGCCGAACTGGCGCAGGTGATCGGTGACGAACTGACAATCCAGCAGCCGATAACCGCCATGGATCAGACGCGCAGACAGATACGTCAGCGCAACCTTGCTGGCGTCGCGTTCGGTCGAGAACATGCTTTCACCGAAAAACACGCCACCCAACGCGACGCCGTAAAGCCCGCCCACGAGCTTGCCCTCATGCCAGGTTTCGACCGTGTGGCAATAGCCCATCGCGAACAGCGTTTTGCAAAGGGTACGAATTTTATCGTTGATCCAGGTCGTTTGCCTGCCGGGCCGCGACGCGCCGCAACCGGCGATGACAGCGTCGAAATCACTGTCGATCCGGATCTCGAACACGCCCTGACGTATCGTCCGTCTCAAGCGCGATGGAACATGAAGGTTTTGCAGGGGAAGTATTCCCCGGCGTTCCGGCTCGATCCAGTAGAGCGCGGGATCGTCGGCTGCCTCAGCCATAGGGAAGATGCCGCAGGCGTAGGCTTTCAACAGCACTTCCGGCGTGATTTCCAGAACGATGTCGTCACGAGAAGCCATGTCTTCGGTGCCGCTGTTGGGTCCCGACTCCTCGGGTGGTGGTGATCCCTGACCGGATCGCTGACGCAAAGCAGTGTCAGATTTATCCGGCAAGAATGGGGACGAGTTTGTCGACGTCAATACCGGTGACGGTCATTTTGCATTTTAGCGCAAACATCTCCACCCCGGCCGCTGCGGCAAGTTCAAAGGCTGCAACATACTTCGGATCGACATCGCGCGCGAGCGAAAGGGCGTCCACGTCCGCTCGCTGAATGAGGTACAACATGGCGGCGCGGTGACCCTCGCGAACCATATCGGACAACTCGACCAGGTGCTTGGTGCCGCGCTCCGTCACGCTATCGGGAAATTCCGCGCGGCCGGCATGGCGCGACATGTGAACGTTCTTTATTTCGACGTAGGCCGTGCCCTTCACAGGGTCCGTGAGCCGAATGTCGATGCGAGAGTTCTTGCCGTATTTGCGCTCGCGCTCAATCGTCGCGTAGCCTTCGAACGCCGCGAGCCCACTGCTGGCAATCGCTTCGGCAACGATCTTGTTGGGGTGGTTGGTGTTCACGCCGACGAGAGACGGACCTGCGCCGAGATTGTGCTCGACCAGTTCCCACGTATGCTTGTATTTCCGGGTGGGGCTGTCGGAGGTGGACAGCCAGACGATCTGCCCGGGATCTCTCAGTCCTATCATGGAACCGGTATTTGGGCAGGTCGCGGTGACTTGGGTACCATCGTCGAGCCGCACGTCAGCCAGGAAGCGTTTGTAGCGCTGGATCAGAGTGCCTCTCAACAGAGGCGTCGGAAATTGCATCGTGGTAGACTCGCTTAAGTTCTCCGCCGCTTCAAGGCCGCGAGCATCTTTACCGGCTTTCTTGCGTTTCTGCAGACTTCTTCGTTTCTCTACTTCACCGTTGTTCAATCAGGATTATCCCATGCAAACCACCCCACCGGAGCCGGCTGTAGCCGACGTCATCACCGCAGCAGTCCTCGTGATCGGCGACGAGATCTTGTCGGGTCGGACCAAAGACAAGAACATCGGGTACATTGCAGACCATTTGACCGCGATCGGCATTCAACTCAAGGAAGTGCGGGTAGTGCCGGACGAGGAAGTGGAAATCGTCGGGGCGGTCAATGCGCTGCGGGCGCGATACACGTATGTCTTCACCACCGGCGGGATCGGCCCGACCCACGACGACATCACGTCCGACTGCATCGCCAAAGCATTTGGCGTCAAGATCGACGTCGACGAGCGCGCCTTGGCGATCATGAAGCCGGCGTACGCAAAACGCGGCCTGGAGATGACGCCGGCACGCTTGCGCATGGCGCGGCTGCCGGAGGGTTCGGAGCTCGTGCACAATTCGATTTCGACCGCGCCCGGGTTCAAACTCGGCAACGTGATCGTGATGGCTGGCATTCCCAACATAATGCAGGTGATGCTCGACGCGGTGACACCGCAGCTCAGAACCGGCGCCAAAATGCTGACCGAGACGATCGAGTTGTTCAGGCCCGAGGGCGAGATCGCGGAGATGTTCGGGGTGCATCAAAAGGAATATCCCGAGGTGTCGATGGGCAGTTATCCGTTCACGACGGAAGCGCGGGTGTTCGGCACGCATCTGGTGCTGCGCTCCACGTCGCCGGAGCGGCTGGCGGACGCCATGGCTGGGTTGCGAGCGAAGCTCTCGGCAGCGGGGAAGATCTGACAAGTTACCTGAAGTTCCGTCCCTTGGGCAGGACGTGGCGGGTGGCTCGGGCGGGGACGTCGAGGTCGGCTGCCGTGAACAGGGGAAGGTTGCCGGCGCCAGGGTTGGCTGCCTTCACGTTGGTATTTGCGGTTAAGTTGATACGGCTGCGGCGGGCTTGTGCTTTATCGACACCATTTTCGCGTGGATCGGGTTGGGATCCTCGCACCACTTCGTCGGCGCGAGCTAGCGTGCGTTCCAAGACGGGCGCATCGGCATCGTCGTCCGTCAGGCGGGAGAGAAGATCGGTGCGGTCCTCGATTTTGTCGGCAACGATGTGGATGACACCGAATTCGCTTTGCAGCTTTCCCGTCAGCACGATGAAACGTGCGCCAAGAACGAGCGTCCGATAGCGCTCGAATATCTTTGGCCAGACGATCGTGTTGGCGATACCGGTCTCATCTTCCAGCGTCATGAAGATCACGCCCTTGGCACTGCCGGGACGTTGCCGCACGAGCACCAGGCCCGCTACCGACACACGACGTCCTGACGGAATTTCGGTCAGTTGTTCGTTTCGAATGACGCCCAGCCGCGCCAATTCCTGCCTGATGAACTGAACCGGATGTGCTTTCAGCGACATGCGCAGGAAACGATAGTCGTTCACGACCTCCTCGCCGGGCGGCATGGCGGGCAAGTGTGTATCCGACTCGCGCCGGGCGCCATTTCCAATACTGCAGAACAGCGGCAGATTCTCGTCGTCGCCGGTGCGGCCCAGCGCTTTGACGGCCCATAGCGCATCGCGGCGGTTGAGGCCTAAAGAGCCGAACACATCGGCATCAGCCAAACGTTCGAGGATGCTCGTTTGCAAACCTGTTCTGAGCCAGAGATCACGCACAGAATCGTAGCCGCGCCCCCGCAACTCGACGATCGTCTGCACCGCTTTTTCAGGCAGCCCTTTGATTTCGCGAAAACCAAGGCGGACTGCGTGGGTGGTGTGAATGTCGGTGGCCATCGGCGCGTGGCGGGGGTGAAGTTTCCCCTCTCCCTGTTCGCTTTTACGAACGGGGAGAGAGTGGCCGACGGCCGGGTGAGAGGCTTCGGCAGGAACGATTTCTGCAGTCAGCACTCGTTCGTGTGGCTGCCCCTCGCCCGCTCTATCGGGCACTCTCTCCCCGCCGCAAGCGCGACGGGAAGAGGGGAAAAGAGCTTCCAACGTCGCATCCCAAATGGAGATGTTGATATCGATAGAGCGCATATCGACACCATGTTCGCGTGCGTCGCGGACGATCTGGGCTGGGGCATAGAACCCGAGCGGTTGCGCATTCAAAAGGCCGGCTGCGAAAACATCGGGGTAATGGCACTTGACCCACGCGGAGGCGTAGACCAACAACGCAAAGCTGGCGGCGTGGCTTTCGGGGAAACCGTATTCACCAAATCCTTCGATTTGACGGAAGCATCGCTCGGCGAACTCGGCGGGATAACCGTTGGCGACCATGCCATCGATCATCTTTTGCTGGAACGTACCGATGGTGCCGACCTTTCGGAACGTCGCCATTGCGCGACGCAATCTGTCGGCCTCTGACGGCGTAAAACTGGCTGCAACGATGGCGATCTTCATGGCCTGTTCCTGAAACAGGGGTACACCGAGAGTTTTGCCAAGCACGGCTTCCAATTCCTTGCTCGGATATTTCACCTGCTCGAGGCCCTGGCGGCGGCGCAGATAGGGATGCACCATGTCGCCTTGAATGGGACCAGGGCGCACGATCGCCACCTGGATAACCAGATCGTAGAAGGTGGCCGGCTTCAGACGCGGAAGCATCGACATCTGCGCGCGACTTTCAACCTGGAACAGGCCCAGGCTATCGGCGCGTTGCAGCATGCGATAAACGGACGGGTCTTCGGCTGGCAGGGTGGCGATGCGGAGATCGCGACCGTAATGAGTGCTCAACAGATCGAGACTCTTTTTCAGGCACGTCAGCATACCGAGAGCGAGGACGTCGACCTTCAGGATGCCGAGGCTGTCGAGATCATCCTTGTCCCACTCGATGACGGTCCGGTCCGGCATGGCCGCATTCTGGATGGGCACAAGTTCGTCGAGACGGCCGCGGGTGATGACGAAACCGCCGACATGCTGGGATAGATGACGAGGAAAGCCCTGAATTTCCCGGGCGAGCGCGAAGCTGGCTGCGACCGCGGGGGCTTGGCGGTCGATCCCCGCACGCTTGGTATCGACGGCATCGATGCCTTCGGCGCCAAATCCCCAGATGGAGCCGGACAAGGCATCCAAGGTATCTTCGGAAAATCCGAACACCTTGCCGGTTTCGCGCATGGCGCTGCGTGAACGGTAGCTGATGACTGTTGCCGCCAAACCGGCGCGTTCACGGCCATAGCGCTGGTAAATATACTGGATTACCTCTTCGCGGCGGGCATGCTCGAAATCCACGTCGATGTCGGGAGGTTCGCGACGATCGGCCGAGATAAAGCGTTCAAACAGCAGATCGCTTTTTTCAGGATCGACTTCGGTGATGTCGAGGCAGAAGCACACTGTGGAATTGGCAGCCGATCCACGCCCCTGGCAAAGAATACCCTTGGAGCGGGCGAAGCGGACTATGTCGAAGACGGTCAAAAAATACGGTGCGTATTGCAATTGTCCGATCAGCGAAATCTCATGCGCCAGAGCCAGGCGGATTTTTTCGGGTACTCCATCGGGGTAGCGCAGTTCAGCACCCGCATAGGCGAAATGAACGAGAGCCTCTTGGGCGCTCTGGAAACCCTCCATAGTTTCTTCCGGATATTCATAACGGAGTTCGTTCAACGAGAACGTTAGCTTGTCGGATAAAATTTTGGTTTGACGTATGGCATGTGGATATCGAGAAAAGAGCCGCGTCATCTCGGCAGGAGACTTGACGTGCCGTTCGGCATGCGGACGCAACGTCAGACCGGCGGTTTCAAGGGTCTGATGGGTGCGAATGCAGGTGACGACATCCTGCATCAGGCGCCGTGACGGAACATGATAGAGCACGTCGTTGACGGCAAGAAGCGGTGTGCGCCCTTGCTTGGCTATAGCCTCGAGACAGGCAAGACGGGTGTTGTCGTCGCCATCATAATGCAGGGAAGCCGCGAGGTAGACCGCGCCAGGACATGCTTGCTGCAAACGTTGCAGGAGTTGCGGCATGAGCTGCGCGAGTTCAGTGGGCGTCACCGGAGGCGGCATCACGATCAGTTGCAGATCCGCCGACCATTCCAACAGATCGGACAAAGTGAGATGGCACTCGCCTTTGGGCGCGCGCCGATTGCCGATGGTAAGCAGGCGGCACAAACGCCCCCAACCGACGCGGTTCTTCGGGTAGGCGAGAATATCCGGTGTGCCGTCGTTGAAGACGATCCGAGTACCCGGATGATAGCGCGGCGCATGGCCCGCGCTATCGACGATGTCCCGGATGGCCGTGTGCGCGCGCACGACGCCGGCAACGGAATTGCGATCGGCCAAACCAAATCCGGCTAAACCCATTTGAGTCGCGGTTGCCGCCAATTCTTCCGCATGGGATGCGCCTTGCAGAAACGAAAAATTCGACGTGACGGCAAACTCGACATAAGGGCCTGGATCAGACATCGGAGATCCTCTGCGTGCGTTCAGGCGAATAGGCCATGCACGTACCAGCGCGGTTTGGGTGTCGGCGGGTCTGCCTCGGAGCCGTAAAAGCCCTCGCGATAAAGCCAAAGCCTGCGACCGGAGGCATCCTCGATACGCCAGTAATCGCGCGTGGCATTGTTGATCGGACCTACGGCCAGTGGTGCCGTCGCAAGCAGTGCCGGCCGCCACCATTCAGGCGCGATGCGTTCGGGACCGTGAGCCTGGACTATCCGCAGCGGACGACGACGCCAGCGGAGGTGGATGGGCGGGCCGTCCGGAACTTCGGCCATGACTTCGATAGGTTCTGGTGGGTCGAGCACTCGTAGGGGGCGTTGGAGGAAGCTGGCTTCAGGCACGGACTGCGCTTGTTTGCGGGGTATCGAAATCGATGCCTGGACTAGACGAGACGCTTGCTCCGGCACGTGAGTAGCAACGGCTGCAAGCGTATGAATGCGATCTTCGCCGAAACGAGCGGACAAACGATCGATCAAAGCCGCGCAAGCGTGAGCGAGATGCACTGGCCCCGCTCCATCATCGAGACCGGCGAGTTCGCAGGCTTCTTCGTCTTTGGTGGAGACGCTGGTGGCTGCAAGGCGGATCAAATCGTAGCCAAATCCCGGATCGAGCGGATCGTCGAGATGCCCGAGGCGCAAGGCCATCAGATCAGCCATCGTTTTGGGATGGCGACTGGGATTGGCCAACCGCAAATCGATCCGCTTGACCAAGCCGTCGACGCGATAGACGGCGAGTTGAAGGGCGGTCGCCCCCTGGCCGCGAGATTCGAGAAGAGCACACAACTGCTCGGCCAGATGCCTGCACGCGCGGTCGACTGCGGACGTGGCGAGGATGGGCTCGACAAAGGCCTGCTCCACCATGGCAGGCGGGATGGGCTGACGGGGGCTTATGGACTCCGTGTCGATACCGCGCGCCTGATCGAGACGCAGGATCAGCGAGGCGCCAAAACGTGCAGCGAGCGGCGCACGTGGACGCCCGATGAGATCGCCAATGCGTTTCAGACCGACGCGGCGCAAGGCGGCAATGGTATCGGGCGGCAGGCGAAGCGCGCTGACCGGAAGCTGATCCAAAGCGCCATCGAGACCAGCACGGGTAATGTCGGTCGGGAGGATGCTCAGTTCGGCGGAACTTTCAGCAGACTCTTTGAAGCCGATACAGCGCGAAAGACCCCACGCGGCACCCACCGTGGGTGCAATGGCGACGGTGGCGCACATTCCGTGCCGGCTCAAGCGGTCCAGCAGATTGCTGCGCAAACTGCGCTCTCCACCCAAAAGGTGAGCGCAGCCGGTAATATCAAGCATCAATCCATGCGGCGGATCGCGACCGACCATCGGAGTGTATCGATCAGACCAATCGGCCAAGGCTTCGAGCCAGCGTGTATCTGCCGAGGGATCATGAGGCAGGACACGGAGCGTTGGAACCATGGCACGGGCCTGTGCCAGCGCCATGCCGACATTGAGCCCTTGGCGCTGAGCCAAGAGATCGGTTGCCATGATGCGTTGCGCCCCTTGCAGCTTGGAAACCAGCACAAGCGGCGCCGCATCAGGCGGCATCGGAGTGTTTCGTCTGATCCGGTCGGTGGGAAGAAATGGCATCCAAAGACTGAGATAGCGACGAGGGAAGACCGGGGACGCGGACATGGGGAACTTCCGAAAGAAGAGATGGAGGAGACAGGAGCGCAGACCATTGCCCGGTGACACCGAAGCGGTTTTTGACGAGCGCCAGATCGACAGCTGGAACAGGGGGTGCCCAAAGCCGATCGGGGATGGAAGGGCTACTCGCAACCTGCCAACGGGTGGCGACAGGGGCAGGCACAGGCACAGCGGATGTGTGCAACAACAGGCATGGAGTGACGCTGCGCTCGGCGCGAAGGGCAAGCCGTTTACCGAGTGCCAGCATGTCTGCAGGCAGATTGGGCGGCAATTCAGCCAAGACGCCGTCAAGGCCGCCTGTCTCCAACCCTATTTCAGTCGCTGCCAGGGCATCGAGAGCTGTCCTTGTCGACATGATGATCAACTGCGCGGGATCCAATCCGAAGCGTCGAAAGCCATGCGCATACGGCAGGCCAGACTCAAGGCTGGCGCGGCGATCCTGAATCCATAAAATCGGACGCGGGTGACGTGGAGTGCGTTGCAGACCGGCCGCGAGAGCCGCCAAATGAGCAAAGAGTGTGAAAGCAAAGCCGCTGGCCGCACATTCATCGCCTGGTCTGGACGGATGAATGGCGTGAATGCGGGCGCGCGCATTCAGTCCGTCGATTGCGGTAAGTGTGCGAGAGAAATCACGGTCGAGAGCGATAGAAGCAGGCGTCGGCGACGCCATGAGCGGACGACGCCCGCTCTCGATCAGGCTCAAAGGATGACGCTGGGCATGGAAAGATCGCATCAGGCATGACCTCGCATTGCATCTGCAGGGGTGCAGAAAGCGACGCATATCGAGTAAATCGTATGTTCTTATATTGTTCTAATTTCCCAAAGAGTCAAGCCGGGCCTTAAAGAAAGGGCTTTTTAGCAACGATCGCCTGTGCGGCACGGTTGACCGGGCCAATCGAGCGCTGCAATGATCAGGATGGTGAAATAAGCGCTCATGCGCACACTCACTCCAGCCCCGGCCACCGTCAGATGATGATGACACGTCCCATGCGTCCGACATTGGCAGCCGAAGGCCGCACGCCGGCTCATCCAAGCATGCTAACCGCTCTGCTGACGGCTGCAACGCTGTGGATTGCGACAACGGTCACCGTCTGCGCCGCGCCGAATGCCGAATTTACGATCAAAGCCAAACAGGCGATCGTGATGGATGCCGCGTCCGGTGCGGTGCTGTTTCAATACAATGCCGATCAGCTTATTCCGCCGGCCAGCATGAGCAAGCTGATGACGATCGCGGTGGTGTTCCGCGCCTTGAAAACTGGTACGAAAAGCCTCGATACCGAATTCAATATGAGTGAGCACGCTTGGCGTACGGGGGGCGCGCCATCACGCACATCGGCGATGATGGTGCCACTCAATACGAAGACCAAAATATCTGAGCTGTTACGCGGGCTGATCGTCGAATCGGGCAATGATGCAGCAATCGCGCTCGGTGAAGGCCTGGCTGGCAACGAGATCGCTTTCGCACGCATGATGGAAGCGGAAGCGCGCCGCATCGGGCTCGACAAATCGACGTTTCGGAACGCTACGGGACTATTCAATCCCGATCACTTGATGAGCGTCAGAGAACTCGCGTTGCTGGCGCGGTTTCTGATGACGGAATATCCGCAATACTATCCGATGTTCGCCGAAAAGAATTTCAATTACCGGAACCACAAATTCATCAATCGTAATCCGCTGCTGTTTCTCAATATCGGGGCGGACGGGCTTAAAACCGGACACCTTTCACAGTCGGGCTACGGTGTGGTCGGCTCTGCCGTACAGGATGGCAAACGGTTGATCATCGTGCTGTCGGGCTTGGCGAGCGAAACCGAGCGGCGGGAGGAGAGCCGGAAAATTCTCGAATGGGGCTTCCACGCCTTCGGTGAATTCAAGCTCTACGAAGCGGGAGAGACGGTCGGCAAAGCGCGCGTGTGGGGTGGGGAGAAATCCAGCCTGTCCTTGATCGGCAATGGGGAAGTCAACGTCGTGCTGCCGAGATTCCCAGCCAACCAAAAACTCCGCGCCGAGATCGTCTATAACGGACCTTTGAAGGCGCCGGTGCAGAAGGGCGACAAGGTGGCTGTGCTGAAGGTGACGTCGTCGAACGATGCGACCTCGGAAGTGCCGCTGTTTGCCGCCGAGGATGTGGCTCCGGCGGGGACAATGCGGCGGGGACTGGATACGATCTATCACTACGCGACGCGGTGGATTCCGTGATCGAACGCCGGTAGGCGTATGAACTCAACTTTTGAGCCGGTGAAGTTTGTGGCCGCGGCGACTGTGGTTGTGGCGGCCAAAGAATGAGGAACGACGTGGATACGTTCGACTATGTCATCGTGGGGGCGGGGTCAGCCGGCTGTGTGCTGGCCGCGAAGCTGTCGGAAGATCCGGCCGTCAAGGTTTGCGTGCTCGAAGCGGGGCCCAGCGACTGGCACCCGTTCATTCACATCCCGGCGGGCTTCATCAAAACGTTCTACAACAAGAGCATCAACTGGGGCTACGAGATGGAGCCCAGCGAGTGGACCGGCGGGCGCCGGGTTTATGCACCGCGCGGCAAAACGTTGGGCGGTTCCAGTTCGATCAACGGCCACATCTACAATCGTGGGCAGCGGCTCGACTACGAGACGTGGGCACAATACGGCAATCGCGGCTGGGGCTATGGCGACGTGCTGCCGTACTTTCGCGACATGGAAAATCGTATCGGCGTGGACGTGAACAGCACCTATCGTGGACAAGATGGCGCGCTTTCGGTGACGGATATCGATTGGAAGCACCCGCTGTGCGAGGCCTTCATCGAGGGCGCCGAGAGCTTGGGTATCCCCCGCAACCCCGACTACAATGGCGCCATTCAAGAAGGCATATCGTATGCCCAGCGAACGATCCGGGGTGGGCGACGGGTGAGTGCGGCAACCGCGTTTTTGCGACCGGCAATGTCTCGCTCGAACTTGACCGTCCGCACAAACGCGCACGCGGTGACGCTGCTGTTTCAGGGCAAACGCGCCAGCGGCGTTCGCTATTTGAAAGGTGGGCGGGGCGGGTCGGGAATCGACGTGCACGCGCGCCGCGAAGTCATCTTGTGCGGCGGAACGTACAATTCTCCGCAACTGCTGCAACTGTCGGGGATCGGCGCACCGGATCTGCTGCAGAAGCATGGAATTCCCGTCCGGCATGCGTTGCCCGGCGTCGGCGAAAACCTGAAGGACCATTACGCGCCCCGCTTCGTGGCGCGGGTGAAGAATATCGAGACGATCAATCAGCTGGCGCGGGGCCTGCCGTTGGCGCGCGAGATTGCCAAATACGCAGCGAACCGCACCGGTATCCTCTCGCTCAGCCCGACGCTGATCTATTGCTTCTGGCACTCGGAGCCGGGGCTCGCGACGTCTGATCTCCAGCTGACGTTCACTCCGGCGAGCTACAAGGAAGGCGTCCAAGGGCAGTTGGAGTCCGAGCCAGGCATGACCGTCGCGTCGTGGCAGCAGCGGCCTGACAGCCGGGGATATGTGCACATCCGCTCGGCTGATCCGTGCGAGGCGCCGCTCATTCAACCCAACTACCTCGTCGAAGAGTCGGACCGTCGCGTGCTGCTCGCCGGAATGAAGCTGGCGCGATCGTTGCTCAAAACGAAGCCGCTCGAACCCTACTATGATTACGAGGATTTCCCGGGCCCGAACGTGTCGACAGACGATGAGCTGCTGGCAGCCGCGAAGGCGCGCGGCACGACGACATTCCATCCCTCGGGTACGTGCCGAATGGGTCCAGCAAGCGACAAGCTGGCCGTCGTGGACGATCAGTTGCGGGTGCGGGGCATGGAAGGGCTGCGTGTGATCGATGCGTCGATCATGCCGACCATGCTGTCGGCCAACTTGAACGCTGCCACGTTGATGATTGCGGCGAAGGGTGCGGACATGGTGCTGGGGCGGGCCGCGAAAGAGGCTGTCGTGGTGGGATAGCGGCCATTCGCGCGGGTGGAGGGCAGCCCGGTGCCACCCTCCAAACGGGCGTTCAAGTATTACACCGCCGCAGCCATTTGGTAGTTGGCTGTAGATTTCGAGATCTCCACTTCTTCGGCTGTCATGTCGGCCGAGACGTTTGCGAACAGCGGTGTCGAGAGATAGCGTTCGCCGGTGTCGGTCAGCATCGAGAGAACGGTCGAGCCCTTTGGAGCGGTGGCTGCCACTTGCAGCGCGCACGCAAACGTCGCGCCTGAGGTGATACCGCAGAAGATGCCTTCCTTCTGCGCGAGATCGAGACTGCATTTCATGGCATCGGCGTTGGCGATGCCCATCAGACGATCGATCTTGCCGCTGTCGACGGCATCACCCAGCAGTTTGGAGATGAAGTCTGGCGTCCAGCCCTGCATCGGGTGGGGCTTGAACGCGGGATGAGCCACGGATGCGCTGCCATCGGGGTTGCGCTGCTGAGGGAGGCCGCTTTCCAGCAACGGCGCGTCGGAGGGTTCGCAGACGATGATCTTGGTGTCGGGACGCTCCTTCGCCAGCACACGGGCAACGCCCTTCAAAGTGCCCCCGGTGCCGTAGCCGGTGACGAAATAGTCGAG
>JANLYD010000020.1:0-1671 GCA_031365465.1 Hyphomicrobiaceae bacterium
AGAACGATTTCGCCGGCCGGGTCGCCAACAAGATCATGCAGAACGCGCCGGCGCTGCGCGAATCCGTGGTGCAGCTGATCGATAGCCTCTGGTACGCAGCGGTGCACTTCATTGGCGCCATTGTGCTGTTTGCGGCGGCCGACTGGCGGCTGGTTATTCCGCTGGTGCTGTGGATCGCGGCCTACGCTGTCGCATTGTGGGTGTTTGTGCCGCGCATCCAGAAGCTCTCGACCGAATCCGCCGAGGCGCGCTCGATGCTGGTTGGCCGGATTGTCGATAGCTACACCAACATCCTGACCGTGAAGCTGTTCGCGCATACGGACCGCGAGGACCAGTTCGCCAAGCGGGCGCTGCAAGAGCAAATGAACAAGTGGAATGCGTCGAACCGCAATCTGACCACCATGGAGCTGGTGATCTTTGCGCTGAATGGCATTCTGCTCGTCTCGGCAACGGGGCTTGCGATCTGGCTCTGGTCCAAGGGCGCGGTGACCATCGGTGCGATCGCTATCGTCACCGGCCTGCTGATGCGGCTGATCGCCATGTCCGGTTGGATCTTCTGGGTCGTGGCCGGCATCTTCGAAAACATCGGCACCGTGCAGGAAGGCATGGAGACAATCAGCCGCGCGCACGACGTGATCGATACGCCGGGTGCCGCGCCGCTCGCTGTGCCGAAAGGCGAGGTGCGGCTTGACGCCGTGCGTTTCCACTACGGCAAGACCAAGGGCGTGATCGATCATCTGACGCTCACCGTGAAGCCCGGCGAGAAGGTCGGTCTCGTCGGCCGTTCGGGTGCGGGCAAGTCGACGCTGATCAATCTCCTCCTGCGGTTCTACGATTTGGAATCCGGCCGCATCCTGATCGATGGCCAGGATATCGCACGCGTGCAGCAGGATAGTCTGCGCGCGGCGATCGGCATGGTCACGCAGGATACATCGCTGCTGCATCGCTCGGTGCGCGACAACATTCTCTATGGCCGTCCCGATGCCGGCGAGGAGGCGATGATCGCGGCTGCGATGAAAGCCCAGGCGCACGAGTTCATTCTCGGCCTTGAGGACGGCAAGGGCCGCACGGGCTATGACGCGCACGTCGGCGAGCGCGGTGTAAAGTTGTCCGGCGGCCAGCGCCAGCGCATCGCCATCGCACGTGTCCTGCTGAAGAACGCGCCGATCCTGATCCTGGACGAAGCGACCAGTGCGCTCGACAGCGAAGTCGAGGCGGCGATCCAGGAGCAGTTCAACAACCTAAAGGAGGGCAAGAACGTGATCGCCATCGCGCACCGGCTATCGACCATCGCCGCGATGGACCGGCTGTTGATTATGGACCAGGGCGCCATCGTCGAAGAGGGCAGCCACCATGAGCTTTTGGCGCGCGGTGGGTTGTACGCCGAACTGTGGGCGCGGCAGTCCGGCGGCTTCCTGCCGAAAGACGAAAGCCAGATCGCGGCCGAGTAGGCGGGGCGGCCAACCACAACTATTCCGCTAGCTTTTGCGACGCACACGCGATAATGTGCTGCGACTTAGGAGGCATCCCATGTCTGTCAAAACAGCAGTGAAGCAACCGGAAGCAGCGCCGTTGTTCGACGAGGCGCAACAAGCGGAGCGGCGGGAAGGGTTACGCCGGGCGCAGCATGAGAACTGGCTTGAGGGGATCGAGCCGAATGCTGCATCGGAT
>JANLYD010000117.1:0-8271 GCA_031365465.1 Hyphomicrobiaceae bacterium
CGTGAGAAGCTTGGTAGTGTTCACTGGGGAGATCCGGCTGCAAAAATCCGATCATACCCCGATCACCAGCGATGCGCACGACGGCAGCAGAGCTCAAGCCGAAAAAACGCGCGATCCGGTAAATGCCGACGCTCCACACACGAAACCGCCGGCTGAAAACCTTGCTGGCACCGTCAGCTTATTGTTGCGCGCCCTTGGCACCGGACTTTTTCGCCGCCTGATCGTCCCAGAACGTCTTGGCGTCCAGCTTTTCCTGCGGCGCTTGATCCACGATCAATCCATCCAGGAAACCACCGCTGGCGACTTTCTTCTCGACCGGCAACTTGGGCGTGTAGTCGCCTGCCAGATGCCGTTGAAGATCGGCCTTGATAGCGGCCGTTTTCTTGTCGCTGCAATAGTCGGCCTCGCCTTTGATGCGGCCACCGATACTGGAGTAGGCCTGATCGTAAGCTTTTTCGGTCGAGGCCAATTGCGGCTGCAAGGCCCCGCCACGCGCTTCGGCCGCGAGAAAATTCGTCTTCAGCTTGACCGGATCGAAGCTGAAGCCGCACCGTTGCGCCCGCGCTGCCGTCCAGGCCACCTGCACCGGACGCGCGTTCGGATCGCTGTTGGAAATGCCCGCGCCTTCACCCGACACGCCGGAGGGCGCACCATCCAGAACGCTGGCGGTCGACAGACCCGCGCCCCCGCTGCTGCACGCGCCGAGCGCCGCCGCAGCCGATGCCATCGCCGTCACGATCAACAAAGCGCGCATGAATGTAACCCCTTGGTTCCCCGCGCCTATCTTGCTGAACAAAGGTCAACCGTCAATGGGCGGATCGCATCGAATTGGCGACTAGTCTTCAAATCATGTTGCGATAGTCACCGATTCGGCACGCAGATCAAATCGTCACGTCTGCAGATGACCACCGTCGTACATGCACGCGATCCGGCCCAACGCTGCCTTGAGCCGGTCCGTAGCAATCAGATCCGCCGTCACCACGGGCATTGCCGATGCCGCCCCCGGCCATTCCGCCGTCCCCGTCAGCGCCGCAGCGACACCGGGCGTCAGCGTCAGCTTGTCCGCCGCCAGCCCCGCATCGAGCAGCCGTCCAATCGTCTCGGCCGGCAACAATGGCAGCAGCGCCATCAGGCCCTTGGCCAAAGTCTGACCAAGTACGCGATCGGGATGATCGGCGGCATCTAGCACCCGCCCCGCATTCCACAGATGCCCGACGTCATGCCACGGCGTCGGCACCGGCGGAAATGTCCCGATCGATGGCAAATGTTCGTCCGCCACATAAAACCGGTTGAGATTGTCGAAGAACGTGAACCGATATCCGGCCGCCGTCAGCGTCGGCTCCCACTTCGCCCAATCGCCGTCCGCCACGTTCGGATTGACCGCCTCGACCAGAATGACCTTCGGTCGGTGGCGCGTCAGATCCAACCCCGCCAACACGTCCGGCTCCGCGCCCTCCACGTCGATCTTCAGAAAATCCACGCGACCGAGTCCGGCTTCGTCGATCAGCCGCGACAGTCGTTTTACGTCGCGTCGCTCGGTCCGATATCCTGCGCCATACTGCTGCGCACTGTCCGCATTCGCCTTCACCGCGCTCGACAACCCGTGCAGGCCGTCGACGATGTGGAAATCGATCACGCCATCTTCGCGACCGGCCAGACACGACACGACATGATCGCGCGGACGCACGCCCGCATAAGCCGCAGCGAGCGCTTCTTGCGGCTCGACCACCAGCCCCCGCCACCCCTTCAGATAGAAATAGAACGACACGTTGTCGGCCACCGGATGCCCGCCGCCCACATCGACGTAGGTGCCGTCGACCACGTCGCCCAGAACGAGGTTCAGATGGTAGTCCTCGAGGTTCTGCGCGTAGGAAAGGTGCATCGGCGATCCCTGTGTGCTTAAAGGCGGTTTGTATACACGGCCGCGCACACGACCAGAAATCCCATGTGCGTCCCCGTCTCTCCGTCCTTTGCAGACGGTGTCAAAGGGCAACGGGAGAAGGCGAGCAATGCGGAACATGGCCCTTACAGAAGCCGAGATGAAGCTCCGATGAAAACTCTGCCGTCACCCATTCTCACGTCAGCCGCAGCTCTGCTCGCCCGTTATGACGTCCTGCTTTGTGACGTGTGGGGCGTCGTGCACGATGGCCGCATCGCCTATCCCGGCGCCAACGACGCTCTAGCGCGTTTCCGCGCCAACGGCGGCACCGTGATCCTGGTGTCGAACGCACCCATGACCGCGCCAGCCGTTGCCGAACTCCTCGACGACAAAGGCGTTCGCCGCGACGCCTGGGACGGCATCGTTCCCTCCGGCGACATCGCCCTCGCCCACATCGCCGAGCAACGTTACGCCCGCGTTTTCGGCATCGGCCCGCGCGTGCGCGATGCGTCTTTCTTCAACCAGCTTCCAAACCTCGTCGACGACATCACTGATTCCGACGCCGTCGCCTGCACCGGCCTCGCCAACGATTACACCGAAACACCGGAGCAATATCTGCCGATCCTCGAGCAGGCCATCGCACTGCAACTGCCGTTCGTCTGCGTCAATCCCGACCTCGCCGTCCACGTCGGCAAGGATCTGCTGCCCTGTGCCGGCGCCATCGCCGCACTTTACGAACGCCTGGGCGGCAGCGTGTTCTGGGGCGGCAAACCCCACCCCGTCGCCTATCGCACCGGACTTGCAATGGCCGAAAAACTGCGCGGCCACAGCGTCGACAGAACGCGCATCCTCGGCATCGGAGATGCCGTTCGCACCGACGTGCAGGCAGCAGCCAACGCGGGCGTCGACGCACTCTTCATTGCAGCTGGCCTGCATCGCGACGAACTGATCGTCGACGGCAAACTCGATTCCGCACGCGTCGCCGCGCTGTTTGGCGACAGCGCCGTAAATCCCGTCGCCGTGATGGAAAAGCTCGTGTGGTGATCGCCGTCACCCAATTTTTCACTCCGCTTCGTGATGACGCAGGCAGTAAGATGAGCAGAAGTTGCCGGTAATTTCCCAACGGTCATTGTTGCGATTGCCCTGCTGATTTCACACCTATGCCTTTATATGAGCACAGAAACTGAAGGCACCTGGGTCATCGCGCCCCGCTTGCATCTGGTGCGATGTTGCTTAAGTTCAGCACAGTTTCTCAGACACGCTCTGGCCGCTCGTCAACTGTAAGCGGGGGTAATTATGCAATACGTTTGCGACGCAGATAATCTGACTTGGTTTCGCATCGAAACCGTCGCCGAAGCCACGCGTGAGTCGGCTGACATGGACCACGCCGTCGAGCGTTTTTTCCGCGACGCCTACGATCGCGCCACGCATTCCTATGCGCCGCCGAAGTCGTTGGCGGTCGTCGAGCAGAACATCGGCCTCAAGGCACACATTCAGCTGAGCATGCCGCGCTTCATCACCCTGCGCGACAAGGACGGCAACGCTCTCGTGACCGCCATGCTGCCGCCGAGCGGAATCGACACGCGCGGCTTCAGGCCGGTCATCGTCGGCAAGTCGAACGCCGACCCTTATGCGAACTACAGCGATGCGATCCGCAAACTGGGCGATCATTTCAAGCTCACACTCGACCCTGCCCGCTGTTTCCCCTACCGGCGCGGCTGAAACAGCCAAAACCTGAGACGCCCCTTAGAAAAGAGTATTAAGCGGTTGCCCAAAAGCTATTTTTAGTAAATCAGGATCTGTCATATTGTGGTCCGAGCCCCGGTTCATGTCCGGGGCCAGTAATTTCGAAACAGGCGCGTCCGAGGGTTTGCGTGAAAAAGCAGCGCCCGCATAAAGCGAGCACGGCAGCAGGCCGCCGTAAGGCGAAGCCTGGGTCGCAGTCTGCGCGCGCGTCAACGGCTGCCGCGCCCCTCAGACCGTTAGCGAACAGTCCGCTTTCCGGTCCTGAGCCGTGGGCTTGGTTCAGCGCCGGCTCAGGTGCCAAAGCCGCCCCCGGAAAACGCGCCAAGGGCCCGCCGCCCCGTCCCGCACTCACCGCACGTGCACCCGCCCGACAAACCGTCGTTGCTCCCCGCACCGGTGCTGCCACCAAGTTGTCGCCGGCCCTCGCCGCACGATTGGCCAAGCCGCTCCCGACGCCATCGCCGCCGCTCCACAATCGCTTCGCTGCGGCTTTGCTGCTGGTCCCCACGCTCCTGACCGCCGGTCTGTTGCTGTCCTCCCCGCGCGAAAAACCGCCTGTTCCTTCGTCTGAAATGGCGATGGCCCCGCTCACTCCGCCGTCGATTCTGCCATCGGCGCCGCCGCTCCCGCCGATCACACTCAAATCGTGGCGCGTGTCTCCCGCCCCCACGCCTCCGCTCAGTTTCGCATCCGCCGACACCCGCCCACCACAAACACAGGTGCCGCTCGCGGCAGCTTCAGCGCAGAGCCGCCCGGGCTCACGCCCAACCTCCGTCGCCGACACGCCCTCTCCCGACATCCCGCCCTCACTCGACGTCGCGGCTGTGTCCGCATTCGCACGCCCGCCCGAACGGCTGGCGCCTACCGTGCCGGTTGCGATCCATGACCTTTCCAGCGCCGTCGCAGCCCTCACGATCGCAGCGCAGTCCTTCCCACCCGGTTTCGTTCGGCCGCCCGAGGCGTCGGTTGCCTTGGCCCCCCAAACCGAAGCGCCCGAAGCGCTCGTCGCGGCCATCCCAGCTCCCCTCGCGCCTGCCGACGCCGCACCGACCGGAGTTGCTGCCCTGCCCCCGCCGCCCGATGTGCCCTTGCCACCCATGGCAACGACCTCGCCGCAGCCGCCGGACATCGCCGTCGCCCGCTCTTGTCAGGCCGCCCCCGGCTTGCTCCAGGCCAGCGCCGCTCCACCTCGCGCGCCCGTCGATCCCGATCTCGTCAACGACCCGCTCAAGTTCGGCCGAGCGCTCGCGGCGGCCGCCCGACAGCAAACTCGGTCGCTCGTGGTCTACAATGCCGCCTACATGACCATCGCCTACCCCGGCGGCGACGTACCCCTGCAGTTCGGCGTCTGCACCGACGTCATCATTCGCGCCTACCGCGAGTTGGACATCGACCTCCAGCAGCTCGTGCACATCACCCGTCGCGGCGCCTCCGATCGCAACATCGACCACCGCCGCACCGAACTGCTGCGCGGCTTTTTCGCCACCCACGGCGAGCAACTGCCCGTCTCGCCCTTCATCGAGGATTATCTCCCCGGGGACATCGTCACCTACTACCGGCCGCAGAACAAATCCTCGACCGCCCATATCGCCCTCGTCTCCGACGTCACCGCGCCGTCCGGCCGTCCCATGATCGTGCACAATCGCGGCTGGGGCGTGCAGCTCGAGGACGCGTTGTTCGTCGATCAGATGACCGGCCACTATCGCTTTCGCGGATTGCGGACCACCCCTCCGCTTGCCGTGGCCGCCGCAGCGAAGGTGCAGCAGCAAACCACCCGAACCGCTCCCGATGCCGGCGATATCGCCGCTCAGTCCGATGCCGCCGCAACTTCCCTGTCGCGCAAGCCCGCCGCAACCGCCCTGCGAATTGCCGCCATGCGCACGAACCTTGCTGGGACGCGCATGGGTTTGGGAGCACCGCGCCGGCCCCTGCCGCGCTGATCGGAAGCCTGTCGTTCGTTAACAGAAATTAAATACGACTCCGTTAGGTGACAATCGGCGCGACGGCGATTATTGAGTCGACCGAACCGGCAAATCATCTGCCCACCGCTCAGGTTTTCGACGCACGGCTTGAAACAGAAATATCGGTACGACAGGAGGGGTGACAGGTGCCGGCAAACTTTGATTTCCTCATCATCGAAACCTATACCGAACTGATAGCCGTTATCGCCGGCGCAGCGATCCTCGTCATGGCCCTGCGGCTGCTTTGGCGTCGTCGGCGCGCGGGCGTGGCGAAATCCCGAACATCGCCAAAATCAAAGGCCAACAAATCCACGTGGTCCCGCCCCGGACGCGCCGCCATCGTCAACAAACCCTTGAACGGCGCCGACTTCGACAAACTCGCCACCGTCATCACCGAGGCGAACGACCGCGCCGGCCACCTCACCGACACGCAGTCGGCTGCAGCCCTTAAACTCGACTCCGCAGAAATGGCCGTCATTCGCCTTCTCGCCGACATCGACGGCATCATGACTGTGCCCGGCAAAATCAAGCCAGCGCCCGCCGCACCCACGGCATCCGCTCCCACAGCCCCGCTCGTCCGCCCCCTCGCCAAAAAGCCCAACCTCGCCGCCTAACTTTGTCCCAGGTCCATCACCCACCTGCCGCCCGGCGGCACGTAGCCGACCGGCGTCGCTCGGTAGCGCGCCCCGGCCGGAGCGCGACCAGCGCGTGAGGCCCAAACCAACCACTTTTACTCCCCGACCAAAGCACGCAAATTCCCTATCACGATCGTACTCGTCACCGCGCCCAGCAGCGTGCCCAACGCAATCGCACCTGATGTTGAGTTCACCACCCGCTGTGTCCGCTGCGCGAACAGGTAGGCATTCGCTCCTGCCGGCATCGACGCGAGGATCAGCGCCACTTCCGCGGCCGAGCGCGGCAACTGAAAGATCTGCACCGCCATCACATACACAACAGCCGGAAACACGATCAGCTTCAGCACCAGCACCGCGCTCAGCGTCGGCAACTGCCCCTTGATCGCAAACCGCGTCAGGCTCGCGCCCAGCGCCACCTGCGCACATGGCACGCCTGCCTGCGCCATCAGCGCCACCGAACTGTCGACCGCCTGCGGCAGTGGCACGCCGATCAGTCGCCACGCCACACCAGCCGCGATCGAGATCAGCAGCGGATTGGCCGCCAACTCGCCCATCACGTCGACGATCATGCGCAGTGGCGAGCGCCCGGAGCGGCGCTCCACCGTCTGCTGATGTAACGTGCCCACGATCCACAGCAGCGGCGAGTGCAGCGCCAGCAGGATCGCCATTGGGGCTGCGCCCGCTTCGCCCACCACCGCCAGCACCATCGGAATGCCCACCATCACCACGTTGCCGAAGCACGACGTCATCGCCACCGTCGCCGCATCCACCGCCGGACGCCGCAGCACCACCCGCGTCACCAGCGTCGCCAGCAGCCAGATGAGCGCCGCGCTGCCGAAATACGCCACAGCGATTCCCGCCGCGCCCACCGGCATCGGCCCCGCGTTCGTAATCCCGCGAAACAGCAACGCCGGCATCGCATAGTTGAACGCGAACTCGGAGATGCCCTTCTGCGCGCCGTCGCTCAACACGCCAAAGCGCGCCGCAATGTATCCGACCGCAATCAGCACGAAGATGGGCATCACGATCGTCAGTACGGACATGCGGCGCCTTTCGAGTGCGTCCGAGAGAGTGTTCGCAGATGTCATGGCAAATCAGTCGACCGCCGCTTGTCCGTCGGTTCGACGCGCAGTGCCAGTCGAAATCGTGCGCATGCGCGTCAACCCAGCCCCGCGGGGCGAATACCTAGTTCGCACATCGCGGTTAGTTCCCGATGCAAGCAGCCGATATGAGAACCGCCGCAGCATCCGCACTTGCCACCTCGGCCGTCTGACCCGATAGTCGCCGCACCAACCGGAGATCGACACTCATGCCGCAGAGCCTGCCCGGCGCCAAACCGCCGCCGACACCGATCCCCTCGGCCACCGTGCTCGTCGTGCGCGACGGCGTCGCCGGCCTCGAAGTGTTCATGCTCGTGCGCAACCGTATGGTCGACTTCGCCTCCGGTGCTCTCGTGTTCCCCGGCGGCAAGGTCGACGCCAGCGATCGCGATCCGGCGTGGCTCGATCTCGCCCCGCTCGATGCCGCACACCCCGAACGCTCCTATTGGGTCTCCGCCTTGCGCGAGACGTTCGAGGAAACCGGCTTGCTCATCGCCCACCACCGCGCCACCGGCCACCCCGTCGATGCCGCCGACGCCATTCGCATCACCGCAGCCGAGCAGACCAACATCGCCAACGGCTCGCGCGCCTTCGCCGAACTGATCGCGTCAGAAGCCCTCGCGCTGGCCACCCAACGCATGGTGCCGTTCGCCCACTGGATCACGCCCTTAACGATGCCGAAGCGCTTCGACACTCACTTTTTCTTGGCCGAAGCGCCCGAAGGCCAGATCGCCGTGCACGACGGCGGCGAAACCGTCGAAAGCGTGTGGATCTCGCCGCTGCAGGCCATCGCCGAGGCCGAAGCCGGCACCCGCACGCTGGTGCCCGCCACCACGGCCAACCTCGCCAAACTCGCCAGGGCGGCGACCGTGCGTGAGGCGTTCGCGCAGGCGCGCGCCAGCACCATCGTCAGCATCACGCCCGTCGTCCGCAAGGCTGACGGCGGCGTG
>JANLYD010000124.1:0-1917 GCA_031365465.1 Hyphomicrobiaceae bacterium
TCGGCTAAAAACATCGTCGCGTTGAAACTGCCGTCCACCATATAGCTTTCGAGTTTGGTCATATTCACGCCGTTCGTCGCAAATCCGCCGAGTGCTTTGTAAAGCGCGGCGGGAATATTGCGCACGTCGAATACGAACGTGGTGAGCACGCGGTTCTCGGCCGGCTTTGCCGCCTTGGCCGTCTTCGACAGAATGACGAAGCGCGTCGTGTTGTGTTTTTCGTCCTCGATGTCTTCGGCCAAGATTTGCAAATCATAGACATCGGCCGCCAATCGTGGCGCTAACGCCGCTTTGCTCTTATCGTCCCACTCGGCCACCTGCCGGGCCGCGCCTGCCGTGTCGCCGGCCACATGCGGTTTCAGTCCCAGCTTACGGATGATCTTGCGGCATTGGCCGAGCGCATGCACGTGGCTATAGACATCGGTGATGCCGTCCAGCCTCGCCCCCTTCAACGCCATCAATTGAAAGCGGATCGGCAGGAAATGCTCGCCGATGATATGCAACCCTGACGCCGGCAGCATGTGATGGATATCAGCTACCCGTCCGGCGATCGTATTTTCGATCGGGATCATCGCCAGTTGCGCCTCGCCCGTTTTCACGGCCGCCAATGCATCTTCGAAGGCCGCGCACGGCAGTGGCGTCATATCGGGAAAAATCTGGCTACAGGCGATGTGGCTGTTGGCGCCGGGTTCGCCTTGATAGGCGATACGGGACGCGCCAGTGCCGGTATCGGCACGTGTCGCCTGCAGCTTCGATGGAGTCTTCGGCATGGCCTTGTCCTGCGGCTTTCGGTGTCTTGCCCCTGTTGGTTTCGCCATAGCCCCTCTCGCGCCCGCTGTCATCTTTTCGCCGTGCGCACGCCAGTTCCCCCTCCATTCGCTCAGGTGAAACGAAATTTTTTCGCACGCTGTAGCCGTTTGCGTCGCCGGATCGGGGCGGCCAACGGGCATAGATGGCACTCGCACACGTGAGCCAGCACCCGTCGGACGCCCGTCTGCGGCAGTGGCTGCGCTGCATCGGGGTCGCCGCCTCCTAGGTAATTCCCTCGCACTCCCCCCGTCCGCCACGTGTGCTACATTTCAGCTATAACCCGATCCGTATGCGAGAGCTCATCCCGCAAGCGCCGCGTCATCGAACGCCCGCCGGTCGGCTCCGACATCCTTCCCACACACGCGCGGTCGCGCCACTGCTTCGAAGCGAGTGGCGAACAGTCGCCGCGGCGCTGTTGCACCGGTTCATCAAGGAATATCTCACATGTCGGCAGACCCCGATTGGGAGGCTGTGCGTCGCGACTACGAAAATCACAGCATTCCCACCAAGAATATCGTCACTAAATTCGGCATCAGCGCCGACCGCATCTATCGCCGCGCCATCGTCGGCGACTGGGTTCGCCGCCCGTCGCTCGCCGCCCGCAGGGCTGCCGCTGCCGCACGACAAACCTCAGCACGTCAGCCAGAAGCACTATCGAACGCTGCCGAGCGCGACGAAAGCCTCGAGCCCGCCAACGGCGTGCAGGTGTCCGGATCTGCTGATGTCAAACCACTCAAGCCGATCGCCAAGCGCCGCGCCATTCTCAATCGTCTGACCAACGCGATCGACACCAAGCTCACTCTCCTCGAACGCCGCTTCGAGCGCGAACTCACCGGCCTCTCCGTGACCGGTAAAGCTCTTTCCGCCGCCGACTTCGAACGCGACACGCGCAACATTGGCCTGCTCATCAAGAACCTCGAGCAGGTGACGGAGTTCGACCATGCGCATTTACTCGCACGACGCGCCACCGGTGGCGGAACCAGCCAACTTCACGGTGCCGCCGCAAAATCCGTCAACCTCGCTGCCGCAGCCCTTGCCGACGAGGCGGACCGCCTCCGCCGCGAGCTTGCAGAGCGTCTTCAGCGCCTTGTCGACCCTGCCGGTTGA
>JANLYD010000153.1:0-5324 GCA_031365465.1 Hyphomicrobiaceae bacterium
CAGGATTTGGCCGCGCAACTTTTGGCCACAGTAAAGCCCGGCGATGCGGTCATGATCAAAGGCTCGCTTGGGACGAATATGGCGCCGCTGGTCACAGCTTTGAAACACATGCCGCAAACATGACATCGACGTGGACATACGCGCACGAGGGGAAACGGGCGCGCTCGAGGGGGATAACACCGGATGCTCTATGAGCTCGTCAATTTCAGCGACCAGATCGGTGCGCTGAACGTTTTCAGGTACATCACGTTCCGCACCGGCGGCGCGATCATGACGGCGCTGCTGTTCGTGTTCATGTTCGGGCCGTCGATCATCGACATGCTGCGCCTCAAGCAAGGCAAAGGCCAGCCGATCCGAGAGGATGGGCCGAAGTCGCACTTCGCCAAGAAGGGCACGCCGACCATGGGCGGGCTGATGATCCTGGCCGGCGTTACCGTGTCGACGCTGCTCTGGGCCAACTGGGCGAACCGGTATGTCTGGATCGTACTCGGCGTCACCCTCGCCTACGGCGCGATCGGATTTTACGACGATTATCTGAAGGTGACCAAGCAGACGTCGGGGGGCTTCGGCGGCTGGGCGCGATTGGGTCTTGAGTTCCTGGTCGCCGGTGTTGCGACTTATGCCTTCATGCAACTGTCGCCGCAGGGCTTGGCGGGCAAACTGTCGTTGCCGTTCCTGAAAGGCTATCTCGCCGACCTAGGCCTGTTCTTCGTCATCTTCGGCGCGTTTGTGATCGCGGGCGCCGGCAATGCCGTCAACCTGACCGACGGCTTGGATGGCCTGGCCATCGTGCCGGTGATGATCGCGGCTGGTACCTTCGGCATCCTCGCCTACGCCATCGGCCGCTACGACTTCACCCGCTATCTGCAAATCACCTACGTGGCCGGGGTTGGCGAACTGTCGATCATCTGCGGCGCGTTGATCGGGGCGGGGCTCGGCTTCCTGTGGTTCAACGCGCCACCGGCCATGATCTTCATGGGCGATACCGGATCGCTAGCACTTGGCGGCGCGCTCGGTGCCATCGCCATCGCGACCAAGCAGGAGATCGTGCTGGTCATCGTCGGCGGCCTGTTCGTGCTCGAAGCCGTGTCGGTGATCATCCAGGTGGCGTCGTTCAAGCTGACCGGCAAACGCGTGTTCCGCATGGCGCCGCTGCACCATCACTTCGAACAAAAAGGCTGGCCCGAATCCACCGTCGTCGTCCGCTTCTGGATCATCTCGGTCGTGCTGGCACTGCTCGCGCTGTCGACGCTGAAGTTAAGGTGATTGATCCAAAACGCACGCACCAACACCGTTCGTCATCCCCGCGAAGGCGGGGACCCATCCAGGCCGATGTGGGGCGCAGTCGCGATAGGCATGGCAGGACGACGCTGGCACCGTAACTGAGTAAATGCTGCCACCAAGCCATCGGCTTGGATGGGTCCCGCCCTTCGGCGGGATGACGAGCGAATGGGTAAATCTGGTACGTGTTTGGCAACACTAGGCTACAATCGGTCGCATGATTCGGATCACGGCATTTGCTGGCAAGACGGTCGCGGTCTTTGGGCTCGCGCGGTCGGGCATTGTCTCGGCGCAAGCGCTGATCGCAGGTGGCGCGACTGTTGCTTGCTGGGACGATGGAGAGGCGGGACGTGAAACCGCTGAGAAAACCGGTCTGCCGCTGGTCGATCTGCAATCCGTCGATTGGTCTCAGTTTGCAGCACTCGTGCTCGCGCCCGGTGTGCCGCTGACGCACCCGAAACCGCACTGGACGGTTGAGAAGGCGAAGGCCGCTGGCGTCGAGATCATCGGCGATATCGAATTGTTTTTTCGCGAGCGCGCGAAGCTGTGCCCGGATAGCCCCGTGATCGCGATCACCGGCACCAACTGTAAATCGACGACCACGGCACTGATCGCGCACATTTTACGCGAGGCCGGCCGCGACGTGCAGATGGGCGGCAACATCGGCATCGGTATTCTCGCGTTGGAACCGCCGGCGAAAGACCGGTTCCACGTCATCGAGATGAGTTCATACCAAATCGATCTGACGCCGACGTTGAGCCCGACGGTGGGTGTGCTGCTGAATGTGTCGCCTGACCACCTGGACCGGCATGGGACGATAGAGAATTATGCGGCGGTGAAGGCGCGGTTGGTTGGTTCGGCAGTCTATGCGGTGATCAGTCAGGACGATCAGTGGTGCGACCACGTACACAAATTGACGAGCCAGAACGACGAGAAAACGGATTGGATTTCGATTGTAGAAAAACCACGCGACGGTCGCATGGGTTTTTGGGTGGAAGATTCGGTCTTATTTCAGAGCGATTGGGATGGGCGTACACGCCGTGTCGCGGACCTAGCAGGCATCCCAACGTTGCGCGGAACGCACAATGCGCAAAATGCGGCAGCGGCGTTTGCTGCGCTCAAGTTGATGCCGATTTCCGAGGATGTGATTGCGCGCCACATGCGCACCTTCCCCGGCCTCCCGCATCGCATGGAAAACGTCGGGCGGATCGGCAAGACGCTGTTCGTCAACGACAGCAAGGCGACGAACGCCGACAGCGCCGAAAAAGCGCTCACCAGTTTCCCAGGCGACATCTTCTGGATCCTCGGCGGCCAAGCCAAATCCGGCGGTATCGAACCGCTGCGCCCCTATTTCCCGCGTGTAACCAAAGCCTACTTGATCGGCGAAGCGTCGGACGAATTTTCCAAAACACTCGACGGCGATGTCGCGATGGAACAATGCGGCACGATCGAACACGCCATCGAAGCCGCCGCCCGCGACGCCGCTCTTTCAACCGCCAAAGAACCGATCGTCCTGTTCTCGCCCGCCTGCGCCTCATTCGATCAGTTCACCAGCTTCGAACATCGCGGCGACGTGTTCCGCGATCTCGTGCGCGCGCTTCCCGGGCTAACGCCATGAGGATTTCGCGCACCGATAAAAGCACGCTCGCGGTCTGGTGGTTCTCGGTCGACTGGGTGCTGCTGACCGCCATCACCGGTCTCGCGCTCGCCGGCATGATTGTGTCGCTTGCCGCCAGCCCCGCCGTCGCGATGCGGCGCGGCATGGCGCCGTTTGCGCTCGCCGAGCGACACATCGTGTTCGCGCTGATCGCGCTCGCCGTCATGGTCTGCGTCTCGGCGCTGACGCACGGACAAATCCGCCGCGCCGCGTTGGCCGTGCTGGTGGTGATGTTTGCCGCGCTCGCCGCCGTGCTGGTCATCGGCCCCGAGGTGAACGGCGCACGCCGCTGGCTGCGCTTCGCTGGTCACTCGATTCAACCCTCCGAATTCGCCAAACCAGCGTTCGTCGTGATTTCCGCGTGGCTGCTCGCCGAAACGCAACGGCGCACGGAAGTCCCCGCGATCTGGATGGCGCTGGTGCTGTACGTCGCGTTTGCCGGACTGCTGCTCGCCGAACCCGATGTCGGGCAAACATTGCTGATCAGCCTCGTCTGGGGCGCGATGTTCCTGCTGTCCGGCCAGCCGTTGATCGGCGCGCTGGCGTTCCTCGGTGTTGGCATCGCGGGCGGCGGCATCGCCTACGCCGTGTTCCCGCACGTGCACGCGCGGGTCGATAAATTCCTGTTTCCCGGTACGTCGGAAACATTCCAAACCGACCGCGCGCTGCAATCGTTCGTCGAAGGCGGATTCTTCGGCCGTGGTCCCGGCGAGGGCACGATCAAATCCGTGCTGCCCGACGCGCACACGGATTTCATCTTTGCGGTGATCGCGGAGGAATACGGCATTCTCGCATGTCTTGTGCTTGCCGGTTTGATCGCCTTCATCGTGCTGCGCGCGCTGTTTCATGTAGTCGAGGAAAAGGACCTGTTCGTCCGCCTTGCCGTCTCCGGTCTGGCGTTGCTGTTCGCGATCCAGGCGATGATCAACATGGGCGTGAATGTCGGGTTGCTGCCGGCCAAGGGCATGACGCTGCCGCTGATCTCGAACGGCGGTTCGTCGACGGTCGCGATTGGCTTGGGCCTCGGCTTGATGCTAGGGCTCGCACGGCCGGTGCCGGCTGCGATGCGCTCGCGTACGCGCGCCGCACCGATCGACTTCACCGAAGCAGGACCATCCATCCCGTGACCGACCAGAAGCCCAAATCGCAAAGCGTGCTGCTCGCGGCCGGCGGCACCGGCGGGCATTTGTTCCCGGCGTTCGCGCTGGCGCAGGAACTTGGCCGACGCGGCATCGCCGTCGATCTCATGACCGATATGCGCGGCGACCGTTACGGCGGCAATTTTCCGGCGCGCAGCATCTATCAGGTGCCGGCCGCAACCACCGCCAGCCGCAACCCACTGGCGGTGGCAAAGACCGGCCTCACACTCTCACGCGGCATCGCGGCGGCTTACACACTGCTCGGCGAAATCAAGCCCGCCGTCGTCGTCGGCTTCGGCGGCTATCCGACCTTCTCGCCGATGATCGCGGCGCGCGCGCGGAGAATTCCAACTGCGCTGCACGAGCAGAACGCCGTGCTTGGCCGCGCGAATTCGATGCTGGCAAAACGTGTCGCCGCCATCGCGACCTCGTTCCAGAATGTGAAATCGCTCGAGGGTCCCCTCGCGTCGAAAGTGCGGTTCACCGGCAATCCCGTGCGCGATGTTGTGATCGAGGCGGCGAAACTGCCGTACGCTCCACCAACTCTCACCAGCCCGTTCTCGCTCGTCGTGTTCGGCGGCAGCCAGGGCGCGCGCTTTTTCTCCGACTGCGTGCCGCCAGCGCTTGCATCGATGGTACCGGAGTTGCGCGCAAAACTGTTCGTCGTGCAGCAGGCGCGCGCGGAAGACGTGGCGCGGGTCGAGGCCGCCTATCGTGCGTCCGGCGTGCGCGCCAACGTCTCGCCGTTCTTCGCCAATCTGCCGGAAGAGATCGCCAAGGCGCAGCTGGTGATCGGCCGCGCCGGTGCGTCGACCATCGCCGAGCTAACCGTCATTGGCCGGCCGTCGATCTTGGTGCCGCTGCCGCACGCGCTCGATAACGATCAGCTGCTGAACGCGACGCGGCTGGCCGACGCGGGCGGCGCCATCTGCATCGCGCAAAAGGATTTGTCACCGGAGCGGCTGGCGAAAGATCTGGCGACGCTCATGACCAGCCCGTCGGATCTGGCCGGTGCTGCGGCTGCCGCGAAATCGCAAGGCCGTCCGGATGCGGTCGCGCGTCTCGCCGATCTCGTCGAAGAGTTGATGCAGCGGCGTGCCGCTTAGAGCTATTGAGGATCACCGCATGCAGATGCCGAAGGATTTAGGGCCCGTGCACATCGTCGGCATCGGCGGCATCGGCATGAGCGCCATCGCCGAAGTTTTACACGCGCAAGGTTACCGGGTGCAGGGCAGCGACAAGAGCGC
>JANLYD010000167.1:0-3707 GCA_031365465.1 Hyphomicrobiaceae bacterium
CTGAATCGCGCGCTGGACAGCTGCGGCGCGGTGACTCACCGTGACTCAGTAGGAGTAGTGACTCAGATTCAATTTTCAGCTGTCGTCATCCCGGCGCCGATCGAGAGCGGGAGCGAACGATCGGGACAAGGCCGGGACCCAGTCATGCTGGTAACAGGGGCAAAACGCCGGGCGAGTGTTGCCCGCCAGCGATTCCCAAGCGGGGGCATTTTGTGACTCCGTCGGGGCATGGCCGAATCACCCCGGAACGTCGACGGGCTTGGCCTCGAAGAGCTGAAGTCGTTGCTCGTGCAGGTTCTGGAGGACAGTGCCCGATTGAAGGCAGAGAATGCCGAGCTGCGTGACGAGATCGCGCGGCTCAAGGGCTTGAAGGGTCGGCCACAGATTAAGCCCAGCGGCATGGAGAAGGCGACCGAGGCGCCGACCAAGAGCGCGGGCAAGATCGGCCGGCGCGGCTCCAAACGCGCGAAACTCACCATCGACGTGATCACGCCGGTCAAGGTCGCGGATGCGCCGCCGGGGGCACGATCCAAGGGCTCCGAGGAGTTCCTCGTCCAGGACCTGATCGTGCGGCCACTCACCGTTCTCTACCAGCGCGAGCGCCTGCAGTTGCCGGATGGCTCGACCGTCGTCGCGCCCCTGCCTGCCGGCATCACCAGCCACTTCGGTCCCGGACTGAAACGCTTCGTGCTGGCCCAGTACCACCAGGGCCAGACCACCATCCCACGCCTGCTCGACCTGCTGCAGAGCCTCGGCATCAGCATTTCCAAGCGCCAGCTTGTGCGGCTGCTGATCGAAGGCAAAGAGGCTTTTCTCGCAGAGGCGCGCGATGTGCTGCGCACGGGGCTCGAAGTTGCGCCGTGGATCACCGTCGATGACACCGGGGCACGGCACAAGGCCAAGAATGGCGTATGCACGCAGATCGGCAACGACCAGTTCACGTCGTTCACCACGACGGGCTCGAAAAGCCGGTTGAACTTCCTGGAACTGCTCAACGCCGGCGACACCACTCATCTGATCAATGAGGCCGGACTCGCCTACATGCGCGAGCGCAATCTGTCGGGAGCCGTGATCGGCTTGCTGTCAGCCCACCCGACCAAGCGCTTCGCCGACCGGGCGACGTGGACCGTGCACCTGCAGGCCCTCGGCATCACCGTGCTCGCCGTGCATCCCGATCCGGTTCGCATTGCCACCGAGGGTGCGCTGTGGGGCTCGATCGCAGAGCAGGGCCTGCTCCGCGGCACGGTGATCGTCTCCGACGGCGCCGGGCAGTTCGATGTTGGCGAGCACGCGCTGTGCTGGATTCATGCCGAACGGCTGGTGCACAAGCTCGACGCTTTCACTGCCGATCGGCAGGTCGCCAAGGAGGCGATCCGGGATCAAATCTGGACGTTCTACGCCGACCTGAAAGCCTATGCCCGTGCGCCGACACTGGCCGCCAAGGCCGAGCTGGAAACTCGCTTCGAGGCGATCTTCACGAGCAAGACCGGCTTCGTCATGCTCGACCGGCAGCTCAAGCGGCTGCATGCGCTGAAGGCCGACTTGCTAATGGTGCTGGAACGACCCGACGTGCCGCTGCACACCAACGGCTCGGAAAATGACATCCGCACCCACGTCACGCGGCGCAAGGTGTCCGGCGGCACCCGCTCGGATGCCGGCCGCGACTGCCGCGACGCCTTCCTCAGCCTGATGAAAACCTGCGCCAAGCAGACGATCCGGTTCTGGGACTATCTCGGTGCCCGCCTCGCCGTGCCCGGCGCCGCCGACGTGCCGCTACTGCCCGACCTCATCCGATCCGGCTGAGCGCAGTTAGCCGTCTCGACCGTCCGCCGCCCCCTGCGAACACCGGCAGCCTCGCTGCCCGGTGTTTTGCCCCTGTTACGCTCCGCACTGCTAACCCAACACATCATAGCGATTTTTCGCCGTCCCGCCGCATGAAAGCGCATGATGTGCGAGGAGGCGGCGGAACAGGTCGTTACGTAGAGTGGTGGCTCGACCGCAAGACCCAACATGACAGGGCCGGACCGGCTCGCATCCCGCATTGACCCGCACGGCTCATCGCCTGCGAGGACGAATGCAAAGCTGACCGACGGCGGCTTTCCGCCGTGAGGTTTCCCGGTCCGTCTTCCGCCGCCTCTGCCTGCATTCTAACGCAGATCAGAGGAGTTGGAACATGGAGATCGAAGCGATCCATAGACGTGTGATCGGCCTCGACGTGCATCAGGCCTCGGTGGTCGCCTGTGCGATCATCGAGGAGGCTGACGGAACGATCACGCTCGTGCGCAAGCGGTTCGGCGCGTTCAAGCGCGACCGCCGGGCGCTGGCCGAGTGGTGTGCAACCCTGCGGCCCCATGTGGTCGTCATGGAAAGCACCGGGATCTACTGGAAGAGCCCCTACGCCGCGCTCGAGTGCGTCGGCATCCGCGCGTTGGTCGTGAACGCCCACTTCGTCAAGCACGTGCCGGGCCGCAAGACCGACGTCTCGGATGCGGAATGGCTCGCCAGCTTGGCGCGATGCGGTCTGCTGACAAGGCGCTCGTTCGTGCCGCCGCAGAAGTACCGTGAGTTGCGCCTGGTCGCGCGCCAGCGCCAGAAGATCAGCGGCATGCTGTCGGCGCAGAAGAATCGCCTGGCCAAGGTGCTGGCCGACAGCGGCGTGAGGCTCGGCGTGGTGGTGAGCGACCTCAACGGCAAGTCCGCGCGCGCCATGATACGTGCGCTGATCGCAGGCGCCACGCCCGAGCTGGCTCTGGGGCATGCGAGCCGGCGGCTGAAGGCCCCGCGCGAGGAGATCGGCGCCGCGCTCGAAGGCGATCTCTCGCCCGCGCACGTCTTCGTGCTCGTGGCCGTGCTCGACCACATCGAGCAGTTCGAAGCCGACATCGTGCGCTTCGACGCCTATCTGCTCGATCAGTTGCGTGAGCCGATCGAGAGCCAGGCGCTCGCGCTCCTGCAGACCGTGCCGGGTATCGACCGGATCGGAGCCGCGATGCTGTTGGTGAAGATCGGCGTGGAGATGGCGGAGTTCGCGAGCCCCGATGCGATCGCGCGATGGGCCGGCGTATGCCCGCCCAACAACATCAGTGCGGACAAGCGCAAGAGCGGCAAGAAGCTCAAAGGCAACACCTGGGTACGCCGCCTGCTGTGCGAGTTCGCCAACGCCGCGATCAAGACCGCCTGCGCCTTCCAGGCCAAATACAAGGGCCTGACCATCCGGCGCGGCCACAAGCGCGCGATCATCGCCTGTGCGCACAAAATGGTCCGCACGATCCACGCGATCCTGCGCAAGCACGAGCCCTATCGCGACAGCACGGTCGATCTCGACGCCCTGGTCGTCAAACGCAACGCCCCGCGCTGGATCAGGGCCCTCGCCCGCCACGGCTACTTGGCCACGCCGAACTGACAGCCACCGAAGCCACCCGGTGACATCGCAGGTACGCCGTGCCAGAACCGAAATGACCCAGGTGGCCAGAAGCCGCCCAGCCGAGCCGTGCGCGTACCTACCTCCGCTTTCATGCGAACCTACGGCTTACTATCTCATGCCACCTGCCGGACGTGTGCGATCTCCCGCTCGCGGATCGGGCGGATGGCGTCAGCGTCGAGGGTGGCGATCGCAATGGTCTTGCCCTTGAATGTCGCGAACTCGACGATGTAGCCTTCGCCGCCATTGCATACCATCACGACGGTGCCGACATCGCCGGCCAGCA
>JANLYD010000223.1:0-11583 GCA_031365465.1 Hyphomicrobiaceae bacterium
ACCATCTGCCCGCCGATCGTCTCGGTGGCATACGGCAGAAAGCGGGTCACGAACGCGATGACCATCAACGTCAGGGTGCCGTAGAGCGGCAGCGGCAAATAGGCGTAGGCCCACAACAGTCCCAAGCCGAGCACGATGCCGGGGACGCCGAACGGCAAACTGGCGAGAAAATCGAGCGCACGATAACCGCGCGGCTTCAGACGCTGCGTGAAATAGCAGCACAGCAATCCCAGAAACACTCCGGCGGTGGCACCGACGCCGGAGACAACCAGCGTGTTGACAAAGCTTTGGACGGTGGCGCCGCTGTCCCAGATGAAGGTATAGTTCTTGACCGTGTAAATGCCCGCCAGCGGATTGACGGTGAACCATTTTAGCACCGAGGTGTAGACGAGGATGACCATCGGAACGATCAGGCCGAGGCCGACGAAACCGAAACAGAGGACATTGGCGAGCCAGCGCCAGCGACCCAACGGCACCAACGTGATCCGCCCAGCCTTCCCCGTTACTGTCGTCAGCCGGCTCGCCCCAACGATCCGCCGCTGGGCCCAGATCGCCAGACCGGTGACAAGGCTGAGCGCGATGCCGATCGCCGCAGCAAGGCCGTAGTCGGCGGGAGAAAACCGCACCAACAGATAGAGCTGCGTCGCCAGCATTGTAATCTGGCCGGGAATGCCGAGCAGCGCCGGGATCGCAAATTGCTCGATCGTGACGACAAACGTCAGGATCAGGCTCGACGCTAGCGAATAGGCGAGCAGCGGCAGCGTAACACGCCACAGCACGGCATGCGGCCGAGCGCCGGCGACACGAGCGGCCTCCTCGTAGATGGGGTCCATGCCGCGGATTGGCCCTTGCATGGTTAGATAGACGAACGGCACCTGATGGAGGACCATCACGAAAACGATTCCGGCTGCCGTGTAGATGTCGGCGCGCAGCCAAGGCATGGCGAGGACGTCGTCGACAACAGTGTTATAGATTCCGCCCGGCGCACCGACGATGATCCACGCCATCGCCAGAATGAATGACGGGAAATAGAACGTCAGTCCGATCAGCGGGGCGATGATCCGGCCGTGGCGGAAATCGGTGCGATGCAGGATGAGCGCAATTGCGGTACCGATGACCAGCGACAGCACTGACGTAACGCCGCCAATGGCAAGCGTGGTGAGCATCGAGGACCGCACACCGATTGTGCCGAGGCCAATATAGTTTCGCAACGTCCATTCACCGGCAAGGCCGGGTGCGCTGGTGCGAAAACTGCCATAGAGTAGTGCGACGACCGGGATCAGCACCATGGCGGCCACGACCGCGAAAGTGGCCCAGAACAGTCCGGTGAGCATCACTTCGGAGCCGGCAATGCGGTAGCGGGCGGGCCGGGTTGAAGCGTTATCGGATCCTAAATCCAAAGCTACGGTGCGCCGATCGGTCATTTTATGCCGAATACCGTTCGCCAAGATTCGACGATCGCCAACTGCCGCGCGGGCGTAAGGATTGTTTCGCCGTCGACGACATTGCTGAGCTCCGAGGTGGCCGGCAGCTTGCTCATCGGCGGCGCTCCCGTGCGCGTGACAGGTAACCCGCACAGCGTTTGCAGCTTGGTCTGGCCATCGGCCGTCATCAACCAGTTCACGAACACTTTCGCGGCGTTCGGGTGCGGGGCGCGGCCGGCAACTGCGGCCCTGTTGGCCGACAAAGTCGTGCCTGATTTCGGATACACGAAGCCGATCGGGGCACCATCGTCGAGCAGCGGGTTGAGTGGCACATCGGTCAGATGCGCCACACGCACGTCGCCACGGATCACCGCCTGGATGATGCCGCCCGATCCTTCGAAGAAACGGACATCGTTGGCTTTGAGGCGCTCCGCCGAATCGGTGATGCCGAGCTTTTC
Organism: Hyphomicrobiaceae bacterium; assembly: GCA_031365465.1. Lineage (GTDB taxonomy): Bacteria > Pseudomonadota > Alphaproteobacteria > Rhizobiales > Hyphomicrobiaceae > JABFRJ01. The sequence goes on from JANLYD010000223.1 coordinate 1,883, forward strand.
CCACAAGGCGATCAGCCGCTGTACGGCCACCGACCGCCACGCCGGGTTGATACCGACGCGGCCTTTCCATTTTGGATCGAACAGATCGATCCATTCCTTCGGGGCGTCGGCGGGCTTGACCAGATTGCGGTTCCAGATGATGCACTCGCGCGAATGCTGGATCGTGAACAGCATGTTGCCGGTATTGATGCCGGCTGAAAAATTGCCGAGTTCCGGTGGCGTCCACTGTGCCAGCCAGCCTTGCGCGATGCCGTTCTCGAATCGCTCGTCGGGATAGGTGACCAGAACATCGCAGAGGTTGCGTCCGGCCGTGAACTCGGTCTGAAAGCGCTCGATCAAGGGATTGCTGCCGAGGCGAATCTGCTCCGTCTGGATGCCCGGTACCGCCTCGCGAAAGTGCTGGAGCAGCGCCTCGATACCATTGGGCTGCCAGTTGTTGTAGACGACGACCTTGCCCTCGCGCCGGGCGGCATCGAGGTCGAGCCCGGCCGCCTGGGCCCGCACGTTCGTGCCGAGCCCGAAGGCCGCGGCTCCGGTAAAAAACGTCCGTCGAGTCAGCGTGCGCTTGTGTTGACGAGGGAAGATCATGCCACTCTCTACTGTTGCCGCAAGGTTGTGACTTACGGCTGAGTTGAAACCATACCACCGAACGAGATCACCGCGGCGCTTTCTTGCGAAGAATGACCAGGCGCAGATCGAGCGCGGTCTGAACATGGGCGCGTGCCAGGCTGTTGGCTCGTGCGTCATCGCGGGCCTTTATTGCTTTTACGATGGCCGCGTGCTCGGCATGGGCTACCCGGCGGCGTCCCTTCACGGCCAGCGTCGTCGGCCCGAGCAGGGCGACCGCGTCGTGCAAGGCGTGCAGGCTCTTCATGAGATAGCGGTTGTGCGCCGCCGCATGGATCGTTTCGTGAAACCGTCGATTGTGCCGATAGAGCTCCATCGGATCATCGTCGAGGTCTCTTTCTTCATCCAGAATCGCCGAGAGAGCCGCGATATCGCGTGGGCTTGCGTGCCGCGCCGCCATCGCCGCCGCCGTCCCTTCAAGCGCGGCTCGCATCTCGTACAACTCCTCGACGGTGGCGGTGTCCAGGACCGATACTTCAAGACCCGTGCGCGGCCGCAGGTCGAGTAGGCCATCGAGTTCAAGCCGCGAAAGCGCCTGACGGATCGGGGTGCGGCTGATGCCGAGTCGCTCGGCAAGTTCAATTTCGCGCATCCGGCGGCCCGGCTCGAAGCGCCCTTCGATGATCTCCTGGCGCAGCACGGCATAGGCGTAGTCGGCGGCAGACGCAAATTTGTCTCGATCCGGCATTTGAGTCTGGTCGTTCAAGGCTGCTCTCCCAAGTCCATCAGCGGACTGCATGCTCGTATTCAGTGTTATCGCACGTCAAACCTGGATGGCGAATGGGTCGCGCTCCTCGTCCGAAAAGTCGATCATGACATTCTTTGTACTCAGGAATTTGTAGTCGAACACATCGCGGCGATCGAGCGGGATGACCTTGCCCCAGATCTTGTCGGCATAGCCGGCATAGAAGCGATACTGCCGCGCCGCAAACGCCATCTGGGTGGTGGTTTCACGGATGACCTTGCCGTTGTCGGTCGTCTCGAGGCGGCCCATCCGCTCGGCGTCCTGCTCCAGGAGGTCGGCCAGCCTGAACAGCAGTTTTCCGCGCTCCAGCCCCGTGGTTTTCCGCCAACTCGTTTCAAACGTTTTGCGTGCGGCGGCAATCGCGGCGATCACATCGCTCTCACCGGCCTGCGCGATTTCCGCCCATGGCTTCTGAGTGAACGGATTGATGGCTGGAAACGTCTCCCGGCCGGACGGCTCGACCCATTTGCCGCCGATGTAGAGCTTGTAGCGGGGCAGCGGACTTGCGGTCGCCATGACGATACTCCTGAAAGTCGAGGACAAGTGGGCGCGGTTCGATCCCACTCAATTCAGCGCAGAGAGCCCATCGAGCCAGGCCAACAGCCCCATAGAATCGGCGTCGCCCAACGCCCGCGTGCTCGTGATCACGCGCTCTGCGCCTTCGGTGCTGACAGTCGGGGTCAGGCAATCCCGCGCCTTGTTCAGCAAGAGTGTGCGGCCGGCGGGGTTGCCCCAGATGCCGGGAGGTCCAGCGCACGCCCCGCGATAGATTTGGCCACCGGGGCCTTCGACATGGACATCGATGCGCAAGCGATCAAAGCGGCCTTCACGGGCAGCATCGGTCTCGATCCGGATCTTTTGCAGCAGTTCCGACATGTCGGGCGCAAAACGGCGTGCGTCGGTAAAGCTCGCGACTCCAACGGTGCCATCGAGCAAGGCGGCCGCGGCGGTGTACTGGAAGCTGAATTTGCCGGCGAGGCCGGTGGCAGGTTCGGGGCGGTCCACATAGGGCATCGACGGGCCAACGATGGTAACGCCGGAGATCGGCGACCCGACCGGCATCTGGCGCCGGGCGTCGAGTGCCGCAGTGATGACAAAATGGGTGCCGTACTGGCTCGGGTAGAATTTGAACGCCGGCCCGGGTTTGACGATGTGCCAGTCGACGAACGGCTCCGTGAGCCGCTGGGCCTCGAAGCCGCTACCGAAAAAGGCGTGCCCGTAGCCGCGCGGCCCCGCGAGTGCGTCGGCATCGGCGGTAAAGCCGTGGGCGGCCAGCATCGCCGACTCAAGGCCGGCGGCGGCCGCCTGTCCGCAATGCAGTGCCTTGGTCATGCTTCCGATATTGGCCTGGATCGTGCCGGCGCGCGACGCGGCAATCCCGACGGCATGGGTGAGGCTGGTGCTGTCGAGGCCGAATAGCATTCCGCATGCGACAGCGCTCCCCAACGGACCAACGGTGCCGGGCGGATGAAAAACCAACTGTCCCGGATCGAATTGGCCGGACGCCAACCGCAACCGCGCCTGGGTTTCGATACCGATCGCCAGCGCGGCAAGCAATTTTGATCCGTCAGGCGGCGTCGCCGTTGCCGGCACGCTCGGATGGCGGCGCAAAATCATTTCGGCGCAGGCAATGACCGCTGGCAGAGTTGTCGACAAGGCATGGTTGGCGGGATTCCACATCGGCTCGAAGTCGAGCACATGCATGGCGGCCCCGTTCGCGCGCGCCGCTTCGGCAGGTGCCACGCGTTGCGTTTGGCCGATTAGCGTTGCGGCGGCAATCGAGCCGCTGTCGCGCGCTAGCTTGGCGAATATCAAGGGCCCAGCCTCTTTGGAGCCCAACGCGGCAACCGCGATGCCATCGGTGACGAGATCGGTCGCGGCCAAACGAGCGTCAGGCGACAGGCCCGTCTTGAAGACGTCTGTGAGGAAATCGACAAACCCACGCGTCAAGCTCATCGTCGACCTCCGCTTCAGGTTCGGCCGCCACGGATTCATTTTACAGGCGGCTTGGGTGGCCCGAAGCTTACTCCGGATCGCTTGCCGACAGACTTGTTGCAGAACCCTTGACCTAGTTCTGAATACCAATGTATACAACAAAATACAAGGCGCGTGATACGAGGTCTTAGGCGATTGTAGAGGATCGCCTCGGCCCCGGCTCCATCCTCGCACGGATAACTCCGCACATGAGTTTCCACATCGGCGTCGACATCGGCGGGACGTTCACGGACGCGATCAGCATCAGCGCTGAAACCGGCGACGTGCGCTTGAGCAAGGTGCCGACAACCCCGGACAATCAGGCGAAGGGCTTCATTGCAGGCCTGCGTCAGCTCGACGTCGCGTTGCCGGCCATTTCATGGCTCGTGCACGGCACGACGGTTGGCACCAATGCGACGCTGGAACGCAACGGCGCCAAGTGCGGCATGATCACGACACGCGGGTTTCGCGACATTATCGAACTCGGCCGGCGCGAGCGACCACAGTTGTTTGGCCTGTTCGGAACCTTCGAGCCGCTGGTGCTGCGGCGCCATCGCCTCGAGGTGACCGAGCGCGTCAATGCCAGTGGCGAGACGCTGATCCCGCTCGACGAGAAAGAAGTCGCTGCCGCGGTGCTGGAACTCAAACGGCAGGGCTGCGAGGCGCTGTTGATCGCCTTTCTGCACTCATACGCCAACCCCGAGCATGAGCGGCGTGCGGCAGAAATTGCAGCCGGCCTCTGGGGTTCGCCGTATATTACCCGCAGCTCGGACATTCTTGCCGAGTTCCGCGAAACCGAGCGTTTCGGCACCGCCGCCATCAATGCCTACATCCAGCCGCGCATTCATCGCTATGTGTCACGGCTCAAGACGGAGCTGCGCGAACACGGTGTGCCGCGCGACCTCGTCATCATGCAGGCGAACGGCGGCATCATGTCGGCGGAGGCCGCATGCGAGCGGTCGGTCGCGACCGTGTTGTCGGGGCCCGCAGCCGGCGTGATCGCCGCTGCCGAGATTTCCAGACTCGCCGGATACAAGAACGTCATCACCTGCGACATGGGTGGTACCAGCTTCGACGTCGGCATGATCGTCGACGGTACGCCGATGGTGTCGAGCGACCGCGATCTCGGTTTTCGCTTGCCGCTGCGCATTCCCATCATCGATATTCACACGATCGGCGCCGGTGGCGGCAGCGTGATTTCGCTCGACGAAGGCGGGATTCTTCATGCAGGACCGCGCAGTGCGGGCTCGCAACCCGGGCCGATCGCCTATGGCCGTGGCGGTGTCGAGCCGACAGTGACCGACGCCAACGTGCTGCTGGGACGGCTGTCGTCCAAGGCCCTGCTCGCCGTCGACGGCCCTGTCGACACAGCCAAAATCAGGTCCGCATTCGCCACCAGGATTGGCGTGCCGCTGGGCATCGGGGCCGAGGACGCGGCACAAGCTGCCCTCAGAATCATCAACGACAAAATGGCCGGCGCGATGCGGCTGGTCAGCTTGCAGCGCGGCAACGATCCGCGCGACTTCACGGTATTCGCCTTCGGCGGCGCCGGGCCGCTGCATGGCGTGGCGCTCGCACGCGAGCTGGGTGTGCCGCGGGTGATCGTACCCTATGTGCCCGGCATTACCTGCGCACTCGGATGCATCATCGCCGATGTCCGCTACGACTTTGTGCAGACCGTCAGCCGATTGGTCGACGCCGTGACGGCAGACGAGATCCGCGGCGTACTCCAGATGCAGAGAGCGGCCGGCGAACTGCGCTTGCGGGACGACGCGGTTCCGATCGAGCGGATCGAGGTCGTGCACGAAGGCGACATGCAGTACGAGGGCCAGACGTACAGCCTGCGCGTCCGCATCGATCCAGCACATCTCGATGTCGGTTCCTTGAGCGGACGCTTGCGTCAAGCCTACCTCGAGCGCTTCAAGATCGATCTAGCCGGTTTCCGCGCCAAGCTGATCAATCTGCGCACAGTCGTTACCGGCGTGCGCCCGCGTCTCGATCTCCAGCGCATCGTCGCGACCAAGCGGCGTGGGACCGATCCGGCAACTGCAAAGCTCGGCAGCCGGCCGGTCTGGTTCGGGGATCGTTGGGTGACGACGCCCATCTATGATCGAATAGCCCTGCCGATCGGCGCCATATTCACGGGCCCGGCGATCCTGAACCAGATGGATACCACGACCGTGATCGAGCCCGGCAACGGTGTCCGGGTGGATGACTTCGGCAATCTGATCGTGACGTTGGCACCATGACATCAGATCTAAAATCGGAATTTGATCCAGCGACACTCGCCGTCATCCAGAATGCGATGCGTCAGATCGTCGACGAGATGGATCTGGCGCTCGAACGGGCGGCATTCAATCCGGTGATGTCGGAAGCGCGCGATCGTGCCAACGGTATTTATCATCGCGACACCGGGGACATCGTCGCACAGGGCGAAACCGGCTTGCCGATTTTCGTCGGCGTCATGCAGTTCGCCGTCAAATCCGCCATCGCCGCGTATCCCGATCTCGCCGAAGGCGATGTCATCATGCTGAACGATCCCTATTGCGGTGGCACACACCTGATGGACGTGAAGCTGGTCCGGCCATTCTACTACAAAGGCCGCCGCTTCGCGTTCCTGGCCAATTGCGGGCACTGGACCGATATCGGCGGCAACGTACCAGGCGGCTTCGGTGTGAAGGCAACGGAAATCATCCAGGAGGGCGTGCGCATCCCGCCGCTCTTGATTTGCCGCAAGGGCGTGCTGCAGGATGACATCCTCAAACTCCTGTTTGCGAATATGCGGCTGCCGGAGGAACGGCGCGGGGATTTGCAGGCGCAGTTTGCAGCCCTCAATGTCGGTGAGGAACGGCTGCGGGCGTTGCTCGACAAATACGGCGACGACGAAGTCGCGCGCTATGCCGACGAGCTGCGCGACCGCTCCGAAAGGCAGATGCGTGCGTTCATCACTGGCACGCCCGATGGCCGCTACAGTTTCGAAACCTGCCTCGACTCCGATGGCATCGTGCTCGAGCCGATCATCGTCGCGCTCGATCTGACGGTGAAGGACGACGAACTTGTGTTCGACTTTTCGCGCTCGAGCCCGCCGGTTAAGGGCCCGCTCAACGCCAGCATCTCCGCGACCTTTGCGGCGGTGTTTGCAGCACTCAAGCACGTGTTCCCGGAAGTCCCGGTGAACTCCGGCATATTCAAACCTGTTACGCTCATTGCACCAGAGACGACGTTCCTGAATGCGCAGTACCCGGCTGCCGTCTCGGGATCGTCGGCCGAGGTGACGCTGCGTGTCGTCGATGCCGTATTCGGTGCTTTGGCGCAGGCATTGCCCGATCGGGTGCCGGCCGCGTGCTTCGGATCGGTTGCCAGCTTCACGGTGTGCGGACGCGATCCGCTCCGCGACAAACCGTACATCATGTTCCGGTTCAGTGGCGGCGGCTACGGCGGTCATCCGACCTGTGACGGGCTGGTGAACGGCAGCGCACCGATCTCGGCCGCGCGCACATCGCCGATCGAAGTGCTGGAACAGCTCTACCCGCTGCAGTTCAACTACTACAAAATCCGCAACAGCTCCGGCGGTGCGGGCCTCAATCGCGGCGGCTGCGGCGTGGAATTCGAAGTCAGCGTCACGCGGGGAACCGCGGTCTCCAGCGTGCTCGGCGACCGCGGGCGGTTTGCGCCGTTCGGCTTGCACGGCGGCCACGACGCTGCCATGGCCGAATTGGAATTCAGGCTGGATGGCCGCAGTTATCGGCCCGAGCACGTCACCAAGGATGAAGGCATCATGATGGGCGCCGGTGACGCGGCACGACTTGCAACACCGGGCGGCGGCGGTTGGGGCAATCCGATGCAGCGTGATACGGCGCGGGTTCTGCGCGACGTCATCGACGAGTTCATCACGGCCGACGAGGCGCAATCGGAGTACGGTGTGGTCGTGCTCGCGAGTGCTGAGGGCTTTGTCCTCGATGACGACGCGACGCGCACCTGCCGGGGCGGCACATGACTGAAGATACCGGAGTGAAATCGATGAATATCGCGGGCGGTAGTTTTTTGATTACGGGAGGCGCGAGCCTCATCGGGTCGCATATTGCCGAAGGCCTGCTCTCCAAGGGCGCCGAGCGCGTCATCCTGTTCGACAACTATTCGCTCGGATCGCCCGAAACCGTGGATTTCCTGCTCGAAAATCCCAAAGTCAAACTGGTGCGTGGCGACATTCTGCGCATCAACGAGCTGCTCGACGCGCTCGACGGCGTCGATGGCGTGTTCGCTGTGGCAGCATTCCTGACGCTGCCGCTAAGTCAGAATCCCTGGCTCGCCCTCGATGTGAATGTCAGAGGCATGCACACTGTCGTCGAGGCGTGCCGGCACCGCGGCGTGAAGAAGGTGGTGTTCTGCTCCTCGGTTGCCGTCTACGGAGAAAGCGGCGACTCTGGATTCGCAGAGGACGCGCCGTTGGCATGGCAGCGTCTGCAACCGGCCGCTGCGCTCTACGCGTCGTCCAAGGTCCTCGGTGAAAATCTCTGCCGCTTCTACAAGCAGCGTTACGGCTTAGATTACGTCGCCCTGCGCTATTCAACCGTCTACGGCGAGCGTCAGCACTTTCGCGGGATCAACGCGCTCTACATCATCGAAGCCTACGATCGCATTGCGGCGGGCCAGGCACCAGTGTTGCCGGGCGATGGCTCCGAGGTGCATGACTATGTCTACGTCGGCGATGTCGCGCGTGCCAACGTCTTGGCCATGCAAAGCGACGTTGGCGGGGAGTCGTTCAACATCGTGTCCGGCGTCGACACCACACTCAACGAGATCGTCGCGATTCTGCAGCGTGTGACGGGTTCTACGCTCAAACCCGAGTATCGCGACGATCCGGGCAAGGTGCGGTTCACGACCACGACGAAGATCGGCTACCGGCGCGACAAGGCCAAGCGTCTGCTCGGATGGGAGCCAGAAACGAGCTTGGAAGAGGGCATCCGCCGTCTCGCGGTCTGGCGGCAGAAGCCAGCGGCTTCAAAGTAGTACCGACCGCCGTCAAACGGCGATCTGGGAGCGGACGACAACGACATCCAATCTAGGGAGGACAGCATGAGACAGTCATTGCGATCGATGGTTTCCGCAGGTCTGATGGCGATGGCGCCGTTTGTGGCGGCACAGGCGCAGGAGCCAATCCGAATCGGCATCATCAATCCATTCTCGGGTCCGTTGGCGCAGTATGGCGACGAGGTCACGCGGGGCTACGAGCTCGCTGCAGACGATGCGAATGCCAAGGGCGGTATTAACGGTCGCAAGATCGAGATGCTCCGCGGCGATGCCAGCAATCCGCAGCAAGGGATTGCCGTCGTCGAGCAGATGATATCGCGCGACAAGGTCGATGCCTTCATGGGAACGTATGTGAGTGCGATCTCGAACGCGGCCAGTGATGCCGCCCTTCGCTACAGCAAGATCTACTGGGAGACGCACGCCCTCGCAGCCGATCTCACGGAACGCGGCTTGCCGAATTTCTTCCGCGTCGGCCCGAATGCGGGAGCGTTTGCCGACGTGTCCGTCACAGCCGTCAAGATGCTCCTGGCTCCGAAGTTCGACAAACCGCTCAGTCAGATCAGGGTGTGGATCGAGCATGAGGACTCCGCCTATGGAACCTCGATCGCGCAGGCACAAAAGCGTCTGTTCGAGGCAGCCGGAATCGGGGTCGCGGGCGTCGGTGCCCACAGCTTCAAGTCGATCGATCTGACCGACTCGATACTGCGTGCCAAGAACACCAATCCCGACGTCTGGATTTCCACGGCCTACATCCCGGATCAGACCCTGCTGCTCCGCACCATGCGCGACCAAGCGTTCAAGCCAGGTGGCGTCATCCTGCTTGGTACGGGAGATAGTGCCGAGTTCAAGGACTTCGGCGATTTCCTGAATGGCGTGCTCGTCGTCGGATATCCGCATTCCGACCTTGCCGACAGTTTCGCTCCGGGTGCTGGCGCCTTTGTCGCCGCCTACAAGGCGAAACACAATCGCGAGCCGATCGCGCCGCAGAGCCTCGAAGCCTTCACCGGTGCCAAGATGCTGTTCGACATGATCGCGGAAGCGGGCGGCACCGACATGGAAAAGTTCCGGACGATTGCGGCCAAAGCCAACAAGCCGATCCGCTCCTATCCAAATGGTTTCGGCCTGAAATTCGACGGAAAAATGCAGAACCAACTGGCGATTCCCAACATCACTCAATGGCAATCCACCAAGACGGTAACGGTGTATCCGCAGGAGGCGACGCTGCCGGGCGTCGTGTTAATCAACGTGCCGCGGAAGTAAGTCTGCGCGGCACGGCGCGCCGCGCCCATCTCAGCCGGCGCGCGTGACTATGCCGGTAAGAAAC
>JANLYD010000234.1:0-12904 GCA_031365465.1 Hyphomicrobiaceae bacterium
CCTTCGCGAGCATCCATGGGCCAGTGGACGCCCAAATAGATGCGGCTGTCAGAGTTTTCCCTGATGGCATCTTTAAGGGTCAGTTGGCGTACGTGGCGAACGCGCGTCGAGCCGTCGGCGTCTTTATTGCGACCATCGAACTCGTCGGATGTGAAATCGAACGTCAGAGCGTCGATCTCTTTTTGTGATTTGCCGATCGATTTCAGATACAAGTCGACCATCCCGAAACACGCCGTCCCGAATGTTGCGTGCCCGGAGGGATAGGCCGGAAACGGCGGCGTCCGACTGACACCCTTGTCATTGGTCTGCGGTGCCCCGAGCGGTGCCCAGAATGGGTCTCCGAGTTCGACGTTGGGCAGGGGTTTGCCTTTTGCGCCTGGCCCGAACGAAATGTCTTCCTCTCGGATGCCGATCACCGGTCGCGCGACATGATAGGTATACTTCTCCTTCCATGTCGTGATGCCTCCATCGGCCATCGCCATGTTGCAGAGCGCAAACATCACCGCATTCTGGTTCTGGGTAAGCGGGAGGCTTTTGGATATTGTCTGCAGACACTGATTGTAGAGCCGCGGCGGCACTCCCAATCCACGAACACCGTCATAGCCCCAGAAGGTGCCGATCGTCGTTTCTTCTCGAACACGCGCGCACCCCTCGGTGACAGGTATGCCGCCCTTGATGCGCGTTTGACGAAGCTCAGCCGCCCAACCTTTTTCCTTCAGATAGGCCCCTGGTATTGCTGCGCCGAGTGGCGGCACGAGCATCACGGCGGGGCCTCCGCCTTTGTCGAATTTTTTTACGTTGCCCCATGCTGCGCCGAGAAACGGTTGGGTTGGCGCAAAGGGGTCCGCCCGATGCGTACCGCGCACGCCGAGTGGCGCGTAGACATCCCGCTTCTCGGAGCCGTCCATCGTGCGCTCATTGATCAGATTGAGCGCTATTTCGCGGCCGTAGGCGCTGCCCAAAGCGACTGCTGCGGGTGCAATGCCAGCCCCTGCCATGAGATCGACCCACTCTGCGAGTTTCGATGCGATATAGGCCCCGTCGTTGACCCAAAGCGACGCAATGACTGTGGCTGCGGCACTGCCGATGGCGGCTTCAACCGAAGCGCCGGCCGTCGGCGCCGCAATGGGTCTCGTCACATACGGGGAACCGAGAGCAGGAGTGCCGGCAAGCGCAGCGTCATATACGGCCAACTGCACCATGGCGAATGCGCGCGACGTCTTTGTGGGTCCGCCCTGCTCGGGGGAAAGGGATTGACGATCGATCGGCGCATCGGATTCGTCGAGGCCCGCAGCATCGGCGAACGTAAAGTCGCGGCGATGAACTTCCAGCAGCACGCTGTTCCAATACAAGACCGCGTCCGGAGCACCGCCGCCGCCAACAGCGGCAGGTGGCTTTGAAAAGCGACTATCGGCTTTGATGGCATTCGGATCATTTGGCATTTACGGGTCCTCAAATAACTGATTGAAAATTCAAAACGTGGAGGCGATCAAAATCAGATCGGCCGAACTCGGATCAAAATGAAATCAAGCAAAAGTTATTTCGGACGAGAAGCGATCCGAACGCGATCGACCTAACGTCAGTTTACGCACGGCTTTGTCATGTCTGCAAGAGTTGGTTCGGCTGCGGCTTCGACATCACTTTCGCGCCGGGGACGGATGGCCTATGAGCGCCGTTCGTTCACCTCATGCGCCTGGGTTTTCATGATCCGCCTCGACAACATTTCCAAGCAGAACGGCCACCAGATTCTGTTCATCGAGGCGTCGGCGGCGTTGCACCGGGGCGAGAAGGTGGGGCTGGTCGGGCCGAACGGGGCGGGTAAGACGACTTTGTTCCGCCTCATCACGGGGCAGGAGCAGACCGACGAGGGGCTGGTGTCGTCGGATCGCGGCATCACCATCGGCTATTTCAGCCAGGACGTCGGCGAAATGAGCGGCAAGAGCGCCGTCGCCGAAACCATGGATGGCGCTGGCCCCGTGAGCGAGGTCGCGGCTGAACTCGTTGACCTCGAGGCGGCCATGGCCGACCCCAAGCGCGGCAACGAGATGGACACCATCATCACGCGCTACGGCGAGGTGCAGGGGCGCTTCGAGGAGCTGGGCGGGTATGCACTCGAAGGCCGCGCGCGCGAAGTGCTGGCGGGCTTGAGTTTCAGCCAGGAGATGATGGACGGCGACGTCGGCGCGCTGTCGGGCGGGTGGAAGATGCGCGTGGCGCTGGCGCGCATTCTGCTGATGCGCCCCGATGCGATGCTGCTCGACGAGCCGAGCAACCACTTGGATCTCGAAAGCCTGATCTGGCTCGAGCAGTTTTTGCGCGATTACGACGGGCTGTTGCTGATGACGTCGCACGATCGCGAGTTTATGAATCGCATCGTCACCAAGATCGTCGAGATCGATGCGGGGCAGTTGACCACCTACTCCGGCGACTATGCGTTCTATGAGCAGCAACGCGGGCTTGCCGAGAAGCAGCAGCAGGCGCAGTTCGACCGCCAGCAAGCCATGCTGGCAAAGGAGATCAAGTTCATCGAGCGGTTCAAGGCGCGGGCGTCGCATGCAGCCCAAGTGCAGAGCCGCGTCAAGAAACTGGACAAGATCGAAAAGGTCGAGCCGCCCAAGCGCCGGCAGGCCGTGGCGTTCGAGTTTCAGCCCGCGCCGCGATCGGGTGAAGATGTGGCCAGCCTCAAGAACGTGGCAAAGGGCTATGGCAATCGCCGCATCTACCAGGGCCTCGATTTCCAGGTTCGGCGCAAAGAGCGGTGGTGCGTAATGGGCGTCAACGGCGCGGGCAAGTCGACTTTGCTCAAGCTGATCGCCGGCGCGACCGAACCTGACGGCGGCACCGTCGTGGTCGGCGCGTGCGTCAAGATGGGCTACTTCGCCCAACACGCCATGGATCTGCTGGACGGCGAGCGCACGGTGTTTGAGCAACTCGAATACACGTTTCCGCAGGCCGGCCAAGGGTCACTACGCGCGCTTGCTGGCTGCTTCGGCTTTTCGGGCGACGACGTCGAGAAGCGCTGCCGGGTGCTGTCGGGCGGCGAGAAGGCGCGCCTCGTGATGGCGCAGATGCTTTATGATCCGCCCAACTTTCTCGTGCTCGACGAACCGACCAACCATCTCGATCTCATGACCAAGGAGATGCTGATCAAGGCGCTTGCCGACTACGAGGGCGCGATGCTGTTCGTCAGCCACGACCGGCGTTTCCTGGCGGCGCTGTCGAACCGCGTGCTCGAAGTCACCGCCGACGGGGTGCATCAGTACGGCGGCGGATATACAGAGTACGTCGAGCGCACTGGGCAAGAAGCCCCCGGATTGCACGCCTGACGCGATGCGCTGTCCACAGGCATCTGCAGTGGCACCCCTGCCAATGTTGTCGCGAAAATGCCACACTCAGCTGTGATGTACGGGCAGTCGCGTGCAAAAATATCACGCATCGTGGGTTTGGTTCATCGGACGGGCGCGGCATCGGACCGGTCCGAAGTCCGGGCCACAAACGATCCACCGGGCCATAGACGGGGAAACAATCGATCGCCCCGTAGATCCTGCAGATGGCGCAGCAACCTTGACGATGGAGCGTTTCAGGCGCGGATGACACACCCCGATCAGTCAGTCTCCGAACCGCCTGAGCCGACCGTTCGCGCCGCCCGGCGGCCGTTCGACGATCCCGTGCGGTTGCTGCCGGGATCCGACGATCGCTCGTTCATGATCGGCCTCGGGGTGGTGATCGCCTCGCTGGTGTCGGCGCTGGCGACGTACCTGATCGTGATGGGCATGACCCCCATCGTGCCGCGTGGACCGGTCGTCGTCACGGCCGTGTTGATCAATCTCGGTCTGGTGGCCGGCATGGTCGCGATCATCGCGGTGCAGGTGCGCGGCATTCTGCAAGGCTGGAAAGACAAGACGGCAGGCAGCCGCCTGCACGGGCGCATCGTCGGGCTGTTCAGCATCATCGCCATGTTGCCGGCGCTGGTGCTGGCGGTCAGCGCGACCAACACGTTCTCGCGGTCGATCGACAACGTCTTCAACCGGCAGATCAGCACCATCGTCGAGACCAGCGCCGACGTCGCCAAGTCCTATCTCGAAGAACATGGCCAGTTGATCCGCACGGACGCGACCAGCATGGCCAAAGACATGAGCGATGCGGCGCCGGGGCTCGCCAACAATCCGAAGAAGTTTCGCGAGTTGCTGCTGAGCCAGGCAGGACTCCGCGATCTGCCGGTGGCCTATGTCATCGACATCGATCGCCGCGTGCTGTTTGCAGCCGTCGAGAACGAGAAAATTCCCTACGATCCGCCACCGCTCGAAATGTTGCAGGCAGCAGCCCTCGACCAGATACCGCTGATTTTGCCGAGCGCGGGCAAGTATCGCGTTGCGGCGCTGGCACAACTCAAATCGATGCCGAATACGTATCTCTACGTGGCGCGCGGCGTGTCGCCGAGCGTGATGCGACAGTTGCAGCGCGCCGAAGACAGCACGCGCGAGTTCGCCAAACTGCGACAGGACACCGGCCGGCTGAAGTTCATCCACGGCGTGCTCTATTTCATGACCGCGCTGACGGCGCTCGCCAGCGCCATCTGGGTGGGACTGAGATTCGCGTCCAGTCTGGTCGGGCCGATCCGGCGTCTCATCTCGGCGGCGCAAGCGGTATCGCGCGGCGACCTCAGCGTCGAGTTGCCGATCTATCGCGGCGAGGGCGATCTCAGGCGGCTGTCGCACAACTTCAATCACATGACGCGGCAACTCGAACGCCAGCGGACCGAACTCGTCACCGCGCACGACGCAGACAACGAGAAGCGGCGCGTGCTGGAGGCCGTGCTCGGCGGAGTCTCGGCGGGCGTGTTCAGCTTAACGCCGGACGGAACCATCAAGATCGCCAATCGCTCGGCGCAGACCTTGCTCGACCGAACCGAAGCAGATTTGATCGGACGCACCCTGGCCGATGCCGTGCCCGCTTTCGGCAAGTTGCTCGAAGGCGGCGGCGATGGTGAGCGCAAGAAGCCGCAGACCGAAATACCCGTAGAAGTGAAGGGCAGCGAGCGCACGTTCTCGGTGCGCGTCACGCGCGAACTGCAGGGCGAGGAAAGCTATGGCACGGTGGTGACGTTCGACGACGTGACGGATCTGGTGACCGCGCAACGCACCAGCGCCTGGGCCGACATCGCCCAGCGCATCGCACATGAAATCAAAAACCCGCTCACGCCCATTCAGTTGTCGGCCGAGCGCATCAAACGCAAATACGGTCCGGTCATTACCGAGGATCGCGAGGTGTTCGACAAATGAACCGACACCATCATCCGGCAGGTCGGCGACGTCGCGCGCATGGTCGACGAGTTCTCGTCGTTCGCACGCATGCCGAAGGCCGAGATGGAGTTGATCGATCTGCGTGATGCGATCAAGGACCCGGTGACGCTGTTCCAGCTTGGATCGACCGGCGTGGAGGTCAAGACATCACTCCCCACCGCGCCGATTATGCTGTTGGCCGATCGCCGGTTGATCGGTCAAGCGATGACGAATCTCATAAAGAATGCGTGCGAAAGCGTGCTTTCGGTGGCCGAGAGCAAAGACAAGCCGGAGGGTTTCAAAGGCCGCGTCGACGTGGTTCTGCGGCACACGGGAGATACTGCCGTGATCGAAGTCATCGACAATGGATTGGGTTTGCCCAAACAAAATCGCACGCGGCTGCTGGAACCGTATGTGACCACCAAGGGCGCCAAGGGCACCGGGCTGGGGCTCGCCATCGTGCAGAAGATCATGGAGAGCCATCATGGATCGCTGACGCTCGAAGACGCGCCGCCGACCGAAGAGCGTCAGCGCGGCGCCCTGATGCGGCTCACGCTACCAGCGCCAGAGCGCGCGGCGGGCGAGCGGGCAGCGCCCAGTCCCACGCGACGATTTGCCGATGCGCTGCGATCGCAAGCTTGAGCGCGCCAGCCCGAAAATAACCAAGAAACGCTACTACAACTGCCACCTCCACATCACGACACTGCACCCGACCAACAAACCCCAGTGTGCTGCAAAAGGATTTCACGATGGCATCCGACATTCTGATCGTCGACGACGAGGCCGACATCCGTGAGCTTGTCGCCGGCATCCTCGAGGATGAAGGCCACCGCACACGTTTGGCGCGCGACTCGGACGAAGCGCTGAAGGCCATCGAAGAACGCCGGCCGCATCTGGTGGTGTTGGACATCTGGCTGCAAGGCTCGCGGCTCGACGGTTTGGAAGTGCTGAACATCATCAAGCGCGCGCATCCCGATCTGCCGGTTGTGATCATCTCCGGCCACGGCAATATCGACACCGCCGTGACTGCCATCAAACGTGGCGCCTACGATTACATCGAAAAGCCTTTCAAAGCAGACCGGTTGTTGCTGGTGGCGCTGCGTGCGTTGGAAGCCTCGAAACTGCAGCGCGAGAACAAACAACTGCGTGAGCGCGCCGCGGTGTCGTTCGACATGATCGGCAATTCGGCAGCCATCAACCAACTCAAGAGCGCCATCGACCGGGTCGCACCGACCAACTCGCGCGTGCTGATCCGCGGCGTCGCCGGGTCGGGCAAGGAGTTGGCTGCCCGCATGCTGCACGCCAAATCGTTGCGCAAGGACGGTCAGTTCGTGGTGCTGAGCGCTGCGGCGATGGCACCTGACCGGGTGGAAGAAGAGCTCTTCGGCACCGAAGATGTCTCCGGTCCGCGCAAGGTCGGCGCACTCGAGGAAGCGCACGGCGGCACGCTTTATATCGACGAAGTCGGCGATATGCCGCTGGAAACCCAAGGCAAGGTCCTGCGCGTTCTGGTCGAGCAGAAATTTTTGCGCGTGGGCGGCAGCCAGAAAGTGGCCGTGGACGTGCGTTTGGTGTCGTCGACGAGCCGCGACATCGAACGCGAAATGGCAGAGGGCCGCTTCCGCGAAGATCTTTATCATCGGTTGAACGTGGTGCCGCTGAGGGTGCCGAGCCTCGCCGAGCGCCGCGACGATATCCCCGCGCTGGTACATTATTTCACCAGCCAGATCGCGCAGGCTTCGGGTTTGAGCCGCCGCAAGATCGGCGACGACGCGGTGGCCGTACTGCAGACGCACGACTGGACCGGCAACGTGCGCGAGTTGCGCAACAACATCGAACGCTTGATGATTTTATCGACCGGCGAGCCCGACAGCGTCATAACCGCTGAAATGCTGCCCGACGAAATCGGCTCGAACGTGCCGTTACCGCTCAACGGCGGCGCCGAGCATTTGATGTCGATGCCGCTGCGCGAGGCACGCGAAATTTTCGAACGCGAATACCTGCTGGCGCAGATCAACCGCTTCGGCGGCAACATCTCTCGTACGGCCGAGTTCGTGGGGATGGAACGCTCGGCCCTGCATCGCAAGCTGCGCGCGCTGGGCGTTTCGAGCGAGCAACGTACCGGCGTGCCGTCGGCGGCATAGTCGTTGAGTGTGCGAAAGTAATCTTCGACGATGTCTGGCCGCCGGCAAATAATCAGTTCACACATTTATCTGGAAAGCTTACGGGCGTCTGATTTACTCCGGCGGTTTTGCCGTCTACGAATTTTGTGATTGAGAACTGATTCGAGTTGTCTTTTGAGCTTGGCCAGGTCTCACGACAGTATGCGTAACGCCCGTGTGTGGGCGCCATCACAAGGTTCTTGGCGGGGATACGCAGACATGTTCAACAAAAGGCAGCCGTCGGGGTATGGGCTCGACGATACTTCTACACTCGGCGTCGATACGACCCAGTCCGTGTCCATGCTGCGCCAAGCCGCAGCAGCCATGGCCGGCACACCGCAGCAGATCGCCGCGCAAATGGCGCCCCAGGGCGCCGCGCTCCCCATCGCAAACAGCGATGGCGTGGTGATCATCGGCAAAGGCACCCGAATCGTCGGCGAGATCACCGATTGCTCGCGTGTCGAAATCCAGGGAACGGTCGAGGGCACGATCGTCGCCAACGCGCTCATCATCCGGGAGGGCGGCAGCCTGACGGGCCGGCTGCAAGCGACGCAAGCTGAAGTCCACGGCGCATTCAACGGACAGCTCGATATCGCAGATCTGCTCGACATTCGTGCGACGGGTACGGTCGAAGGCGAACTCGCCTACGGAAAACTCGCCGTGTCGATGGGTGGCCACATCTCAGGTAACGTAACCAATCCGCGCATCGAACCTGCGGCTCAGGCAACGGCATATACGCGCGCCGACGAGGCCGATCTCAGCCGTATTCAGTCCTACCCCTGAGCACCGCGCACTCGCTAGAATCAAGCCCACGCCTCGCATTCGCTGCGGCGTGGGTTTTTGCATGAGGCACCTGCGCAATCGGGCGTGCTTGGTGGTTGCGTCGCAGGAGCCGCGAAGGATAACTTGATAGCAGTTGCTCGGGATTGCGCGATATGCAACTCGAGACGCGATCGCTGAGATGGAGTGCAGATGGCGCGCATAATTTTCGTCAACGGCCGCTACCTTCCATGGGCCGAGGCAGCCATTCACGCCGAAGACCGGGGCTTTCAATTCGGCGATGCGATCTACGAAGTCTGCGAGGTCCGCGACGGCCGGATGATCGACGAGACCCGGCACATGGATCGGCTCGAGCGTTCGCTCGGAGAATTGAAGATCCCGGCTCCCATGAGCCGCGCCTCGCTCGGCCGCGTGCTGCGCGAGACCATCCGTCGCAATCGCGTTCGGGATGGTTCGGTTTATCTCCAGATCAGCAGGGGGGCCCGGCCGCGGGACTTCTTGTTCTCCGACGCACCCGACATGCAACCGACGCTCGTCTGCATCGCGCGCTCTGGCTCGCGCGAAAAAAGCGAAGCTGGTGCAAGTGTGGGGATTGCCGTGCGGTCCATGCCGGACATGCGATGGGGACGCTGCGACATAAAAACCGTGATGCTGTTGCCCGCCTCCATGGCCAAGGAAGCGGCGAAGGCCATAGGTGCCAAGGAAGCATGGCTCGTGGACGAAGCAGGGTTCGTGACGGAAGGTGCCTCCAGCAACGCCTGGATCATCGATCAGCAGGGCAATTTGATCACGCGCGCCGCCAGTAACGAGTTGCTGCGAGGCATCACCCGCACGACGCTGATCGATCTCATCAAGCGCGAGGGGCTGGAATTGGTTGAGCGCCCCTTCACGATCGCGGAAGCCAAAGCCGCGCGCGAGGCGTTCACGACGTCGGCTACGTCCATCGTCATGCCGGTCGTCCGCATCGACGACACGCCGATCGGCAATGGCGGGCCGGGGATGATGACAACTCAGTTGCGGGCGGCATTTCACACGGCGGCCGAGATTTCGGCTGCCTGATGCATGGCTGTCGGCACTGCCGGCGTGAGACGATGTGCCGATCACGCGCGGAAATAGATGAATGACATTATCGTGTCTTTGTGGCAGTTTTGCCGCAACGGGGCAGTGTCCGCAGGCGACCTGAAGACCGGCGCTCTAAGAACCAAGACCGGCACTTACAAGCAAGACCGGCACCATAAGAAACAAATAAGAACCACAAGAACAAGAAACGGAACTCGACCATGGCCGACCGACCGCAAAGCCTGCAGGACACTTTTCTCAATCACGTCCGCAAGCAGAAAATTCCGCTGACGATCTTCCTCATCAACGGCGTGAAGTTGCAGGGCATCGTCACTTGGTTCGACAACTTCTGTGTGCTGCTGCGGCGTGACGGCCTCTCGCAACTCGTCTACAAGCACGCCATATCCACCATCATGCCGGGCGCCCCCGTGAATTTGCAAGAAGAGGGCGCCGACAAGGAGCAAGGCAGCCACTGATCATCGACGACACGAACGAGCCGAACGCCTTAAATGGAAACGCAGACGCCGGCGGCGTCGGCATAGCAGACGGCGCGGACGATCTCATCGCCGGGAATGCTGGCGGCAAGGCGGTCAAGCGGCGACGTCCGCTGGATCAGGCCAATCTCGACGGCCGCACCATCGGTACGTCAGCGTTGATCGTCGTTCCCGTACCGCCACGCGGGAAACGCTTCGCCAGCGCATCGTCACACGTGTCTGGCGACGCGCCGCCACTGCCCGAACTGCATTCGCCCGAGGACCGCTTGGCCGAAGCCATCGGACTGGCCAACGCCATCGACCTGGATGTGCGCGACGGTTTGATCGTGCCGCTGAACGCGCCGCGACCAGCGACCTTGCTGGGCAAGGGCAAGATCGAGGAATTGAAAGCGCGGATCGAAGCGGAAGAGGTGACGCTGGTCGTCGTCGATCACACTTTGACGCCGGTCCAGCAGCGCAATCTCGAGACCGAGCTTGGCGCAAAAGTGCTTGATCGCACGGGGCTGATTTTGGAAATCTTCGGCCGTCGCGCCGCAACGCGCGAAGGGCGGCTGCAGGTCGAACTCGCACATCTCAGTTACCAGAAAAGCCGTCTCGTCCGCTCCTGGACCCATCTTGAACGCCAGCGGGGCGGAGCGGGCTTTCTCGGCGGTCCCGGTGAAAGCCAGCTCGAACTCGACCGCCGGTTGATCCAGGATCGCATCGACGCGCTCAAGAAGGACCTCGAAAAGGTCGTGCGTACCCGCACTCAGAACCGCGCCGGCCGCGCACGTGTGCCTTATCCCGTGGTGGCGATCGTCGGCTACACCAACGCCGGCAAGTCGACCCTGTTCAACATTTTGACGGGCGCAACGGTGCTGGCGCAGGATCAGGTGTTTGCGACGCTCGATCCGACCATGCGCGAGATCAAGCTGCCGGGTGGCCGCAAAGTCATCCTGTCCGACACGGTCGGCTTCATTTCAGATCTGCCGACGGCGCTCGTCGCAGCATTCCGCGCGACGCTGGAGGAAGTCGTCGGCGCCGATCTGATCCTCCACGTGAGGGACATTTCGCACGCCGAAACGGGCGCGCAGGCGCTCGACGTGCAACACGTGCTGTTCGATCTCGGCATCGACACGCGACTTGCCGAAGCGCGTGTGCTCGACGTCTGGAACAAGATCGACCGGCTCGATCCCCCCGCGCGCGCGGCGCTGGACTTCGATGCCGATCGTCGCGAGCGCCCGCCGGTTCTGGTGTCGGCAGTGACGGGAGTGGGTCTTGCAGACCTGCTGGGCGCCATCGAACGCCGGCTGACCGAAGGCGACGACGAGTTGCACCTTGATGTGCCACCCAGCGCTGGCAACCTGATGCATTGGCTGCACGAAAACACGTCGGTTCTAGCGCAGGATCCGCTCGACGATGGCGGCACGCGGGCGCGGGTTCGGGTGAGCCGCGATCGGCGTGGCCGGCTGGATGCACAACTCGACCGTAGTGGTGCGAAAATCGTGAGCTAGGTGCCGTGGGTGCGAAGCGCGCTACCCCCGGTGAAATGATTTTTGGCGCTTCGATTTCACGGTCAGATCCAGCGGAGAATGCCCGCCAGGATCGTCAACGTTGCCACCAACCCAACTGCGTAAGACAACGTGCGAGCAACTGCGATCCCCGCCGTATAGACGACGTAGTGCACCAACCGCGCGAAGAAGTAACACGCCGCCGCCAGCTTGGTCGCCGGTGTCGATACGCCCAGCGCGTGCGCAGCAAGAACCGCAGGCGCGAACAGCACCAGATTTTCAACCGCGTTCTCATGCGCCTGCATCGCACGCTCGGCCCACGGCGAGTGACGGCCAAGTTCGGATTTCGGCAGCGACAACGCCGGCCAAATTCCTTTCGTGACGATGCGATCGATCACGTAGGGCACCGAGAACAGTGCAGTCATGATGAGTGTCAGCGTCAGCCAGTAAATCTCGATAGACATGCGCAAGCCTCCCCGGTTCGATGTGCGAGGCTATGAGGCTATCGGCACAACTACAAGCGTGTTCGGCGGCAGCGGAGCAAATCGTCAGTCGATCTCGCGTTGCTTGACCTCGTTCCAAAGCGCGTCCATTTCGGCGAGATCCGACTGCGCCGGCGTTTTCCCGCTGTCGCGCAACAGGGCCTCGACGCCCTGAAAGCGCCGCGTGAACTTGTGATTGGCTGCGCGCAAGGCGGCTTCGGGGTCGATCTCCAGATGCCGCGCCAGATTGGCCATCACGAAGATCAGATCGCCGAATTCCTCCTCGATCCGGGCCTTGTTGCCGCCCCCAAGCGGCATCAGTTCGGCTTCGAGTTCAGCGATTTCCTCGCGGACTTTGGCCAGGACCGGCACGACGGACGGCCAATCGAATCCGACCTTGGCGGCCTTGGCCTGGAGTTTGACGGCACGCGTGAGAGCGGGCTGAGCGGCGGGAACATCGTCGAGCGCTGAGGAATGTCGCGGGGCCACATCCGCGGCCGCAGTCGTGCGGCCAAGCCGTGCCCGTTCGGCGGCCTTCGCGACGCGCTCTTCGCTCTTGATAGTTTCCCAGAAGCCCTTGGCGGCGCCGGCCGAGCGGGCTGCCTCGTCGCCGAACACGTGCGGGTGGCGGCGGATCATCTTGGCGGTCACGGCAGCGATTACGTCGGGCAGCGCGAACGCGTTTTGCTCCTCCGCGATGCGCGCGTGATAGACCACCTGCAACAGCAGATCACCGAGTTCGTCCTTGAGATCGGCGAGATCCCCGCGCGCGATCGCGTCGGCCACCTCATAGGCTTCCTCGATCGTGTAGGGCGCGATGGTTTTGAAGGTCTGTTCGAGATCCCACGGGCAACCGGTAACCGGCGTGCGGAGCTGCGCCATGACAGCCACGAGATCGGCGAGCGTGGCGGGTGGTTGGGTCGGCATCGGCGACGTTTTCCTAAGTTCGCTGCATGGCTCGTTTACCTGCCGTACAGGAGCGGGAAAGTCTACGCGGCTCATGTCATTTGCAAACTCCGTGTCAGCAGCAACCCCAACAACTGGCCTCGCTGACAGAAGCTACTGCAATCACTTGTCCCAACAAGGCGTGTTCATGCGCGACCGAAAGAGCAGAAGCTTGCGTACACCTTCGAGCGGCACGGGCATCTGAAGGCT
>JANLYD010000248.1:0-4786 GCA_031365465.1 Hyphomicrobiaceae bacterium
CGAGCCGGTCAGCGTCACCCGCTTGACCATCGTGCAGATCGCGACGTTAATCTTCACCTCACCGCCGCCCAGCGTCGCGATCTGCACGATGCGGCCATCGTCTGCCGCCGCGATGATGTTGCGCTCCGTGTAGTCACCACCGACCATGTCGAGCGTGACGTTGACGCCCTTGCCGCCGGTGACCTCCTTGCACACCGCGACGAAATCCTCGGTCTTGTAATTGATCGCGCGCTCGGCACCGAGATCAACGCACACCTTGCACTTATCATCCGATCCCGCCGTCGCGATCACGCGCGCGCCAAGCGCCTTCGCAAGCTGGATCGCCGTCGTGCCGATACCACTGGTGCCGCCGTGCACCATGAACCACTCGCCGGCTTTCAAACCACCACGCTCGAACACGTTGTTCCAGACCGTGAAGCAGGTCTCCGGCAACCCCGCCGCGTGTACCATGTCGAGCCCGGCCGGGATTTTCAGCGCCACCGGCTCCTCGGCAAGGCAATACGCAGCATAACCGCCACCGTTGACTAGCGCGCACACGGCATCGCCAACGCGCCAGTGCGTGACGCCGTCGCCCACCGCTGCAACGGTCCCAGCGACCTCCAACCCCGGCAGCGTCGAATGCCCGGCGGGGGGCGGATAAGCGCCGATGCGCTGTTGGATGTCCGGCCGGTTGACGCCAGCGGCGGCGACCTTGATCAAAATCTGCCCCGCGCCCGGCTTCGGCGTCGCCACTTGCCCCGGCACCAGCACCTCGGGTCCGCCTTTGCCCTTGATCTCGATCGCTGTCATCATCGCGGGAATGGTCATGTCTGGATCTCTGTTGGCTGGGTCAGCTATATTCGATCACACATGCCCCACGTGCCCAACCGTGGCAAGCAGGGGCAATAGGCAGCGGGCAGTGGGCAGCAGGCAAGGGAGATGCGCCATGGAATGGGACGACACAAAACCAAGACCGGTTCGGGTCGCCGTCGTCGGCGAGAAACTCGACGAGTTCTCCGTCGCTGACCTCGAACAGCGCGTGCGCGATCTCGAGGCCGAGGTGGTGCGCGTGAAAGCCATCATGTCGGGTAAGAAATCACACAACGCGGCGGCAGATGCCCTGTTCAAACGGTCATAACAGGTTCACACCGCATTCACGCAGGCCTGCCTATGCGGTGTGGCGCATTCCTTCCCGACATTGCCCTCCCACGACCGGACCCCAACATGACCGCAGCACCGACGTTTCCAGCCCCGATGCCGCGCGTGGGTATCCCTGCCGTCGATCACTATCTGGATACGGGCTATGACCGGGTCGTCGGCATGTCGTCGCACTTTGCCGCTGCGGTCTGCTGCAATCTGTTGAAGATTCAAACAACACTTGGCATCAAAGGCCCGATCGCGGAGATCGGCACCTTCGAGGGCCGGTTCTTCATTGCCCTGGCGCACGCGTTGCAGCCGGGCGAAATGGCCCTCGGAATCGACCTCTTCGACTGGCCGAACCCGGAAGTCATAGACCGGTTCGAGGCCAACTGCGCCAAGCACGGCATCGAGGCCGATCGCCGCATCACCTGGAAAACCGACAGCCGGACCATGAAGCCGGAGGACGTGCTGGCCAAGCTCGACGGCCGCCGTCCGCGCCTGTTCCACATCGACGGCGAACATTCGCGCCATGCCCTTTCCCGCGATCTCGAACGCGCCACTGCGGTCATGCCGCCCGATGGCGTGATCGTGCTCGACGATATGCTGCATCCCGGCTATCCGACGCTCATGGTGTCGGTGCAGGAGCACCTGGAGAAGCACCCGGAAATCGTGCCGCTGTGCATCATTGACCGCCAGACCATCGTCGGCGCGACCAAGTTCGTGCTCTGTCACCGCGACTGGTTCAAGCGTTACGAAGAACGCATGCTGGAGGTGTTCAGGGCCAACGTATGGCCGCTCGGCGCTGATTTCGAGCCGCATTGGTGCCTGGTGCTGAGCCTGGATACCCGCTTGGCCGATATCACCTGAAGCCTTGCTGTGACCTGAGGCATCACCATCGCATCGTCCCACCCACGCTCATTGCCCCCGTGCTTATTGCCCCCGTGCTTATTGCAGTTGTCACGCCAGGCGCCACGCGGACCTGAGTTGCACACGCCTCGACCCCAGGCTTTGGACCGGGCCTTTGACCAGGCCTCTGAAAGGACACGACGGACGCCTTGCAATTCGCCAAGTTGCGCCGTATAGCCTGCCCGTCCGGAGACGTGGCCGAGTGGCTGAAGGCGGCGCTTTGCTAAAGCGTTATACTCCTAAAGGGTATCGAGGGTTCGAATCCCTCCGTCTCCGCCAATGACCTTTGATTTAATTGATGAATTTGCAGTTCGTCGTTTTCTCTCCCACAAATTCTCCCACAAAAAAGTTGTTTGCCTTTTGTTTTTCACATTTTGTCGCACTGCGTTTCGCGACGTCTCAGGTTCGACGCGGCAAACACGCTCACTGGCACACCGGTGAAGACAATTCACGATTGCATACCAACCGCGGCCGCAGACAAGTCACACCTCGGAACGGGCAGTCGTTACCGGAATGATATTGAATGATCGAGACGGCCATCAGAGTGGCACCCGGCTCGTCTATGACCAGCGTGACGTCTTGTAAGAACTGCGCTGTCCTCTGTCGCTTGGGCCAGTGATGTTGCAAGACTTGAGTAAGAACTGCGCCACCACCGCCTCACCTTGATCTGCGCGGTGCTCCAACTCTGAACGGAACACATTTCGAAGTTGCCGATGGTGCAAGTGCAGTCGCCCCAAGAACTCATAAGCCGCGAAACCTAGACGTTCGCCGATTTGAGTGCCACTTATTGGCACTTAACGGGCACGAGTGACAAATTCACGGAATTCTGGCACTCAACGGATTGTTCTTGGCATTCAGTGCAGGACCGAAGGTGCATCGTGACAGCAAAGTATGATCGCGCCATCGCAAGGATCCTGGCCGAACTGCAGCAGCGCGCCGATGGCATGTCCCTGCAACAGATATTGGAAGTCTTGAATGGCGAACCCGCACGTCGGACACTCATCCGCCTGTTGGTTAACCTGGTGCAGAGCGGCGTCATTGAGAAACGTGGCGCAGCACGCGCCGCGCGGTACCATGTACCCGCCTCGCTGACGATCCAGCCGTTCCCGGAAGCGCCACACGCGACCATTCCGCTCTCGTCGAAGAGTGAAGACATTTCGCGTCTGGTCAGGCGCTCGCAAACACTCCGCAAACCCGTTGGCTATAGCAGTTCCTTTTTGACTGACTACCGCCCTAATCGATCACGCTATCTGACCTCAACCGAAAGCAAACATCTCGGATCACTCGGTCGCACATCCGATGACGTGCAAGCCGCTGGCACTTATGCGCAGCAAATCTTGAACCGGCTTTTGATCGATCTGTCTTGGAATTCGAGCCGTCTGGAGGGCAACACCTACTCGCTACTCGAGACACAGCGTTTGATCGAGTTGGGCGAGGCCGCAGACGGCAAGGGCGCAAAGAACGCGCAGATGATTCTGAACCACAAGAGCGCGATCGAGTTTCTCGTGCAGTCCGTGGAAGACATTGGTTTCAACCGTATGACCATCCTCAATCTTCATGCGCTCTTGTCCGACAACCTGCTCGAAGATCCGACGGCCTCGGGGCGCATCCGGCGTGAGGCGGTCGGCATCTCTGGCTCCGTCTTTCTGCCGTTGGGTGTCCCACAACGTATTGAGGAAAACTTCGATCAGGTGCTTGCGACAGCGGCTGCGATCAAAGATCCGTTCGAGCAGGCGTTCTTTGTCATGGTCCAGTTGCCCTATCTTCAACCCTTTATCGATGTGAACAAGCGCGTCTCGCGGCTCGCGGCCAACATCCCGTTGATCAAGGCCAATCTCGCGCCGCTCTCGTTTGTCGCCGTTCCCGAAGACGCGTATGTGCGCGGACTTCTGGGCGTCTACGAACTCAATCGCGTTGATCTGCTCAAGGACGTGTTCCTCTGGGCCTATGAGCGTTCATCAGCGCGTTACGCAGCGCTGCGCCAGTCACTGGGGGAGCCGGACCAGTTCCGCTTGAAGCATCGCATGGCATTGAAGACTGTCATTGCCGAGGTCATCAGAAAATGCCTCGACCAGAAGGCCGCCGCCAATCACATCGCAAAGCAGGCCGCCACTGTGATCATCACCGCCGACCATGCCCGCTTTATCGAGGCAGCGGAGAATGAACTTCTTGCCATGCACGAGGGCAATTTTGCCCGCTACCAAGTGCGACCCAGCGAGTTCGCGGCGTGGCAAGACGTTTGGCAACGCAAGCCGGCGAAGGCTCAATCGCGTCGTCCACTCAGTCGGAAAAGGTGACGGTTGCGATGCCGGATTGCTGATGCGCTTGTATTAGACGCGATCACTCAACCATCGCCTGCGCCTGGAATCACATCCAGCGGAGGCAATCCGCGCGCAACGAAGCGTAACACGTTAAGGAAAAGCTGCGGTCGATGGCCAGAACCTGACCAGCTATGCATCGCGGCTCTTCCGTTGCGGCTCTTGATTGCCCGCACGTAGCCTCGGTTTCATTATCGCTGGTTGCACGCCCCCGCAACCACATCGTCAGAATTTGTCTATATTTTTCAATGCTCCGACCAGAGACAACGCAGATTTCCGGGTTCCGATTGAGCAAAATCAATAGCTTACATGGTTGGTTCAAATCAGGTGGCAACAACCCCGCAACCAGCCCCACACATGTCAGTTGATCGCCACTTCGTACCCCAGACTGCGGTAACCCGACTGCCGCTTCAGCGCCATGCGCGCCAGCATCGGAACGCCGG
>JANLYD010000133.1:0-25052 GCA_031365465.1 Hyphomicrobiaceae bacterium
CTGGGCGATTTCAGCCGAGTTCTTGACCTTCTTGGACTGCTTCTTGATGACTTCGACGGCCTGCTTGACGGCAGCATCGATGCCGCGCTTCAGGTCCATCGGGTTCATGCCGGCAGCAACCGACTTCAAGCCTTCGCGAACAATCGCCTGAGCAAGCACGGTTGCAGTCGTCGTGCCGTCGCCGGCAACGTCGTTGGTCTTCTGGGCGACTTCACGCACCATCTGCGCGCCCATGTTCTCGAACTTGTCTTCGAGCTCGATTTCCTTGGCGACGGTGACGCCGTCCTTGGTGGTGCGGGGAGCGCCGAAGCTCTTTTCGATGATGACGTTGCGGCCCTTCGGACCCAGCGTGACCTTGACGGCGTTGGCGAGGATGTCGACGCCGCGCAGCATGCGCTCACGTACGTCGGCGGCAAATTTTACGTCTTTTGCGGACATGTGTTTTTCCTACGGAAAAAGTGAGTAGCAAATAGTGAGTAGCGAATAGGAAGTGGCGGTCACGTCGGCGTTATACTGAAAAAGCGATGCGTTTCGGGGCAGTCCTATTCGCTATTCGCTAATCACTATTCGCTGACGCGAAGCGTTACTTCACCAGCACGCCCATGACGTCGCTTTCCTTCATGATCAGAAGGTCTTTGCCGTCGATCTTGACCTCGGTGCCGCTCCACTTGCCGAACAGAACCTTGTCACCTTTTTTGATGTCGATCGGGATGAGCTTGCCGGCTTCGTCGCGGCCACCTGGGCCGACTGCGACGACTTCACCCTGCTGCGGCTTCTCGCCGGCAGTGTCGGGGATGATGATGCCGCCAGAGGACTTGGTCTCGGCGTCGGCGCGCTTGACGACCACACGGTCATGGAGGGGACGGAAATTCATGTAGGTGTGTCTCCGAAAATCAGGCCGGCCGAACGGGCAGCCCTCGAACGATTTGAGGTTTGAGATTCACTGTTAGCACTCTAATATCGAGAGTGCCAAGAGCTGGCGCGGATATAGGGAAAAAGGGTGGCGACTGTCAAGAGACAATCGTTTTCAAAAACTGAAAACTTATATAAAACAGCTATTTAGAAACGAGTTTTAACTCCCGGGTGAACCGCCGGAAGGCAAAAAACGACGCAATCGGGATTTAGGATCAGATACCCTCGAGCAGCGTATCGACCTCACGGACAAGATCCTTGAGGTGGAACGGCTTGGATAGAACGCGGGAATTCTTGGGCGTCTCGACGCCGTTGTTCAACGTAACTGCCGCGAAACCGGTGATGAACATGATCTTCAGTTGCGGATCGATTTCGCTGGCGCGACGGGCAAGCTCGATGCCGTCCATCAAGGGCATGACGATATCGGTCAGCAGCAGGGTGAACGGATCTTGTTGGATGCGATCGAAGGCGTCTTTACCGTTCGCAAAAGAAACCACTTCGTAGCCTGCTGCATTCAAGGCTCGCTCGAGAAACCCGCGCATGCTGTCATCGTCTTCGGCAAGCAGGATGCGCTTCTTGGGCAAATGAGACGGCTTGGCTGTCATGACTGAGCTTTCGGCGACGGGCGAGCGGCGAGAGTGTTCGTCAACTGGTACGACCTGCGGACGAGATTTGGACGGCGACGACGACTGGACGGCAACGGCGAGTGGACTGCCACCGTACTTGGTGTTCGGTTGCGCTCACACGGCACGTCGATGCGAACGGCGACGCAACTCTACTTCCGTTCTGAGACTGCCGCTCAAATGTGCCGTCGGTATGGTAAACGCTCGATGAATTTTGCGGCTTGCGACAAAATTAGTCCATTGGTCGCCATCGTCAGGCGAAACTAAAGTGCGCTATAGTCGAACGGACAGACGCGCGCGCATGTTGCGGCGCAGCGAGCCGTGGTGGTCCGACTAGCGGATACTCACGGAAATCAAGGCTTAGGACTCCATGCGCCCAGTTGCATTGTCGGATGAAATCGCAGTCGGTGAAATGCCTTCGGCAGACGAAATCATCGTGCTGGCGAAGGCGGGTTTTCGGTCGCTCTTGAACGTGCAGCCGGACGGTGAGGTCGATCGGTTGCCCACGACAGCGCAGACGGAAGCCGGCGTGCAAGCTGCGGGCATGAAATATGCCTATGTTCCCGTCGTCAGCCGCCGCGTTTCAGATGCGACCGTGGCTGCGTTCGCTGACGCGATGATGACGTTGCCACGGCCGATCTATGCGTGCTGTTATTCGGGTGCGCGTGCTGCGGCTGCGTGGGCGCTGGCCGTGGCGCCGACGATGGCGCCGGGCGATATCGTGTCGACCTGCAGCGCTGCGGGTTTCGACATGTCGTCGTTGGTGCCGGACTTCGAGCGTCGGTATGGCAAGACGTCAGCGGCATCGAGCGCACCTGCGCTCGCAGAGGGGCAAATTGCGGTTACGCCCGACCTCGCAGCGCCTGCTGCCGCAACTGAGCCCGTTACGGGCGACGCCGGTGTGGAGGGGCAAGCGCCGAGCCCAACCGCTGCGGCTATGACGTCACCGACGGCGGCAGGAGGCGACGACACTCCGGTGGCGGCGGCACCCAGTGCACCGGACGCGGTCAACGCAACGACGAAGATTATTTTTCCGCGCGCGGCAGGTGCCGGAGGCTTTGCGGTTTCGGGTTGAGTTCTGCGAGACGACGGCAATGAGTAAGACTTGCACCCGGCGGCCGTCTCCCGCTTAGTAGGCTCAACAGCCGGACCCGCGCCGGCGCACCAAGTTGGGCCGCTCAGTGGATCGTACTTCACCGCGAACCGTCACGAAGCCGCCGTCGCTGCGCCGCCTGTGGGCACCGATCATCGGCATCGGGCTCACGCAAATGATCGGATGGGGCACCTCGTTTACCGCGCTGACGGTGCTCGGAACGCAGATCGCGCGGGATCTCTCGATGGCGCGCGAGGCGGTGTTCGGGTCGCTGTCGATCATGCTGCTGGTCAGCGCCGTGGTGGCGCCGAGGGTCGGGCGCTTCATCGATGCGGAAGGCGCCCGCGACCTGATGTTGCCGGGAACGCTGGTGGGCGCGGTTTCGCTGCTGGTGGTGGGCGCGTCGCAGGGACCCTGGTCGTTCTGGTTCGGATGGGCGCTGTTCGGCCTGACAGTGGCGATGATGCTGAACAATGCCGCAGTGCCGGCGCTGGTGCAGATCGCCGGACCCGACTCGCGCCGCGCCGTATCGGCATACACGATCGTCACGGGCGTCACGTCGGCCGTGTTTCTGCCGCTGACGGACTGGTTGGCCGCTCGGTATGGGTGGCGGCATACGATGCTGCTGTTCAGCCTGATGTACGTCGTCATCTGCTTACCGGTGTTGCTGATGGTGTTGCCGCAGACGAAGCCGGAGCGGCCGGTTGCAACGTCCAGCGGCGGCGAGGCGATCTCATGGGACGGCGTGCTGCCGACCAATTGGCGGCGGACCGGTTTCTGGCTGGTGGCGCTATGGATGGCGATGCAAGGGCTGATGGCGTGGGGTTTCAATGTTCAGGTCGTGGATATTCTGACGGGTGGCGGGCTGACGCGCGATCAGGCGATCGGCGTTTGGATGCTGTCGGGCCCGTCGCAGGCGGTGGCGCGGCTGGGAGATCTGGCAAGCGGTGGCCGGTCGGGTATCCTGCGGATGGCGTTGATTGCGTCCGCATCGGCGGTATTCGGTTTTTCGGGCGGGTTGGTGTTCGGCGTATCGACGCTGACTGCAACAACGCTGGCGATCTGCTTCGGCGTGAGCCAAGGCCTTTACGCAGTGGCACGGAGTCTGTTGCCGCTGAGGCTGTTCGGGCTCAGGACGTTCGGCACGACGATGGGATATCTGGCGTTGCCACTGAACGTGGTGAGCGCGCTGGCGCCGCTGATGTTTTCGAGCATTCTGGTGAAAGCGGGGCCGATGGCGGCGTTCTGGGTGGCGGCGGGGGCCGGCGTGATATCGCTGGCGGCACTGCTAGTGCTGGACCGCTTGATCAAGGCGGTGGGATCTGAAGAGGCGCCTGATGCCGAGGGTCGTGCCGGGTGAATCCGCATGCGTTGGTGGTTTGGAAAGTTCGTGCGAGAGATACGCGAAATTCTGATCTCTTGCCCAGCGGCGGGCCAACGCATGGACTGCATGTAAATGATGACACAATTACGAGACTTGGTTCGACGGTCGCCGAGGATGAGATCGTTCGTCGGCCACTCTGTTGCCGGATCCGGTTTGATCGATTGGTATTTTCGCAGATATCAGCCAGACCCGCACTGGCAGGCGCGGATTGAGCAGGTCGTTTCCTGCCCCGACAACGCGTTCATTGAACGCGTCCCAGGTGCCGGTACCATCACACGTGGCACACAGCTGATGCACAACGGTTTGCTGATCGGTGCAGGCAGTTATTACGGCCCTGAGAACGGTGTGTTGTTGCGCCGAAATCGTGGCGTGCACGAACCCCAAGAAGAGCGCATCTTTCAAATGGTTTTGAAGGACTGCCCGCCAGGGTCGACGATGCTGGAACTTGGAGCCTTCTGGAGCTTCTACAGCATGTGGTTCAAGAGCGCCGTGACGGACTCTCGTTGCATTCTGCTCGAAGCCGAAGCCTTCAACTTGAAAAGCGGCCAGAAAAATTTCGCGCGAAATGGATTCACCGGTGAATGGTTGCACGCTTTCGCGGGCGGAAAAGTCGATTTGGCGTCGGTGCCACCGATGCTGACCGTCGACCACATCATGCGTGAGAAAGGCATCGAGCGCTTAGATATCCTCCACTCCGATATCCAGGGGTTCGAAAGCGACATGCTGGCTGGCGCGAACGACGCCTTGGCTACGGGGCGGGTACGCTACGTGTTCATATCTACTCACTCGAATGAACTGCATCGTGATTGTGAGGCACGGCTGACGGCGCACGGCTACGTCATCCTCTCCAGCCTCGATCTCGACGACACGTTTTCTGAAGATGGGGTGATTGTCGCTCGTCATCCAAGCTACGCTGGAATTGGTCCCGTCGAGTGCTCGAGACGATCTCGCATGCCCGCATCTGCAGTGTAGCAACGTGCACGAGCGTCAAAACTTGACGCCGAGAGCGGTGAGGCGTGCGCGGGCGGCTTTATGGGGCTCGGAGGATCCGCTGACGGGCTCGGCCAAACGGAGCACGGCGCGATAGTCGGCAATGGCCGCATCGCGAGAGGATTTGAGTTCGAGCGTTTCGCCACGACGCGCATAGGCGTTCGCATAGTTGGGATTGGCCGCGATCGCTGCGTTGAGGTCGGCGATCGCGGCATCAAGGTTGCTGCGCTCGCGGTAGACCAAAGCACGATTGGTCAAGGCGATGGACTGTTTGCTGTCGATGGCGATGGCTGCGGAATAATCACGCAGCGCGAGATCGAGTTTTTTCTGCGCTCGATAGACGCTGCCGCGATTGTTGAATGCTGCGAAATTCTTCGGCTGCAGCTTGATCACGTCGTTGTAATCGGTGACGGCGAAGTCGAGCTTGCCCTGCTCTGCGTACATGGACGCGCGCCAGAAGAGCGTGTTGGCATCGGTGGGGCGTATTGCAATCGCGCGCGTGAAGTCATCGATGGCGAGAGCGAAATCGGGCTTGGCCGCGTAGGCCTGGCCGCGCTCGATGAGGGCTGTCGTATCGGCCGGGTTGAGCTGCAAGCGCTTGGTCGCGTCGCCGATACGGGAGTCGATCGTGCGGGGCTGGGATGGCGCGGCGGAAGCAGGATTGGACGGGATTTCGGTGGCGAGCGCGACCTCCTGTTTCCCGGCGGCTTGTTCGCTCGATCTCAACGCCGATACTTGCGCGGATTTTTCGGCAGCGTCTTTGGCAGCAACCTCTTTGGCCGCAGCGTCTCTCGCCGCTGCATCGGAGCGTGCGGCTTCAAGACGCGCCGCTTCGACTTTGGCTGCTTCGAGTTTGGCCGTTTCCTGTTTGGCTGCTTCTTGTTTGGCAATCTCCAATTTTGCGGCCTCTAGCTTTGCCGCTTCCTGCTTCAGTTGCTCGGCTTTCCAGGCTGCCGCTTTTGCGGCTTCGACGCGCAACGTCTCCTGCTTCGCTGCGATTACGGCTGCCTCGGCTTTTGCGACGGCGGCTGCTTTGGATGCATCGGGCGGGGGCTGTTTGCCGGCGGTTTCCGGCGTTGCGGCAGAGGGTGGCGGCATGGGCCTGACGGGTGGCACTGCGCCAGCGGCATTGCCGCAGATCCCCTTCAGGGATTTCCAATCGGCATCATCGAGCGCCGGAGTGGAAGGGTAGGGAGGCTGGCTGTCGATGCGTGCGATACGTTCGGGATTTGAAGGGTGCGACGACAGGATGTCGGTGGCGGTCGTGCTGCCTGAGGACTTCGAGGCCGGTGCGCGCTGGTCCATGCGGCGGAAGAAATCACCCATGGGTTTCGCGGCAATCCGGGCCTCGCGCAGTAAGCGGAGGGCGTGCCCGTCGGCTTCGCGTTCGGCTGAGCGGGTGTAGCCGAGTTGTGCGAGCACGACGCCGATATTGCCGATGGCACCAGGCGTGCCTGTGAATACCATCTGGACCAACGCCCAGAAGCCCACCGACCGAACCAGACTTGCTTCCGGATGCAATTCCAGGGAATGGCCGGCTTCGTGGCCGATGATCGCGGCGAGTTCGTCAGAATTGCGCGCCTGCTCGATGAGGGCTCGCGTCAGCACGATTCGATTGCCGGGAACGGCGAAGGCGTTGACCATCGACCAATCAAGAACCGTAATGTCGCCGGCAGCAATCGGGCCGTTGGGCATCAATCGATGCATCAACTTGGCGAGTGCCGCCTGACCTTCGCTACCGACGCAGCGGCGTTGGGCGGGCATGGTGCGAATGACGGAGTCGCCGAGAACGGCGCGCGCTTTTTCGGGCATGGTGCGCGCCACGCCTTTGGTCGGTGACAGATCGAAAGCCCAGATACTTGCGTAAGCGACAAGCGCCGCCGCGCCGACCGCCAGCCCCGGCCGAGCCGTGCGCCACCGTTCGAAGCGAAGCTGCATGTGCGGAGAACGCTGCAGCAGTTGGGCGAGCAGCAACGTATCGTCGACGTAGAGTGAGGCACCTGCAGCGCGTCGCGACGACAGCACCGCGTCGAACGAGCGATTGCGGATGGGTTCGGCCGCACGCAGATCTGCGTAGGACCAAAGCGCGGGCGCTGCGTCGGCCGGGGAGACCAGCAGACCGTCGTCACGCATCTCGACGCTTGCCGGGACGCGCCGGGCGCTCAAACCGTCGCCATACAATGCTGAGAACCGGGCGACCGGATCAACTGCCGACAAACGGATTTTGGCTCGCTTAAAACGCATCAAAATCGAAAGCCTGCGCCAGGCCCTCCCCTTCCGAGAGCGCTGCATTCGAATTGTTCTTCAAGGTCGAGGGATCGAAAGCGCCCACGAGCGAGAGATGTTGAATGAAGTAGCGCATACTGCGAGCGGTGGCGATCGGGCGGAGCACGAACAGGCTGCCATACGTCAGCAACAGGTTGGTGACGAACAGCCAGATCAACTGCGGTCCGCGTGTCGTGAGCTTGAAGCGCAACACCGGAAGGCCAGACTGCTCGGGTGGGTACAGGAGCGTGGCGTTGGCGGTCATATTGTAGAGCTGCGAGCGATAGAATGAACTGATCAACGACCAGGCAAACATGACGGCTGCAACGACGGCCGCCACTTCGATCCACTGCAGGCGGGTGATGCGCTGCCAATCAGCTGGCGTCTTCATCTGCAGCAACTGCGGGCCGATGATTTTTCCGATGCCGTAGAAGGCACCGATGTAAAGGACGATGGTGCCGATCCAGAGCAGGCCGAAGGTG
The DNA here is from genome assembly GCA_031365465.1 of Hyphomicrobiaceae bacterium. Lineage (GTDB taxonomy): Bacteria > Pseudomonadota > Alphaproteobacteria > Rhizobiales > Hyphomicrobiaceae > JABFRJ01. Next base: position 7,750 of record JANLYD010000133.1, read on the forward strand.
AGATAGAGCTTACCTGTGGCACCGCCGAGCCTGAGATGCCGGTCGCCGAGGCGCGTATCACCGATCAAGAAGCGCTGAACATAGAGTGCGCGCCACGGCGCAATCCAGCCAAGCGTGAGAGGATAGAGCAGGGCGGTTGCCCAGCTCAGGAAGGCGAACTCGCCGGGGGAGCCGACCATGCTGCCGCGTATGCCACGCCAGGACGTGCGAGCGAGCCGATAGCGGCGGGCACGATACTGAGCGAGCGCCTTCAGCATCGGATAGACGATCAGAAAAAGGGCCGTTTGGTAACCGGCCCAACCGGCGCTGGCTTGGCCGTAAGTGACGACCAGAATTGTGCTGCAGATGAAGATCGGCAGCAGCACCACCAGTAGTGCGGCGGTGAAGCCCTTGAAGAGTTCGAGGCCGGTGCCGTGATAGACCAAGGGCTCTCCGTCGAGGCGGACGCAGGCCCACATGCGCCGGCGAATTTCGGTGCGGCCCCAGAAGCTGTAAACGCCGAGCGTGATCAGCGTCATCATGCCGTTGAAGAGGCACGGGCCGAGCAGGCGCCAGGGGTTACCGACGAAGGCGAAGGGCAGTTCGCTGGGATCAATGACCGGCTCGGCGATGCGGGCGCGCGGCGGCGAAACGGGGGCGACGCCCGATGCAACAGCACCAACAGCCGCTGCAACGTGAGCTGCAATGGTGACTTCAGGCATTGTCGCAACCGCGGCGTTCGTCATCGATTACCCCACGGAACTTTTTGGCCCTACTTCCGCGGCAACAGTGTGGCGGCACGGCTACCGTTGCCCGTCAGCACCGAATGCGGCCGGGAAATCGCAACGCCGCCCCTCTACAGCCGCGAAGGCGTCATCGGCCTGCCGTGAATGATGCTCATACGTAAGTCAACGAACGATCAAGGGGCGAAAGCACTGTATCGCTGCGCCAAGGCGGCCTCCGCCCAATCGGCGTGAGGGTGTTGCGTCGACGACACGTATTTTTTTGTCAATGCCTCTGTTGGGCCACAAACGATGCGCACAAAACGTCGCCAACGGGATGTGGAGATTGCATCGCTTACTGGTCGGCGCGCGGCAAGGGCGCCGGGTTTGGTTAATGCAGGCGAGGATCATTTTTCCCGTCTTTTCACGCGTTCAAGTCACAGCTCCATTGAGAGGATCGGCAACGAGGCTTAGAGTAGGTCAGCTTTCCGTCCACACTTGATCGTTCACTGGCGCTTTCGCTTGCGCAAAGCGGACCCGGGTGTGACGCCGAAGGTATCGTGCACTGCCTCCCATCCCATCATCCGATTCCCGAAAGACGAGCGAACAGTCATGGCAAAAAAGCCGCCTCTCAATACGACAGTGACGACCTCGGCCGCCAAAGGCGCAAGCAAGAAGACGGCGACAAAAACAGCCGCATCGAAAGTGTACACCTTCGACAAGTCGAAGTTGCCGAGCCGGCATGTGACCGAAGGCGCTGCGCGTGCGCCGCACCGCTCTTACTATTATGCGATGGGCATGACGGCTGAGCAGATCCATCGCCCTCTGGTCGGTGTGGTGTCGTGCTGGAACGAAGCGGCGCCGTGCAACATCGCCCTGATGCGGCAGGCGCAGTCCGCGAAGAAGGGCGTCGATCTGGCCGGCGGAACGCCGCGTGAATTCTGCACGATCACGGTCACCGACGGCATCGCGATGGGCCATCAGGGCATGAAATCGTCGCTGGTCAGCCGTGAAGTGATCGCCGATTCGATCGAATTGACGATGCGCGGGCACTGTTACGACGCGATGGTCGGCTTGGCTGGGTGCGACAAGTCGTTGCCGGGCGTGATGATGTCGATGCTTCGGCTCAATGTGCCATCGGTGTTCATGTATGGCGGATCGATTTTGCCAGGGCGGTTCAAAGGGCGCGACGTCACGGTCGTCGACGTGTTCGAAGGTGTCGGCATGCACGGCGCCGGCAAAATGACCGACAAGGAACTGCACGAGTTGGAAACCGTCGCGTGCCCGAGTGCGGGCGCATGTGGCGGTCAATTCACGGCCAATACGATGGCGATGGTTTCGGAAGCGATGGGCTTGGCGCTGCCGTCATCGGCAGGCGCTCCGGCCGTCGACCTGACGCGCGATCGCTATGCACAGATGAGCGGCGAGGCCGTCATGCGGCTGCTGGCCGACGGCATTCGTCCCCGGCACATCGCAACGCGCAAGGCGTTCGAAAACGCGGCCGTTGCGGTTGCTGCGACCGGCGGATCGACCAACGCGGCGCTGCATCTGCCCGCCATGGCGCACGAGTGCGGCATCGACTTCGACTTGTTCGACGTGGCTGAAATCTTCAAGCGCACGCCGTACATCGCCGATCTCAAGCCAGGCGGACAGTATGTGGCCAAGGACGTCTACGACATCGGCGGCGTTCCGCAGATCATGAAGGCGCTGCTCGAAGGTGGACTGTTGCACGAAGACTGCATGACTGTGACCGGAAAGACGATCGGGCAGAATCTCGAGAACGTGAAATTTAATACAAATCAGAAGGTTGTCTATCCCGTTTCGACGCCTATATCTCCAACGGGAGGTGTGGTCGGGCTGAAGGGCTCGCTCGCGCCAGACGGCGCCATCGTCAAGGTGGCAGGCATGGAAACGTTGAAGTTCACCGGCCCTGCGCAGTGTTTCGACTGCGAGGAAGATGCGTTCGCCGCCGTTGAAGCGGGCCGCATCGAAGAAGGTTCGGTGATCGTGATCCGCTACGAAGGCCCCAAGGGCGGTCCGGGTATGCGTGAGATGCTTTCGACCACGGCGGCGCTTTACGGGCGCGGCTTGGGCGAAAAGGTCGCGCTGATCACGGATGGCCGCTTCTCGGGTGGCACGCGCGGATTCTGCATCGGCCACGTTGGGCCAGAGGCTGCCGTGGGCGGGCCAATCGCCCTTCTGAAAAATGGCGACATCATCAAGATCGACGCCGTCAATGGCACGCTCGATGTGGAGTTGTCGAAAGCAGAACTCGAAAAGCGCCGCAAGGTTTGGAAAGTACCGGCCAATGCCTATCAGTCCGGCGCGCTTCGCAAATTCGCAGATCAGGTGGGACCAGCCAGCAAAGGCGCGGTTACCCATGCTGGTGGAAAGGCTGAAGTTGTTTGCTACGCTGACATCTAAGCGCTCGGCCAAGCTGCGGAGCCGGACACTGCGTCGAAGCTTTGGAGCCGCGATTTCAATCGCGGCTCTGAGCCTTGCTCTACACGGCTTGACGATGGCTGTGGCGACCACTCCCGCAGTGGCTGCGGGGCATCCGTGTGGCGCATCGGGCGAGATGCTGACCAAAGGCCTGGATGCCTACAGCCAGACTCGTTACGAGTCGGCGATCCCAATGTTCGAGTGCGTGCTGCGTTCAGATGATGGGTTGGCAAAATTGCACGCTGAATTTTTCCTGGCGCGGGTTTACTCAGACGATACGAGTGGCTTTACCGATCACGCTCGCGCCTACACGCTGTTTCAGAGTATTTCCGAGCAAGCCGATACCGTCGATCCGGACGATGCGCGGCGGGCGCCGTTCGTCGCCAAGTCCGTCACAGCAATCGCCGGATATGTGCGGCGGGGGTTGCCGGTCATCGGTTTGAAATCGGATCTGGAGCGCGCAGTCGAATACTATCGTACGGCCGCGACGACGTTCAACGAACCGGACGCGCAGTTCGAGATCGGGAAATTGCATTTGACCGGTACTGGTGTGCCGACCGACACGTCGCTTGGGCTGCATTACATCCAAAAGCTGGTGCAGGAAGGCCATGCGGGTGCGCAAGCCTATCTGGCGGAACAGCACTGGCGGGGAACGCTGCCGCAGGTGTCGAAGGATCATGCGCGGGCCTTGGCGATGAGCAAGATCGCGGTCGAGAACGCCGGGGCGTCCGATCGGCTTTGGATCGAAGACGGTTATCAGAACATGTACTGCGGCACGTCTGCCGGAGAGCGTGTACGGGCGGCGGAAATCGCGACGTCGCTGCGACGCGCGTTCGCGCGGGCTCCCGGCCAGGATCGTCTGCCGCAGATTTCGCGGCAAGCAGCGCAACCGCCGATGTCGCTCGGCCGGCGTCAGCCGACGCCGTCGCGGACGTGCAGCAATGGCGAAGCAATCGACATGGACTTGCGCGCCAGCCTTGGTACGCCTCCGTTGGCGTCGTCGCTCACCCAGACCGTGCCGCAACACACGACGCCCGCCGGCATGCGTCCGCCGGCGCGCTAGCAGACCGCTGCCGCCGCGTTGGCGATCAATCCTTCGGTTGGTCAATCGGTCGGTCATCAAATCCAGTGTACAGCTGCATTTTTGGCTGCGAAGCAGGCCGAAATGGCACGCTTGGCTCGTGTCAAGGCCTTGGCGGATTAACCAAATATCAGCAGAGTCGGCGATCATGAGCCGGTGATTCGCGCGTCCGGCCCACTGTCCAAAGTGTGATTCTGCTGGCCGTCCGGCCCAGCGAAGCATCACGCTTGCATGGGATTTTTCGGCATGAACGCGACGATGCACGCTGCGATCACCCCGTCCATTGCGGCGGCGTCCGTGACGCAGATGGGGCGCCAGGCCGGCGCCAAGCCAGATCTCGACGGGGGACGTATCCGCGACATCGTGCTGGTGCGCGTTGCGACGGCTGGGAAGGTGTTTTCACGGTCCGAACTCGCCGACGATCTGTGGCCGCTGGTCGGGCACGCGCTGACGCCGAGTGCCTGGACCGCGATGCTGGATCGCGATCTCGGCGCGCTCGCGGACGCGGGTTTGTGCGACGCAAAGCCAGTGGCGGTGGCGGTCAGTGAGGCCGGCCGGAAGCGGGCCGCGCTTGTGCTCGGCGTCAACGCCTTGCCGCGCACGTGGACGGAAGCAAAGGCCGGGCGTCTGATCGCGAAGGCCTTGGGTATCGAGGCCAGTCCAGCGCGACGCACAAATGCGCTGGCGAAAGCGGATGGCCTGCGAGCCGCCATCGTGCAGCAGGCGTTCCAGATCAAAATGCGGGGGTTGCCGACTCCTGCGCGGTTGCGCGCGCAGTTGGCGAAGCTGGCGGTGTCGCGTGCGTTCGGAAACAGCCTGCCGGCCGATGTCGACGACCGTTCGGGCTTATCTGCAAAAGCGGGGCGGCATCTGGCCGGACGGCTCGCACATCCACCCCGCGATTTTGCAACAGACAGCCGTTTGATCGCGGCCTTGGCAATGGAGCACGCCGGCGCACGCAAGGCCGACTTCGACAGCCTTCAGACGGCTTTGCTGCGACGGTACGTGACGCGCGGGCCGGTCGAGACGCTCGAAGTGCCGAAGGAGCCACGGCCACAGCGCGTTCGCAGGGCGACGCCTACGGCTGCTGCCCGTGCTAATGCACTCGCATCGGAAACGGCAAAACGGAACCCTTCGTCAACGGGCGCAACGCTACAAACTTTGTCGAATGCGAATCCGTTGGCTGCGGCGCGGCCGACGTTTTCCGGGTTTGTGGCGACTGTCCGCACACTCGCAGGTGGTGTCGCCGAGGGCTGGCCCGGCAATCGCAAGGCGTTCGTCTCGAAAGTGTGGACGGCCGCACAGGCGCTGCATCCGGAATGGCGTCTGAGCGATGTGGAATTCAAGGCGATGCTCGCCGAGGCGCATCGCGCAGGGCAACTGGTGCTCGCCAACGCAGACCTCAAGGATCAACGCTCGATCGGGGACATTCAGGCGAGTGCGATCGCCTATAAAAATACGATTTTTCATTACGTGCGTGTCGACGACTGACGATTGTCTCGTGTTGCGCGATTGCTCGAGCAATCCCGCGCTGACGCCCGTGTTCTTCGCCCAGGACGACAAAATCGATGCAACTGCCCCCGCCACCGACCACGCACAACCCCAGTCTCGACCGCATGAGCCAAGCGTTCGAGCATTCGATCACCTGGGAAGACGACGTCTGGCACTCAGATCCGGTCGACGTGGCGCTCGTGCATCGGAAAGCGCGCGCCAAGTTCGCCGATCTGCTGGACGCGGTGACGGCAACGAACGCTGCAAAAACGTCGGCTGCGCAGGCGCGCATTCTACTGTTTCACGGCCAGTCAGGGGCTGGCAAAACGCATCTGGTGCGCGCTATGCGCACGACCGCGCATCGACAGGGCAAAGCGTATTTCGGCTATGCACAGATGACGCCGGATATCGGCAATTACGCCGACTATTATTTGCGGCGGCTGATCAATTCGCTGGAGAAACCTTATGATCCCGATAAAGGCGGCGAAAGCGCGCTTGCGCGGCTGACGCGTCGGTTGGTCAGCGATGCGGACGTGCTGGCGCCAGCGCTGCTGGAACAACTGCGCGAAGCCGATCTCGACGAAGCGGGCCTGGCTCGGCTGGTGCTGAAACTTGCCGACGACATCGTGGGCAGCGCTAAGTTCGCCGGCCAGGAACTCGACATCAACATCGTGCGAGCCTTGCTGTATCTGCAGCGTGCCGATCCCCGCATCGACCAGCGGGTGCGTCAATATCTGCACGGCAAGGCGCTGACCGAGCTCTCGCATCAAGCGGTCGCGGCGCTCGATCCGAATATGGGTGACGGGCGCGCGTTCGAAATCATCGAATGCCTGGGCAAGTTGATGTGGACCGTCGACCGGGCGGCATTCGTGTTCGCGATCGATCAGGTCGAGGATCTGCGGTTCTTCGACGATTACCCGGACCGCTTCCAAAAGGCGGTGCGTGATCTCATCCAGATCGCAAACCGGTTGCCGACATCGATCGTCATCATTTCCGTGCTCGGCGACTTCTACGACAAAGTTCGAGAAGTTCTGGCGCAGTCGTATATCGACCGCATCGAAAAGGCAGGGCCGGTTCCACTGATCGAAACGCGCTCGGCGGAAGAGGCACGTCTCATCATCGCGCGCCGGCTCGAAAACGGCGCGGCGATGGGGCTCGACTATGGTGTCGAGGATCCAAACGCTTTGTTCGGTGACAGCTTCTTTGAGGAATTCAGCGGGCTTTCGACGCGTCGTCTGCTCGAACTGGCGCAGACGCGATGCCGTGATCACGGGCGCACCGCCAACAACGAAGCAGCCGACACACCGGGATTTCTGGATGCGCTGGTGCAAGCGCTCGGCGGCAACCTGTTCGGCACGAGCGCGGAGAGCACCGCGATCTCGGCGGACGGCGAAGCACCGCAGGATTTCCGCGAAGTGTGGGAGCGTTTCTCGTCAGACAGCCAAGTTGAGATTCCCGCAGACGACGGCGGGCTGCTGGGTGTGCTGCAGTCAGCGCTGACACTGGCACGTGACGAGTGGCCGTCGACTTTGGAGCTGACGCTGGATCGTCTGTCGATTGCGGACGATCTGCCGGCAATCGACATGACGCTTAAGCACAAGTCCGGCTTCACCACCGAAAGCCGCATTTTCTTGTGCAATCGCTCGATCCAAGGTGGCAGTTTCAAACGGCAACTCGATCGCGCGCTCGGTTCGATGGGCACCAAGACGTGCTTCATGCTGCGCGCCAGCGATTACCCGCCCAACACCAAGAGCCAGACGGCGCAGGCGTTTCGCAAGTTCCGGGAGAGCGGTGGACGCGCGCTGCTGATCCCGCTCGCCGAATGGGAACGCGTGCTGACGGTGCGCGAGTTCCACAATCACCATAAGCAAGATCCGGGTTTTGCACGCTGGTTCGAGCAGGCAAAATTGCTGTCGGCGCTCAGTGCGATCGTGCAGTTGCTGCGGCTCGATCTCATCAATCGCAACGTCACCAAGATCGACGGCACCTCGAAAGCGAACATGACCGCCGTGTTCGATGCGGCCAGCGCCGCGTTCAGCCTCGGTGGCGCTGCCGTCGCGCCGATCGGCCAGCCAACGCTGCCCGCCACATTCTCATTTACGCCTGCAGCGCCAATGCTTGAGGCCCATCATGACGTGCATGCCCCGCCGCCGATGCCGGCCGGGGGGTTTGCCGGATCGCCGGCAGCCGATTGGACGGGATGGGCAACCGCGCCTACCGAGACTGCGGCTGCCGCGCCTGCCGGCGATGTGCAAGTCGAAGACGACCTGCCGTTGTCAGTCATTCTCGATGAGAACGGCGAGGGCGCAGGCAGCATCATGGCCGGCCGGATGATCAAGACGAACGCTGCCGTGACGTTGAACAAGGGGGTGCTGAAACGCCATGCGGCGGTGCTCGGCGGATCTGGTTCGGGTAAGACGACGCTTGCGTTGTCGCTGATCGAGCAGATGCTGCAACGTGGCATTCCGGCAATCCTGATCGATCGCAAGGGCGATTTGTGCAGCTACGCCAATCCGGATGTGTGGCGGGCTGTCGAGGGCGATTACTCGGAGAAGCGCGGCGAACGCGAAAAGCTCGCCGATCAAATCGACGTGGCCGTCTATACGCCCGGGCGCTCGTCTGGTCGGCCCATCTCGATCACGCTGCTGCCGACAGGCATCAAGGAATTGCCGGAACACGAGCAACAACTGCTGGCGGGGCTTTCAGCGGCGGCGCTCGGTGACATGCTGCATCTGAAAAATTCTGCGACGCACCAGAAGCAGTCGGGCACGCTGTCGGTGGCGCTGAAACTGCTGGGGCAGCGTTTCTCCACGCAGGTCATGTTGGCTGACCTTATCCATCTGCTCGAGGAGGACGACCCGGAGCTCGCGGAAGCGACGCAGCGCATGGATCCGTCAGGCAAGCTCCGCCGTGACCTGGTGGCTCAACTCGATAGCTTGCGGCATCGGAACGCTTCGCTGTTCGAAGCGGGTGGCGAAACTCTGAACATGGAACGCCTGCTGGGCATCGGACCCTATGCGCGCAGCGACGGACGCACGCGTCTATCCATCGTCTACACGGGCTTTCTCGGCGACAACGAGAACATCCTGTTCTGGGTCTCGCAATTCCTGGCGGAAGCACTGCGGTTCTGCCAGCGCAATCCGAATGACGAGTTGCAGGCCGTATTGATGCTCGACGAAGCGGATCTGTACATTCCGGCAAACGCAAAGCCGGCCACTGCGGAACCGTTGCAGAGTTTGCTCAAGCGTGCGCGATCGGCGGGGCTCGGCATCATGCTCGCCACGCAATCGCCCGGCGATCTGGACTACAAGAGCCGCGACCAGATCACCAGTTGGTTCATCGGACGCGTGCGCGAAGATACGGCGCTCAAGAAATTGAAGGCCGCATTCCAATCAGACAGCGGCCTCGATGCGGCGAGTGTACTTCCCGGTCAGACTGTGGGCGAGTTCCACTTGGTGCAGGAAGGACTGGTGCGTTCCATCAAAGCGCAGCGTTCCTTGATAACGGCAGAGCAGGTTCCGTTCGATCGCATCGAACAGCTCGCGCGCGAAACCAAGGGCCAAGACGAACGGCAACTCAGGCTGTTCGGATAAGCAAATCCCGCCACGGCGAGCCGTGGCGGGACAGGTAGAAATCAGGTCACTTCAAGCTATCAAATCATTGGCGTGCGCTCGCGAGGGCGGGTCTGATCGTCGGCGATTTTCTCCTCGAATTTGTCCCAACCGGTCGAACGATACTGATCACGGCGATTGCTGACGTCGACTGCCGACGTGCCCAGCATCTGTTCGATACGACCACGATCCGCGTCGGGAACTCGGACGGTCAACAGGGTGCCACCGCGCCGCAAGCCTTCTGCGTAAACGTGAGCATCTTCTTCGGGCACGCCAGCATCCGTCAGTGCGCCGATGATACCGCCTGCAGCGCCGCCAACGACTGCGCCCAACGCGGTGGACGCCAACCAACCTGCAGCCACAACCGGGCCGATACCCGGAATGGCCATGATGCCGAGGCCGGCGAGCAAGCCTGCAATACCGCCCACCGTCGCGCCAACGCCTGTACCGGTTCCGGCACCACTGGCGGTGTCGGCGGTATCAACCATATTGCCATCGGTATTCGTAAACCGGTTGTTCGCATTATTGGCAACGATGCTGATGTCCGCCTGCGGGATTCCGGCGCTGTTCAATTCGCTCATTGCGCGCCGCGCATCGTCGTAGGAGTCATAGAGATGTGTAACGACAGCCATTTGCTTTCTCCTTTAACGCGCTTACTGCGCAGTAATGTTGCCTTGATAGTCGAGTGAAACGGTTTGGCTTTTGCCGTCTTTTTGAGCGGTTGCGCGCCACACGCCGCTGTCATCCTTTTTCAGGCTGGTGACGTTGGTGAAACCGTTGCTTTCCAAGCGAGCCTTAGCTTGATTTTCAGTGAAGCTGTTTGCACCCGCAGCAGGGCCACCCAGGGCACTTTTATCCATGGTGGACGGAGCGGGAGACGTGGTGGTGCTCGACGAGGTTGATGGCGTCATGCTCGGTGCCGCAGGGGTCCGCGGAGCGTCAGTCGTCTTGGGCACATCGGGCGATACGGCGGGAGGGGTGGGCTGGGTCGTGGATGTCTGAGCCAAGGCAGAAACCGCACCTGCCAAAATCAGCACGGTCGTTGTTACGACGCGTTTCATAATCTTTACTCCACTAGATTTGTTAATTGAGCTGCGCGAGAAGCGCACAAACAGAAACGTTCGGAGCCATTCTGTTTTGTACTGCGATAACGCGGCGCGGTGCGCTACGTTCCATACGCGCGAAAACCGCCTTGATTAAATCGAATGGCGTTCAAAGCGTGCGCTTTTGGCGCGCAAACCTCACCGGCAGCTCTCGATCAGCGTCGCTGCGTTCGGCCGTTATCCGCATACGCCAAAACAATGTCGGCCGCGGCGACACTCGGTGGGGTCACTACCGCGAGTTTGGCGGGCAGAAGAGCCAGCGCGTTCATCTGGCGAGCACGTGCTTCTGTATCCGACAGCAGCGGCATCAAGGCTTCCGCCAATCGATCCCCCGTACAGTCTTCCTGCTTGAACTCGGGGAAGGCGTTGGCGCCGAGCACGAGGTTGGCCAAAACGATCGATTGCACCTTCATGAGGAAACGGAACTTGGCGGCGAGTGCATCAACCTTGTAGCCGACAACCATCGGCGTGCCGGTCAAGGCGAGTTCGAGCGTGACCGTACCGGATGCGGCGAGAGCAGCAGTTGCCAGCTTGAACGACTGAAGCTTGGCTTGCTCACCTTCAAGCAGAACCGGCGTCACCGGCCACGAGCGCAAGTGCCGCTCGACGAGTTCCCGCACGTGGGGCACGACCGGAATCAGCACGACTGGATTGGTGCCGTGCTCGCGGATCCGCGTCACCGCCTCACCGAACGGCCTCATCAGCCGCTCGACTTCCGAGCGCCGGCTGCCGGGCAAGACGACCAGCACCGGCCGCGATGGAGGAATGTCGAGTTCGGCGCGCAACGGCGCCGGATCGATCGCCGCAAACTCCGACAGGCGCTCCACCAGCGGATGGCCGATATAAGTGCAGGGTGGGCCACCAAGGCGCTGGTGAGCCTCGGGTTCGAACGGCAGCAAAGCCATGACATGGTCGACGTAGGCGCGCATCCGGCGCGCGCGGCCGGGACGCCACGCCCAAATACTGGGGCTCACGTAATCAATGATCGGAACGTCGGGCAATTTCTGGCGAATGCGTTTGGCGATCGGATGCGTGAACTCGGGCGCATCGATGATCACGACGGCGTCCGGCTGTGCCGCGATGGCTGCGTCGACGGTACGATAAACGCGCCGCACGAGACGAGGCAACACTTTGAGGATCGCTGCCGGTCCCATGACCGCGACATCGGACAACGGAAATTGAGAAATCAAACCGTGCGCCCGCATCTGCGGCCCGCCGACGCCCAGGTATCGCACCCTGCCGCGCGATTGCGCATTCATCGCCTCCATCAGCCGCCCGGCAAGGGCATCGCCCGAATGCTCGCCAGCAACCATGAAGATGCGCAGCTCGCGCTTGCTAGACGAAATGGTGACGGTTCGGCGCGACGTGTGATCGTGCATCTGGCCTGTCTCGGTCATGATGCAGCAACGACGGGAGGCCGATCGCCGTCCGCATCGATCTCGACGAGAAACAGACCCTGGAGATCGGCGGCCCGAACAGCCGACAGCGATACCGACGGCACAGCCACGGTTGCTGGCGATGTCTCGTGGACGATCGCCACGCCTGCCAAACCGGCGCCGGCCAGCGCTTCGATGAAGGCCTGGATCATCGCTGGATCATCGCGACCGGCATCGAAGCGCAGGACGGCTGCACCCCGGCCCCGCCGCTTGTGGCCCCACTGGCGTAGCTTCGCCATACGCTGCGCCAATCCGAGCGGGCCTTCCGTGGCGGAGACTGCAAGCACATGGTCGCGAACGACCACGGCCGCTCGTCCGGTGCCGAATGTCACCAGTCGCTGGGTGACTTCGGCGGCCGTGCGAACGTCGCGGCTGTCATCGGCGTTCGGCACGAGACGGCCTAACAGCGTGCCGGCTTTGGTCTGTTGCACTACCGTGCCGCGTCGGCGACCGGTCTCGGCACCAGCGACACTTGCATCGGCGCGATTTGAAACGCGCTCGACGCCACGGACGACGATGTTTTGTTGCGCTGCCCGCTCGCTCATGCGGTCGCGATCAAGCAGCAATGTTTTGCCAGCGACGATCACGAGTTCTTCAATGCCTGCTGCGCTGAGGCCCGCAATCGTTTCGGCACCTACAGTCGGCATGTCGACACGCAGATCCTGACCCCGCTTGGGGCCTTTGATAACGACGCCACCGGGTTCGCCACGCGCCGCAAGCGTTGCGATCCGTGTCAACATGCGGTCGGTCCCCTCGACCCCTTCGATCGCCAGGATGCGGCCCTGGTTGACGGCGACAGCTTGGCCCACGTCGAGATCGGCTAACGCATCCAGCACCGCAAACCCTAAAGCTGCATCGGCGTCACGTGTTTTTTCGGCGCGAGGCTCGCTTGCTACAGGCGTTTCCGACACGGCGGCGTTTGAGGCGAGCACGCCCGCAGTCGCCAGAAGCTGCGGCGCGACGTCGGCAACGCCCTTCACTGAAAGGCCCTGCTTTTCGAAGAAGCGAATGAGGCGTGTCAGTACCGCGTCGTCGCCGCCTTTAAGCATCGCGAGAACGCTCGGAAGATAGCGAATTACGCCGAAGTCGGGTTTCAAGCGTTTGAGATCGGGACGGCTGACACTGCCGGCGATCATCATGACACCGTTGCTTTCACGTTTCAGTGTCGTCAAAATCGTGTTGACGGCGCCCCACGTCACCCAGGTGTGCGGATAGGCTTCGATCTCTGGCCCCGCCTCGCCGCGCACTCCGACAATGTGCGCGCGGCCACCTCTGCTCACAATGCTGTCGGCGAGCACCAAAGGCAACTTCCCTCCGCCGGCCAGAATTGCGATGCGCTCCTTCATGCGTTCCTTCTCGTCCACGCGACCTTACCCACTGCGCGGCAAGCATAGCGAGCGCTCGGAGGGGGCCTTGATGAAATCGATGATCTGGCGCACGTACGGATCGGTGGCGACGTTTTCACCCTCGATGTCGACCAACCGCTCTGCCAGCGTTCCCTCGTTGGAGAACAGCAAGCGATAGGCGTGGCGCAAGCTCTGGATCTGCTCGCGGCTGAATTGCAGCCTCTTCATGCCGACGACGTTGAGACCGGCCAAGCCGGCCCGGTTGCCGAGCGCCATGCCGTAGGGGATGACGTCGTTCTCGATACCGGCAAGCCCGCCGACGAACGCATGATGGCCGATGCGGCAGAACTGATGCACGCCAGCGCCGCCGCCGATGATGACGAAATCGCCCACGGTGCAGTGGCCGGCGACGAGGACACCATTGGAAAAAATAACGTTGTTGCCGATGCGGCAATCATGGGCCACGTGAGCATTTGCCAGGAACGTGCAGCGATCGCCGATGCTGGTGACCGAGCCACCGCCACCGGTGCCGGGGTTCATCGTGACGCCTTCGCGGATCGTGCAATCGGCACCGATGGTCAGCGAGACGGGCTCACCCTGATATTTCAAGTCTTGCGGCTCGTGGCCGAGCGAAGCGAACGGGAATACCCGGGTACGATCGCCAATGGTGGTCTTGCCGGCAATCGCCACATGGCCGATCAGCCGCACACCGGAACCCAGAACCACTTCCGGACCGATATGGCAAAACGGGCCGATTTCAGTGCCGGCTCCGATTTTCGCACCAGCTTCGATGATAGTGGACGGGTGAATTTTCGTGGCTCGCTGGCCGGATTTCGCCGCGTGCGTCATAGCTAGTTTCACGTCGCTTTTGGACATCTTGGATTTGTCGATCTCGAGCGCTGTCGGGGCCGCCGGCTTAACGAGAGCTGGCTGTTTGGATTTAGGCTTTTTTGACATTGGAGCGGTCCACAATCATGGCGCTGATCTCAGCTTCGGCGACGGTTTGGCCGGCAACTTTTGCTTCCCCCGCAAAGCGCCAGACCGGACCTCGGCTCCTGATCTTCTTCACATGCAAGAACAATTGATCGCCGGGCAGCACGGGCTTGCGGAACTTGGCGTTGTCGATGCCCATGAAGTAGACGATCTGGGGAATTTCGCGATGACCGGAGTTATGGACGCACAACGCGCCAGCGGTCTGCGCGAGCGCCTCGATGATCAACACGCCGGGCATGACCGGATACCCTGGGAAATGGCCCTGGAAATACGGCTCGTTCATGGTCACGTTCTTGATGCCAGTGGCGCTCTCGTCGCGATCCATGTCGATGATCCGGTCGATCAGCAGGAAGGGGTAGCGATGCGGCAGCAGCTTCATGATCAGCTCGATGTCGGCGCTGGCCAGCTGCGGCTTTGGGGACTTGGCGTCGTCCATTGAGGTCTCAACTCCAATCGTTCGTTTAAGGGATGGCGGTAGCGCCGCTACCGTTTGCAATAGTGCCGTCTTCAAATCGTGCCGAAATTTCAGAGGCTGGTGTCGTCAGTGGAGCGGGCGGTTGGCGACACTGCAGCGGTCGTTGCCGGCGGGGCCGCTGGTATTCGCTCGGTCGTGAGGGGGCTGGACATCAGGCGTTTCAATGCGATCTGCTCTCGCCCCCATTCTCTCAATGTCCGCGCGGGCGTACCGATCATTCGCACACCCGGTGGCACACTGTCTTTGGCATGGCTGGCGCCGGCGATCTGCGCGCCCATCCCGATTGTGATGTGCCCGGCGACGCCGCCTTGACCGCCGATCACTACGTAATCTTCCAATGTCGCAGAACCGGCAATTCCGACCTGACCGACGATGACGCAGTGGCGGCCGACGATCACGTTATGGCCGATTTGTACCAGATTATCGATCTTGGTGCCTTCGCCGATCACAGTATCCTTAAGAGCGCCGCGGTCGATGGCGCTGTTGGCGCCAATCTCCACATCGCTTTGAACGATGACGCGGCCGATCTGGGGGACCTTCAAATGGCCGCCCGCACCCATCGCGAAGCCGAAGCCATCCTGGCCGATGCGGACGCCGCCGTGGATGATCACACGGTCGCCGATCAGTGCATGGATGATGGAGGCATTGGGGCCGACGTAGGAGTCGCGGCCAATGGTGACGCGGTAACCGATCACGGCGCCTGCGGCGATGACGGCGCCAGAGCCAATCCAAGCTTCGCGGCCGATCACCGCGCCTGGCTCGATACGTACGCCGGCTTCGATACGGGCGGACGGATGGATCAGGGGATCACCAGCCGTGCTCATTGCCGCCTTCGGGCGCATCGCTTCGGGATAGAACAATGCCAGGGCCTGCGCGAAGCCGCGATAGGGCGCTTTCAACTGTAACGGGAGCATGTGCGCGGGGAGGCGCGAGGCCAACGCGGGGGCTACAAGGCACGCGCCAGCCCGGGATGTCAGCAACTGAGGCAGGTATTTGCGATTGTCAATGAACGACAAATGCGACGGCCCCGCGTCGTCCAACGCGCGGATGTCGGTGAGCAGCAGATCTCGATCTGCTCCCGGTCTCAGTTCCGCGCCGAGGCGCTCGGCAACGGTGTGCAACGGAAAGGGTCCGGCGCGTTCGAAAAAGCCAGGATGTTCCATCACGTCGCGGCACTCGTCAGGCTGGGTTTCTCAAGTTGGCTGGCACACTCGCGCAGCAACGTTCCGGCAAGCTCTAGAGCGCTTCAGCGGCAGTGGGAAGTGGTATCTCGTGTTGTGGCCTCACGCGCTGGTCGCGCTCCGGCCGGGGCGGCCTACCGGCCGACGCCGGTCGGCTACGTGCACCCAAGGTGCAGGTGGGTGCGGCAGGTGACTGGCGCTCCGGCCGGGCGCGGCCTACCGGTCGGCTACGTGCGCGCAAGCCGCAGGTGGGTGGGGCAGGTGACTGGCGCTCTGGCCGGGCGCGGCCTACCGGTCGGCTACGTGCGCGCAAGCCGCAGGTGGGTGGGGCAGGTGACTGGCGCTCTGGCCGGGCGCGGCCTAGCGGCCGACGTCGGTCGGCTACGTGCACACAAAGTGCAGGTGTGTGTGGGTGGCCGAAGCGCATGAGGGGCTGAACGGTCCTACATTGGCCGCGCTCCGGCCGGGGCGGCCTACCGGTCGGCTACGTGCGCGCGAGGCGATTGGCGGCGGTTGGGGATGGCAGGGAAACCAAATGTCCGTCGGACCTTCGGACTAGCGACGCGCCATCGTCGTCGTCTGAGACGTTCTCGCTCATGACGGCCTGTCCGCGTTATTGCGGCCAGCTACACCACCTTTGAACGCACATCGGGCGACTGTTTGCACAGCGCCCGATGGGTCGATGGGTTGAAAGCGAGTGCCGAAAGATCAGAACTTGGTGGTGGCACCGAAGCGGAAGATCTGCAGCTTGTCGTAGTCGGTCTTGGTGAGTGCTTTCGCCAGATCGAGGCGCAGCGGACCCAAGGGCGAGTTCCACAGCAAGCTGGCACCGACCGACGAACGGATCGTCGCGTCGTCGGCCAAGCACACGCCGGCTGCCGATCCGTCAAGGGCTTTGGGAGGCGTCGGTCCGCAGCTGGCGGCATTGTTCAAAGCGCGGGCACCGGCCCCGGCACCAAACAATGAACCGGCATCGGCAAACACGGCGCCCGTCATACCGAGGTCGTCAGGAATGCCCGGCAGCGGGAAGCGCAACTCAGCCGTTGTCGTCCAATAATGGCGGCCGCCAAGTGCGTTGCCGTTGCCGCCGGTGGTGATGTCACGCGGACCGTAACCCAGCGTATTGAAGCCACGGATCGTTTCACCGCCCTTGTAGAACAGATCGAGCAGACGGACGTCCTGACCACCGGTGCCCATGATCGACCCGCCGGCTGCCCGTGCCACGAAGGTGATTTTGTCGGTCACGGGGTAGTAGGCGCGGCCTTCGGCGTTCAAGCGAGCGTAGTGGACGTCACCACCCAAGCCGGCCACATCGACGCCAGTCTGGAAGAAGGTACCGCTGGTCGGCGTTTTGGGATGGTTGCGGTTATCGACCGTGAACCCGATGCTGGCCATCGAGGTGAGGCGAGCCTTGCCGTCGCACGAGCCGTTGTTGGTGTAGGT
>JANLYD010000259.1:0-3006 GCA_031365465.1 Hyphomicrobiaceae bacterium
GTGCGGGACCGGGAGGTGTTCGAGATGCTGGCGCCGGCTGCCGACGACCTGCTGCGGATCGACGAATTGCTGCCCGCTATCAACGATTCGCGCCGGGAGGGTGCCTATCTGCACACGCTGGCGGCTGGTCCAGCCGCGTCCCCAGTGATCGGTACGCTTCTTTAACTATGATGTTTTATCAATGTGTTGCCCGAATATTATGCCGGTGTGTATGAACCGATGCCGAACTTGACCACGATCGAGGCGAAAGTTCTTGGCCGCTCGCCAAGGGCCTCGAAAAACGATAGTCTTACATTGTCAAGAGTTTGCCTGTTTTCGGCGCTAGTTCGAAGGCAGCATGCGTTCGCGCGCCGCGACGAGACGAGACGTCCAGTTGGCGCAGTTTATGCTAGCTGGCCTGAGATCTGTTGCGGTCAGCCGGCGTCACGCCGGTAGTCGGTGATCGTTACCGGCAGGTGCCGGCATGAATTGAGAGCGCTGCCCTGCAGCGAGGAGACGACGATGGCGTATCGAGGCGAGGATCTGGATTTGCGATTGCCGCAAGCGCGCGCGAGCCGCGACAGCTACGTACCCAATGAATTCGGCCTCAACGGCACCCGCCCGCGTGCGCCCATGACAAATGGTGTGTCGAATGGGCGTCCCGAACCGGTGGTCGTCGACGATACCGTCATGGCGTGCTGCAATCATGCCTATGACATCGCGCAGGCGCATGGCGCCAGCGAAGTCCGTCTCGAGCATCTCGTGCACGCGCTGACCCGGGTCGAAGCGGCGGCCGACATTCTGGAAGAGCGCGGCATTCGCGAAGCGCATCTGCGTCGCGAGAGTGCTGCGGTGATCGCGTCGGAGATTCCGGTCGGGCTGGCGCACAGCCAAAGCGCTCCGCGGGCGTCGACGGAGTTCGAGGACGTGTTGCGGCGCGCCTCCGATCAAGCAACCACCCAACCCGGCAATCGCGGTGCAACCGTGCACGATCTGCTTTGGGTACTGCTGAACTACAACCGTGAAATACCCGCCATTGCTCTGTTGCTGCGGCATGCTGCCGGCTGGCAGTCCTGGGATTGGCCCAATCGCGCACCGGCGCGCGACATCGTGCGCGAAGAGCCGCGCCGTCGTGATCCGGTTCGCACCGAACGCGTCGTCGAACGCCGCCCACCTGCGCGGCCGCAGACAGCTTACACCCCGCCTGAGCCGCGCGAGCGCACGCAGCCGACGGCATTCAATACCGATGCGATCCAATCGCGGCTGGACTTGATGGAACAATCCATCCGTTCGCTCCACAATGAAGTTTCCGCCGACCGGCGCGCTTTGACCGACCTGTTGCGCGACCTGCAACGGGACATTCAGAGCAACGGTGCCGGTGCGGGCGCCGGCGATACCGGCACGATGATCGAGCATCTGCGGGCGGTCGAAACGAACGTCGAAGACCGGCTCGGCGATCTCGCGCGGACCGCCAAAGCACTGACTGATCGTCTGCACGGTTTGGAAACGTCGGTTTCCGGTTCGCTGCAGGAGGGATCGCGGAATTGGCTGAGCGTCGGCGATCGCTTGAAGTCGCTCGACAAGGTCGTCGCCTCGAATTCGACGTCGGGTCTCGCCGACTTGGTGACCGACCAACTCGTCTCCGTCACCGAACAGGTGCGGCAGGCGACGCAGCGTCTCGAAACGCTGGAGCGGTCCATGGAAACGCGGCAAGCGGAGGGCCAACGGGCCGTGTCCGGAGTCGCCGAGCGCCTGCGCGGTCTCGACGAAAAGCTCGATGCACAGCGCCGCGACATGCAGTCGGCGCTGTCCGCGCAAAATCCGGCGGCGATGCAATCGTTGTTTGCAGAGCGTTTCCAGGCGCTGAAATCGTATATCGACCAAGGCCGCCAGGATCTGACTACCGCCTTCGCCACGACCATGGCGCAGGCCCTCGAGCCGGTGTCGCAACGCCTGCAGCAAGCCGATACCGCCGCCGATCGCCGTCATTCCGAAGGCGGTCAGGCTTGGCAAACGATCGTGCAGCGACTCGCGGGATCAGAACCGCTGCTGCAAACCATCGACACCCGCGTCGCAGCGTTCGATGGCGCGCTCAAGTCGCAAGTCGAAGTCAACAGGTCGAACCTCGACGAGGTGCATGATGCACTCGTCAAACTCGGTACGAACCAGCAGACTTTGGCTGGAAACCTGGAGCAATGGCGTCTCGAAAGCGGTGGCGACCTGGGCATCATTTCCAATCGGCTCGAGTTGCTCGAACGCGGTAGTGCGCAGCCCTTGGAGATGCTCGGCCAGATGCAGGTCGACATGCAGGCGCTGCAGCAGGTGGCGCTCGCCGACTACGACCATAATCGCCGCGGCTTCAAGAACTGGCTGTTCGGCACAGACGACATCTTCGCCAACTCGTGGATGGACGAAACTTCGGCGCTGCGCGCCCGGCTCAAGCAGTTGCGCGAGTCGACGCGCAAAAAGTGAGTTTGCTGCGGGCCGTTTGCGTGGTGCGCATCAGTCGATAGGGTGGGGCCGTGAGCGATCGTCGGCGTGACGATCCAGCAGCAGACGGACCCGGGCTATGAACCTATCGAATGCGCTCTCGGCAGTCGCGCGGCATCTATCTGCTCAGCCCGCCGTGACCGCCGGTGGGGCAACCGTCAGTTACGCTGCCTTCGAAAATCAGGTGGCTCATCTCGCCGGCGGCCTGCGTTTGCGACATGGATTGCAGGCCGGGGCGCGGGTCGCCATCGTCATGGACAATTGTGCGTCGTTTCTGCCGGCGCTGTTTGCGATCTGGCGTGCAGGCCTTGCTGCGGTGCCGGTGAATTCGAAGCTGCATGCCAAGGAAGTGCATTGGATACTCGATAACGCCGGCTGCGGACTTACACTCGCGTCGCTAGCCCATGCCGACGCGTTGACGTCGCTGGGCCTGCCGACGGCACCCATCGTGGTCTATGGATCGGCCGATTGGCACGCCCTGCACACGCCTGATCCAATCGCCGTTGCCCCCTCCGATCCCGAAGCCGAGGCTTGGCT
>JANLYD010000264.1:0-11679 GCA_031365465.1 Hyphomicrobiaceae bacterium
CTCGTTGATCGCGCAGTACGCACGATTACCGAACGTGCGATTTTCCACCACCAGCAGCATCTGGCTTGATGTCGTCATGCCCGTCATGGGGCCGACGCAGTCGTGATGATGATTGGGTTCGAACCTGAACTCGCCGCGCGCAGCCATCGCTTCCGCCGCAGCAAGATCTGGTGCCCAACCTTCGAACACGGCAATGCCCATGACCGCGCCGCGCATCGGCCCGCACATGCGATCCCAGCCGATCGGCGGACCCGAATGCAAAATGGTGCGATCACCGAGCTTCGGCAGCACGTCCGCCGCGCGCACCACATCGACGAGCACCGGCTCAGCCGACATGATCCGGCGCACTGTTTCTGCGTTTGCCGCGTCGATGATGGATGCGATGTCGGTCATTCAATTTCTCAGGCCGCCTTAATCAACTTTTCCACGAAGCCTCGCCCGGCGGTAGCGGGTGGGAGGGGATCGCCGTCTGCATGAAAGAGGTCGATGACCTCGTCGACGATTTCGCACAGTTCGGCGTACACTTTTTTTTCATCGTCGCCATGGCAGCCACCATGCATCAGGCCTGGAGCGGTTCCGACATAGCAGCCGTCCTCTTCGGACCATTCGACGATTTTCAGGTAGCGGTCGCTTTCCTTCATCATTTGGACTCCTCGATAACCGCTTTCACCTGACGGATTTGATAACGTTGCGCATCGTCACCTGGTTTTCCGGAAATTGTCACGCTGTGCGTGCCACTCGAATTTTTGAAGATTCTATGGCTACCCTTCCCGCCACGATTGACGAATCCTGCAGCTTCCAACTCCGCGATCAATTCACGTATTTTCGGTGGCACAGCCCCATTCTCACATCCCCAACTTACCCAGCAACGCTGCAAGTTTCTCGTCGCCACCGGCGGGCGGCGACCATTGCACGTGGACGACCGGCACGCCCTGTGCCGTCAACTCCACAGCGAAGCCTTCGAGACCGACGTTAATCACGCGCACCGGCGCTTGCAGCAGCGCGGCGGCGGGTGATGTGGCGGGCGAAATGGCCGCCACTCCCGATGGCTTTTTCTCATCCGGCATTGTCATACACCTTGTACGCCGCATCCACGCCTGCTCCAGCCGTCGCCGCAAAGCCGTGCCGGCGCAGCACGGTTTCGAACGAGGCCAGACACCTCAGCACGTTGGCCTTGCGGCAGACATAGCCCATCGTGCCGATGCGCCAGACCTTCCCATGCAGCGGCCCGAACGACGTACCGATCTCGATGCCGAAATCCAGCAGCATCTCAGATCGCACGGCATCGACGTGCTTGATCGCTTTGGGGATCACGACCCCGGTCACGTTCGCCATGCGATGCTTCGCGTCGCCGTACAATTCGAGGCCCATCGCCTCGAGACCCGCCCGCAACGCCTTCGACGTCAGCACATGGCGCGCGACGCCGTTATCGATCCCCTCTTCCAGCACCACACGCGCACATTCGCGCGCCGCATACAGCATCGACGTCGCTTCGGTGTGGTGGTTCAGCGCGCGCGGACCCCAGTAATCCATGATCATCGCGAGATCGAAATAGTTCGACTGAATGATCGGCCCATTACCTTCCACGAGATCCGGCGGCTTGATACCGGCTTCGACGTGCTTTCGATGCTTCAGAATGTCGACGACGCGCTCGTTGAACGTGACGGGCGCAACGCCGGGGGGGCCCGACAGGCACTTTTGCAGCCCCGTTGCCACCATGTCGATCTGCCACTTGTCCGTTTCGAACGGGTTGCCTGCCAGCGACGCGGTGGCGTCGACGAACAACAGCGCGTCGTGTTTCCGGCACAGCGCACCGATATCGGAGAGCGGCTGCAACATCGTCGTCGACGTATCGCCCTGACAGATCGCGACCAGCTTTGGTTTATGTTTTTTCAACGCCTGCTCGATCTGGTCGGGTTCGAAAACCGTACCCCAGTCGATTTCCAGCGGAATGACTTCGGCACGCGCGCGCTTGGCGATCTCGGTCTTCAGATGCCCAAAGCGCCCGAAGATCGGCACCAGCACCTTGTCGCCCGGCGCGATGACGGAATGCATGCACGCTTCGAGCCCGGCGCGAGCCGTTCCGTCGATCAGCATCGTCTGCTCGTTCTTGGTGCGGAACACCTGCCGGTACAGCGCCATGACCTGGCTCATGTAACGGCGGAATTCCGGATCGAACTGCCCTTGGATCGGAACCGACATGGCGCGCAGAACGCGCGGATAGAGATCGACCGGCCCCGGCCCCATCAGCAGGCGCGGCGAGGGTTCCAGTTCTTCGAAAAGCTCAGCTTTTACCACGTCGGTTGCTCCTCAATAACGCCGACCGGTCATAGTGCGAGTAGCCGTGCGCGGCAATATGGTGTGGGGCTCCAACCTGCGGCACACCTGCACATCGAGAGGCGGGTGCGCCTTAACCGACCTGTTACGTACGTGACAGCCGAATTGCGCGGACGCACTATAGTCGGCAGGGAAACTGCTTGGCGGCCGATTATACGGCGGTATACCGGGTGATAGGAACTTGGACGCGATGTCCCAGCGCAGGAAACAAAACCCGAACCTTTTTGCGGCATCGCGCTTTCGTCGCGAACGGCCACAACGCCGAACCGCGACCGGGGCCGTGACGCTGATCGGCGGGACCGTATTGCTTGCACTGGTCGGATGGCTGACGTTTTACGCAACTACGCTGCAGACCGGCAATGCCCAGCTTAAAACACTGACGGATCAGACCGAACAGCAAGCGCGGGCCGGACAGGGACGCCGTTTGCTGGATCAGGTGGCCCAACAGCAAATGCCCGCAGTTCCACCTGCGCAAGCCCCGACCCGCTCGACCGAGACGGCGTCCGTGGTTGCCCAGCCCGCCGCCGAACCGGCACAACCGGCAATCGGTATGCTCGCAGCTCTGCGTGAGAAGTTGCGCATCAAGCCGCCATCGGCGAACACGACAGCACCTCCCTTGCCCCGAGCCGTGCTCGACCCAGCGCCGCCTTCGGCGACGGTAACCGCATCCACCCCTGCTGCGCCGCCGCCCGCGCCAGCGGCAACGGTTGACGCCGCACGAGATGCCGACGCGGCAAAGCGCCTGTTCGATCGCATCGGCGAAACCCGCACGGCATCACTGCCGCCGCCCCCGGAACGCGCGGCCGCGCCCGCAATCGCCAACGACCCGCCCTCGGGCATGGCCGCATGGGCACGATTCCTGCTCTCCGAACACGACACCGGCCTAGTGCCGCTGAAGCCACCTGTGGCGGCCGCTCTTCCAGCCGCTGTGCGCCCCGATGAGGTGCCTGCCGCAGCCCAACCCGCCGACAAGACTGTAGCTTTACCGCCGCCACCGCCCCTTCAACCGCCGACGCCCAATGACATGAAGCGCCGTCATGCCACCGCAGCCGAATGCACAGCCATTATCGAGCAGGCCCAACTGGGCGAAATGACCAGCGAACACCGCACCTTCCTTCAGGAACGCTGCCGCTGACCGATACGCCTCTGCCGACCCCATGACCGCCAACCATCAAACGCTAAAGTGAGAGTGCCATGATCAACGACCGCATGACCAAATGGGCATTCGCCTCTGCCCTGTTGATGTCGACGACCGCGTCAGCGTTCGCGCAGACGGCCGCGCCATCACAGCCACCCGCAGCGCCGCCTCAGGCAGCGCCTGCGGCCCCGCCCGCAGCACCCGCAGCCGCTCCCCCGGCACTGGTGCCGCTGCCCTTCGCCGACGCTGTCCTGAAGGCGGCGACCGACCTGTTCGCCAAGGCCAACCTGCCTGCCGGCAACGAGCGTCTGCAGATCGTGATCGATCCGCTGATCGATGGTGTGTCCGGCGCGCAATCGACTGCCACTCGCGACATCGGCCGACGCCTCGAAGCGTTCCTGAAATCGACCAATGCCCGCTTCGACGTGCAACCTTTCAACACCGAATCGGTCGCCAAATCACCGCTCCTGCTGATCGGCACATTTACCGCCATCAACACCGACAATCAGCCCGCCGGTCCGCGTGACGCCTATCGCTTCTGCCTCGCGCTGGCTGATTTGAAGTCCGGCAAAATTGTCGGCAAAGGCGTGGCACGCGCGCAGCCCGAGGGCGTCGATACCAACCCCACGGCCGCCTTCAACGACTCTGCCATGTGGATGAAGGATCCGACCGTCGAAGGCTATGTGAAGACGTGTCAGGCGACCAAAATGGGCGAGGGCATCGACCCCGTCTATCTCGCCGGCATCAACACCGCAGCCAACGTGTCGAACGCGATTCTCTCCTACGACCGCGGCCGCTTCGGCGACGCCTTGAAATTCTATCAGGCAGCGATCACCCAGCCGGGTGGCGAGCAACTCCGCGTGCTCAACGGGCTCTACCTGGCCAACTGGAAGCTCAATCGCAAAAAAGAAGCTGCCGAGGCGTTCGGAAACCTCGTCGACTACGGCATGAAGTCGGACAAACTCGCCATGAAGTTTTTGTTCCGCCCCTCGACGACCGCATTTATCGCCAACCCGCGCATTTCCGGTGCTTATCCGCTTTGGCTGCAGCAGATTGCGGCCCGCGCAGAAAAGACCAACAACTGTCTCGAAGTCGTCGGACACACCAGCAGAACCGGCCCCGCCGCGCTCAACCTGCGCCTCTCGGCAGCCCGCGCGGAATCGATCTTGGAGCGGTTGTCGGAGCAGGCGCCGACCCTGCGGCCACGCATGATCGCTACCGGTGCAGGCTCGCGGGAAACACTGATCGGCACCGGCAAGGACAACGCCAGCGATGCCCTTGATCGCCGCGTCGAATTCAAAATCATCAAATGCGGCAGCTCGGCCTAGTTCGCCTCGCACAATTTAATTGATCTAAATCAGATCGCTGTTTAATGATATAACGGCTCAGGATTAACCTGGGTCGTTATATTGATTTCAAGGGAGTAAATCTCATGCGCATGTTGTCCGCCGCGCTGCTGGTCGCCTTTGTCTCAGCCTTGACGATTTTGGCCCTGCCGCAGCCAGCCGACGCGCTCGGCACCGGCGTTCGAAAAAGCCAGTTTACCGGATGCCCGAAAGGTAAGCGGCTCAACACCGCCGGACGCTGCATGGCGATCTAGCCTTTGGCAGCAAGCCCCAGCAACTGGACGTTTCCTCCGGTCGCGGTGATATCCGTCGAGCGCACGCGCTCGGCGGCAAAGCGGATCAGCGTGTACGGCCCGCCCGCCTTTGGTCCTGTGCCCGACAGCCCCTCCCCGCCGAACGGCTGCGCGCCGACGACGGCACCGATCTGATTGCGGTTGACGTACAGATTGCCGACGCGCGCATGCTCGGCCACGTAATCTGCCACCGCGCCGATGCGGCTGTGCAACCCCAGCGTCAAACCGAACCCGCTCGCGTTGATCGCCTCGACCACCTCGCTCAGCCGCCCCTGGCCGTACCGCACCACATGCAGGATCGGGCCGAAAACTTCCCGCTCCAGCATGTCCATCCGCTCGATCTCGTAGGCAGCCGGCGTGACGAACGTGCCCGCGCGCGTCGACACCGGTAACGGCAGATCGATGATCGTCCGCGCCGTCTTCTGCATGCGCAGTTTGTGCGCATCGAGCGTGTCCTGCGCGGCTTCGTCGATGACCGGCCCGACGTCGACCTCGGGCCGCATCGGATCGCCGACGAGGAGTGTCTCCATGGCGCCGCGCAGCATCTCGATCATGGGCACCGCCACGTCGTCTTGCACGAACAACACGCGCGCCGCCGAGCAGCGTTGACCCGCACTGTCGAACGCCGAACGCACGACATCGCGCACCACCTGTTCTGAGACGGCACTGCTGTCCGCGATCATGGCGTTGATGCCGCCGGTCTCGGCGATGAAGGGCACGATGCTGCTGCGCCGATCCGACAGCGCCCGCTGAATAGTCCACGCCGTAGCGGTCGAACCCGTGAACGCGACGCCTGCCGTGCGCTTGTCTTTGACCAACTGCGCACCGATCGGCCCGCCGCCGATCAACAACTGCAACACGTCAACCGGAATGCCTGCCCGGTGCAGCAACTGCACCGCCAGAAACGCCGTTACCGGCGTCGGCTGCGCAGGCTTGGCGAGCACCGCATTACCCGCCGCCAGCGCCGCCGCGATCTGTCCAGTGAAGATCGCCAACGGAAAATTCCACGGCGAGATCGCGACGAACGCACCGCGCCCGACGAGTTCGAGCGTATTGCGCTCTCCCGTAACACCCGGCAGCAGCACCGGCTTGCCGAACAGCCGCCGCGCCTCACCCGCGTAAAATCGCAGAAAATCCACAGCTTCCCGCACGTCGCCCAACGCACCGTCGAGCGTCTTGCCGGCTTCCCGCACGATCACCGCCATCAGCGCTGCGCGGTTCTGTTCGAACAGATCGGCCGCGCGTTCGAGGCAGGCTGCCCGTTCGAAAGCACCGGCTTTGTTCCAGTCGTGCTGGGCCGCGACCGCCGATCCGATCGCCGCGTCGACCTGCGCCGGGGTTGCCGTGACGCAGGTTCCGACGATCTCGCGCCGATCGTGCGGACATCGCACAAGTTCAGCTACGCCATCCAATTGCGGCGTGCCGTCGATGATCGAGCCGACCGCGCGTGGCGTCGCCAGTTCTGCCGTGATCTTGGCCACGAACTCGGCCCGCACGTGCGGCTCAGCGAGCGCAAACCCGAGACTGTTCGCCCGCTTGGAGCCAAAAATATCTCCGGGCTTCGGCACACCGGCAACGGTCATCGTTTCAGGCGCTTCCTGCGCGAGCTCGGTTGCTTCGACCGGATCGCGGATGATGTCTTCGACGGGCGCACTGGCATCGGCAAGCCGGTTGACGAACGACGTATTCGCGCCGTTTTCGAGCAGCCGCCGGACCAGATACGCCAACAGTTCTTCGTGCCCACCCACGGGCGCATAGATCCGGCACGCGCGGCCGAGTTTGGCCTGCCCGACGACCTCGTCGTAGAGCGCCTCGCCCATCCCGTGCAGCCGCTGGAACTCGTAGGCGCCGCTGCCGGCCGCTACGAACGCCGTCGCCACCGAATGCGCATTGTGGGTCGCAAACTGCGGATAGAACGCGACCGGATCGGACAGCAGCAAGCGCACCGCCGCCAGATAAGAAACATCCGTGTGAGCCTTACGCGTCAGCACCGGATAGTCCGACAGGCCCAGCTCCTGCGCCCATTTGATTTCGCTGTCCCAATAAGCCCCTTTGACCAGCCGCACGGGTATGCGCCGTCCACCGTCGACGGCCAAGCGTCGCAGCCACCGCAGAACAGGCATCGCGCGGCGTCCATAGGCCTGCACGGCAAGCCCCAGCCCGGTCCACCCAGCGAGCGCCGGATCCGCGTAGGTCTGCCCGAACATCTCAAGTGTCAGATCGAGGCGATCCTGCTCCTCCGCATCGATCGTCAACGGCAATCCGTTGGCACGCGCAGCCTTCGCCAGCGCGACGATTTTCGGCACCAGCTCGGTCTGCAGCAGCGTCGCTTTGCCCGGCTCGAAACGCGGGTGGATGGCCGACAGCTTCACCGACAACCCCGGCCGCTGCATCAGCGCGTCCGCATGCGGAGATACAAGCTTGCCCGCCGCCGCGCCGATCGTCTCGATAGCGGTCATGTACCGGTCGAAATATCGCTCGGCGTCGGCTCGCGTGCGCGCGCCCTCGCCCAGCATGTCGTAGGAAATACGAAAGCCCTGCGCCTCGTAGGATTTCGCGCGCCCGATCGCTTCCTTGATCGTGCGCCCCAGCACGAAGTTGTCGCCGAGAATGCGCATCGCCTGCCGCAGCGCCTGCCGGATGAGCGGCTCGCCCGACCGCGCCACCAGACGCTTCAACAGCCCGGTAGGCCCTTGGCGCTTGTTGCTTCCAAGCTTGACGACCGTGCCCGTCAGCATCAGCCCGAACGTCGACGCATTGACGAACAGGCTGTCGGACGCGCCGAAATGTTTGCCCCACTTACCTTCGCCGATCTTCTCCGCGATCAGCGCATCCTGGGTGGCTTTGTCGGGGATGCGCAGCAGCGCTTCCGCCAGACACATCAGGATCACCCCCTCCTCGCTGGAGAGGCCATATTCGAGCATGAACGCGTCGATGCCGCCGTGCTTGACGTGGTTGTCGCGCGCCGCGTGCACGAACCCCCGCGCCAGTTCGGCGATGCGCTGACGTTCATCGGATGTGTAGACAGCACGCTCGATCAGACCGCCGATCAACCGCCGCTCGTCCATGGTGTGGTAGGCGGCGATTTCATCGCGCGGCGGCAACCGCGTCGCTGCTGCCGTCACGCCGGACGGTCGTGGTGTTGCAAACGCCATGGTGGCCTCGCATGTCGACGCAGGCGCAAGCGTGTCGCCGCGTCAGTGATTCGGTTGCCGAGGAGTGTAGCAAATTGCACGACCAGCGCTGCGGAAATCCGCACGCATCCACCAACCCGAAAATACGAGCCACCGCCGGATCACGGCAACACTGCCGCTTCAATCGCCGATCGGCCTGTCGCCGCGCAATGCGGCCCGGCGCTTGGCGCTTTCGCGGCGAAGTCCCCAATCCATCCAACCGCCGGCTTTGGGTTGCCAGCGCTTGAATTTGACGTAGACGCGCTTTGCCCAGCGGGAACTTCGTAGCATCAGCCCGATGCCCAGCGCGAACACCACTATCCCGCCCGGTCCGGGAATGACCCCGACGAAGGGCGACACCACGACCAAAAAAATTCCGGCAATGAACTGCACGAGCGTCAAAGCGCACCTCGATCTGTTGGAGGCCGATGTGGGAGTTCCAGCCGGCCATCGCAAGGTATGTCGCCGACTTCTCCACATCGGTGCGCCATCTGAGCCCCACTGTGGCCATCTGAACCTTGCCAAACAGTCCTCCGGGTGCGACCTACACCCTGACCCGGCACGCCCCCGATTCCCTCTTGCGGCGACCTATCGACGGTGTTCAAACCCTTGAACGGACGCGAAAATGGCTTCTTCCCGCGATCTTCTGGCCAAGCTCGACGACGACCTTTTGGGGAAGCCGTCGAAGGCGCGCGCGTCTGCCAAAACTGCCGAAGAGAGCTATACTGCAGCCGACATCGAGGTGCTGGAAGGCCTGGAACCGGTGCGACGGCGCCCCGGCATGTACATCGGCGGCACCGACGAAAAGGCAATGCATCATCTGTTCGCCGAGGTGATCGACAACGCCATGGACGAAGCTGTGGCCGGCCATGCGACGTTCATCGAAGTGCGCCTCGAGGCCGAGGGTTATCTCTCCGTGCTGGATAATGGCCGCGGCATTCCCGTCGATCCGCACCCTAAATTCAAGAACACGTCGGCCCTCGAAGTGATCATGACGACGCTGCACTCGGGCGGCAAATTCGACGGCAAAGCCTATCAGACGTCGGGTGGACTGCACGGCGTCGGCGTATCGGTGGTCAACGCCCTGTCGGAGGTGTGCGAAGTCGAAGTCGCGCGCGGGCAACAACTCTACCGCATGGTGTTCAGCCGTGGCTTGGCACAGACCAAGCTTGAGAAGCTCGGGTCGATCATGAACCGGCGCGGCACCAAGATCCGCTTCAAGCCCGACGAAAAGATTTTCGGCAAGGGCGCCGCTTTCAAACCCGCACGCCTGATGCGCATGGCGCGCTCGAAGGCGTACCTGTTCGGCGGCGTCGAAATCCGCTGGTTCTGCGATCCGGCGCTCGTAAAGGACGACACGCCAGCCGAAGCCGTGTTTCATTTCCCGGGCGGCTTGAGAGATTACCTGCTCTCGACGATCGAGGGCCAAACCCTTGTCACCAAGGACATTTTCGCCGGCAACGTGAAGCGCGAGGGCGGGCATGGTTCACTCGAATGGGCCATCGCCTGGGTCGCCGACGAGGACGGCTTTTCAAACTCCTATTGCAACACCATCCCGACAGCCGAAGGCGGCACGCACGAGAACGGCCTACGCTCCGGCCTGTCGAAATCGTTGCGCGAATTCGGCGAACGCGTGGGCAACAAGAAATCGAGCCAGATTACCGCCGAAGACGTGATGACGACGGCGGCGTCGATGCTGTCGGTGTTCATTCGCGAACCCGAATTCCAAGGCCAGACCAAGGAGAAACTGGCGACCCAAGAAGCTCAGCGCATCGTCGAAGCGACCATCAAGGACGCCTTCGACCACTGGCTGACCGACAGTCCGCAGCAAGCGCAGCGATTGCTCGAATGGGTGATCGAACAATCCGAGGAACGCCTCAAGCGGCGCCGCGACAAGGAAGTCGGCCGGCAGTCAGCCACGCGCAAATTGCGTCTGCCGGGTAAGCTGGCCGACTGTACGATCCAGACGGCGGCCGGCACCGAAATTTTCATCGTCGAAGGCGACAGCGCCGGCGGCTCCGCCAAATCAGCCCGCAATCGCGAGAATCAAGCGATCTACCCACTGCGCGGCAAGATCTTGAACGTGGCCAACGCCACCTCCGCGAAGCTCCAGCAGAACGAAGCGCTGTCCAATCTATTGCTCGCCCTCGGTGTCGGCACGGGCACCAAATACAACGACGACGATCTGCGCTACGAACGCGTGATCCTGATGACCGACGCCGACATCGACGGCGCGCACATCGCCTCGCTGCTGATCACGTTCTTCTACCAGGAGATGCCGGCGCTGATCGAGAACGGCCACTTGTTCCTGGCCGCCCCGCCGCTGCACAAACTTTCGCACAAAGGCGATGTCGCCTACGCCCGCGACGACAAGCATCGCGACGAACTCCTGCAGACCCGCTTCAAGGACAAAAAGGTCGAGGCGACCCGCTTCAAGGGCCTTGGCGAGATGGACTTCAAAGACCTGAAATCCACCACCATGGACCCCAAGAACCGCGTGCTGCTCCGCATCGAAATCGCCGCCGATCAGAGGGTGGAAACGGCCGATAGCGTCAACGCCTTGATGGGCTCCAAGCCGGACGCCCGCTTCCGCTTTATCCAGGACCGCGCCGCCTTCGCCCGCGACCTCGATGTGTGAGCCTTACTTTGTTCTGACGCCCATGAAATCCACCGCTTCGATCAACACGTCGGCGCGCGCGCCATAAGGCTCCAGCGCCGATTTCGCGCGCAGCAGTGTCGCCGCCAGCGCCGCACGCGCGCCGTCGAGCCCGTAGAGCGACAACAGCGTCGCCTTGCCCGCCGCCGCGTCCTTTGCCACGGCTTTGCCGACTTCCGCCGGATCGCCGGTCGCGTCCAACAGGTCGTCCGAGATCTGGAAGGCCAATCCCAGCGCGTCGCCATACGTCGTCATGGCGTCGATATCCGCCACCGGCCGCCCCGC
Source organism: Hyphomicrobiaceae bacterium (assembly GCA_031365465.1). Taxonomy (GTDB): domain Bacteria; phylum Pseudomonadota; class Alphaproteobacteria; order Rhizobiales; family Hyphomicrobiaceae; genus JABFRJ01. The sequence continues at coordinate 11,229 of JANLYD010000264.1, forward strand.
CAGAATAGGTCCCGCGCGGCACGCGAACCGGATCAATGCACCCGTTTTCATGCCCTGCAGCCGCTGGATGTGGTCGAGCGTCGCCTGCGCCGGTTCCCCGAGCTTGTCCGCTTCGAGGTCGAGCGCTTGCCCGCCCACCATGCCCGCAGGACCGGCGGCCTTGGCAAGTTCGAGCACCAGCGTCGGCACGGCGATGGATGGAATGCCCGAGGTGGCATCGGCCAGCCACTCGAACGCGACCGTCAGCAACGCGTCACCAGCAAGGATCGCCGTCCACTCGTCGTACGCAGCCCACACCGTCGGGCGTCCCCGCCGCAACGTATCGTTGTCCATGGCCGGCAGATCGTCGTGCACGAGACTGTAACAATGCACCGCCTCCAGCGCTGCAGCCACCGTCCATGCCGCTTGGCGGTCGGCGCCGAACAGCCGCCCGCTTTCGGCAACCAGAAAC
>JANLYD010000286.1:0-2206 GCA_031365465.1 Hyphomicrobiaceae bacterium
GGCGACAAGTACTTTGTCGCGCCCTATTCGGTGACGCGGCATCTGGCTCAGATTGCCGAGATGGCGCAGTTTGCGCCGGGAGCAGGGGGGATGACAAGCCACGACAGGTCGCGACCGGACATGCACGTTGCCGACACGGTGTCGCCCATCCATAGAGCCCCTTTTACTGCCGCGACACGGCACGATAACCACCCGTCGGGGCATGTCGCGACCGACCACGACCAATCTCGACAGACAGGGCACGACAGTGACGGACGCCCAGCCGTTGAGCCATTAAATTACCCACGACAGGGGGCGACCGACACCAGCCGACAGGGCGGGTCACACCCCGACACACCGCGCTCGCCCGCGACCGACCCCGGATTGTCGCCCAAGTATGTGGAGCTGCTCGGACGTGAAAATGCCTTTCTGCGTAATCAAGTGAACATCAAGGATCGTAAGCATCCGGCCAGGGCCGCCTTGTTCCGACTCACGCGATAGCGCGTCTCTCTTCAGCGGATCAGGTGCTGGAGATAGGACGGCCATATGTCTGGAGATAGGACCACGCCTCGCTTCGAGGTGATCGCTTCGACGCGGCGGAGCTGGAGCGTTACGCAGAAGCGGGCAATTGTCGGCGAGATCGGCGTCGGCGATGCGTCGTTGTCAGATGTCGCGCGGCGGCACGGCATCCATACGAGTCTGCTGTTTCGCTGGCGCCGTGACCTTGTATCCGAGGTGCCCGGGACCGCGAGCGAGCCGCAGCGCGGCAGCACGCCGCCGGCGCCGCGACCCGCCCTGAGCTTCGTACCCGTGATGCTGGCACCGCCGGCACAATCAGCGCCGGCTGCGGTGCCGTGTTCCACGAAGGCGGGCGCCATAGGGTCTGGCATCATCGAGATCGTGATCGTGGGCGGGCGAATGGTGCGCGTCGGATCGGATGTCGACGCGTCGGCACTCGTGCGCATCATTGCGGCGCTGGAGAGTCATGCCGACGGCGTGCGGGAGAAGGGCCGATGATCCCGGTTCCATCACAGACCGCAACCGGCGCAGTGCGTGTGTGGCTCGCGACCGGCCACACCGATATGCGCAAGGGCTTTTCGTCGCTTGCCGTTCTGGTGCAGGAGACGCTGCGCCAAGACCCGCACGCGGGTCATCTGTTCGTCTTTCGTGGACGCCGCGGTGATCTCGTCAAGGTGATCTGGCACGATGGTCACGGCGCGTGTCTGTTCACCAAGCGGCTGGAGCGCGGCCGCTTCATCTGGCCTACGGCAACAGAGGGCGCCGTTGCAATTTCGCCGGCGCAACTCGGCTACATGCTCGAAGGCATCGACTGGCGCGCACCCCAACACACATGGCGACCGCAGGTCGCCGGGTGATGTGTCGCCGTGGCGATGTGACAGTGTGGCCACGACGACTCATCCCCAGGAATATCGTCCTGGATCGGATCAGACGTCACGCGAAGCATGCGCGAAGCAGCTATTGTGCTGCACATGGCCTCCGATGCGATCGAGCTTCCGGACGATATCGCGGCGCTGAAAGCGCTGCTGATCGTGGCCAACAAGCGCACCAAGGATCTCGACGCCGAGGTCGAGAACCTGAAGCTCACCATCGCCAAGCTGCAACACAACAGGTTCGGCGCGTCGTCCGAACGCACGTCGGTGCTGATGGATCAGCTCGAACTGCAGCTCGACGAGTTGGTCGCGCGGCGTGCCGAGGAGACAGCATCCGACGAGATCACCGCAGCGGCGGCAGCAGCAGCACAAGTGCCGGAGGGAACCGCCGCGCAGCCGCCGAAGGTTCGCAACATTCCAGCGCGGCGGCCACTGCCCGCCAATCTGCCGCGCGAGCGTGTGGTCGTGCCTGCAGCATCGACGTGTCCGTGCTGCGGCGGGGACAAATTGCGCAAGCTCGGCGAGGATGTGACCGAGACGCTGGAGCGCGTGCCGGCACGCTGGAAAGTCGTGCAGCACGTGCGCGAGAAGTTCAGCTGTCGTGCCTGCGAAAAGATCGTGCAGGCACCTGCGCCGTCGCACCCGATTGCGCGCGGACGCGCCGGCCCTGTGCTGCTCGCCGAAGTGCTGTTCAACAAATACGGCGCGCATCTGCCGCTCAATCGGCAGAGCCAGATCTTCGCGCGCGAAGGCGTGGCGCTCGACGTCTCCACGATGGCCGATTGGGTTGGTGCTGCTGCGGCGACGCTGATGCCGCTGCGCGATGCCATCGAGAA
>JANLYD010000137.1:0-2524 GCA_031365465.1 Hyphomicrobiaceae bacterium
GCATCGAGATTCGACAATGGCTCATCGAACAGGAATAATTTCGGATCGCGCACGAGCGCCCGCCCCATCGCAACGCGCTGACGCTGACCGCCGGAGAGCTGTGCCGGCTTGCGACCGAGCAGTGGCTCAATCTGCAGGAGCGCTGCAACGCGCGCGACCGCAATGTCCTGTTCCTTCTTCGGCACACGGCGGCTTTCCATCCCGAACGTGATATTCTGGCGCACAGTCATGCTCGGATAGAGCGCGTACGACTGGAACACCATGGCGATATCGCGATCCTTCGGCGCGACGTGGTTCACCAGCCGGCCGTCGATATGGATCTCGCCGGACGTGACGGTCTCCAGGCCCGCGATCATCGCCAGGAGCGTCGATTTTCCGCAACCGGAGGGCCCGACGAGGGTGATGAACTCTCCGTCCTTCGCCTCGATGTCGACGCCCCTCAGCACGTCGACCGAGCCGAAGCGCTTGTACAGAGATTTGACCGTCAGTGTCGCCATGGCCGCCTACCCGATCGCCTCACGCCTGTTTCGCGCCAACGCCTGCATCTACGCCAACTCCTGCTCGACCAGCCCCGCCAGATAGCTGGCGCCGATCGGCAGCAGATCGTCGTTGAAATCGTAGCCGGGATTGTGCACGGGCGTGGCTCCGCGCGTGCCTGACGCCTGCCCGAACAGCACGAAGGCGCCTGGTACGCGCTCGAGGAAGAAGGCGAAGTCTTCGCCAGCAAGCAGGGGTTTTCCCTCGCGCACGACGATATCGACGCCGGAGACAGACGCGGCACACAGCGCCGCGCGTTCCGCCTCGTGCGCCGTGTTGATGGTCGCGGGATAGGCGCGGCGGTAGCTGATCTCAGCGCTGCCGCCCTGGGCGGCGGCCGTGTTCGTCACGGCGCGGTGGAACAGCTGCTCGACCAGATCGCGCACGACCGGCTTCAAGGTGCGCACCGAGCCGCGCAGTTCGATTGTTTCTGGCAGAACGATATCGGACGTGCCGCCGTGGATCTGGCCGATGCTGATGATCGCGGACTCGAGCGCATCGACATGCCGCGACGGCAGCGCGTTGAGCACGCTGATCACTTGGGCTGCGATCGACACCGTATCGATGCCTTGCTGGGGGGCCGCGCCATGGGCCGAGCGGCCGCGCAGGACGATGCTGAAATAGTCGATCGCCGCCAGCGCCGTGCCGGTCAGCGCCTTGACCGTGCCGAGCGGCATGTCGGGACTGTTGTGGATGCCGTAGACGGCGTCGCACGGAAAGCGCTCGAACAGGCCGTCATCGAGCATCGCCTTGGCACCCGCCAGTCCCTCCTCGGCCGGCTGGAAGATCAAGTGCACCGTGCCGGCGAAGTTGCGCGTCTCGGCCAGAACCTTGGCGGCGCCGAGCAGCATGGTCGTGTGCCCATCGTGGCCGCAGGCGTGCATGCGGCCAGGTGTCTGTGAGCGATGGCTGAAGGTGTTGGCCTCCTGCATCGGCAGCGCATCCATGTCGGCGCGCAGGCCGATGGCGCGATTGCTCCCGGCACCCTGCTCGCGCCCGCGAATGACGCCGACCACACCCGTGCCACCGAGGCCGCGATGCACTTCGATGCCCCATTCTTCAAGCTTGGCTGCGACGATGCCGCTCGTCCGATGCTCCTCGAAGCCGATCTCGGGGTGGGCATGGAAATCACGACGCCAGCCGATCATCTCGGCATTCAGGGCATCGATGCGGGCACGTGCGGTCATGACATGGTCCTTATGGTCTACTTCACCGAGCCGGCCGTGAGACCGCGCACGAAATAGCGCCCGCCAAAAAGGTAGACGAGCAGGGTTGGCAACGCCGCGATGATAACCGCAGCACTTTGCACCCCGTGCTGCGGAATGTCCGCAATAGACGCAGAGAGCGCAATCAGCGCGGCGGTGATCGGTTGCTGTTGGCCGGTCGTGAACGTCACCCCGTACAGGAACTCGTTCCAAATGTGTGTGAATTGCCAGATGACCGTGACAACTAGGATTGGGGCCGAGAGAGGGAGAATGATGCGCCAGAAGGTGCGAAAGAACCCGGCCCCATCGATGCGCGCGGCCTTGATCAGCTCGGGCGGAATCGAAACGTAATAATTTCGGCAGAACAACGTGGTGAAGGACATGCCCTGGATGGTGTGGATCAACACAAGGCCCGCTAGTGTGTTGGTCAATCCGAGGTCTCGCAGCACGATGGTCCAGGGCAGAAGCCGCATCTGTTGGGGCAGGAAGAGCCCAAGCATGACGATGCCGAAAATCCAGCGGTCACCGCGAAAGCGCCAGAGCGAAATCGCGTAGCCGGCAACAGCGCCAAGCAGGGTCGAGAGAAACGTCGCGGGCAATGTGACCAGTGCAGAATTCAGCATATAAGGCCGGATACCGGAACACGTCTGGGCGATGCAGAAATCGGCCCAAGCGGTGGTGTAGTTGCTCCACGCCCACTGCTTCGGCCAGCCGATCATAGACGTTTGAGCGATCTCCTCGGCCGTGCGCAGCGAGTTCAGGAGCACCACGACAAATGGGAC
>JANLYD010000324.1:0-14739 GCA_031365465.1 Hyphomicrobiaceae bacterium
CCTCAAAGCCCGCGCTGAAACCGACAACCCGCCGTTACGCGAACTGTTAGCACTCAACGACGCCAGCTTCCGCGAACGCTTTCGCGGCACGCCGGTCAAGCGCACCGGCCGCAACCGCGTGGTGCGTAATGCGCTGATCGCCGCTGGCAACTCCGGCGACGCACATTTGCTCGACGCCATCGTCCCACTTCTGCTGGACGCCTCGCCGCTCGTGCGCGCGATGGCGGTGTGGGCGATGATCGAGCTCGCGGACAGTGGCACACGGTTGGCCTTGACGACGGCGCACGCCGGGCGCGAGCCTGATCCGGATGTGCAACGCGAATGGCAGCGCGAGAGACCATCATGAAACTGTTCTGTTTCGGCTTTGGCTATACCGCGAACGCGTTGGTTGACCGGTTGGGCGGGCGGAATGTCACCATTGCCGGCACGCGGACACGCGCGGACGCGGACGCCGCCAGCGGCATCGATATCACCGCGTATCGTGGCGATGGGCGGACGGCGGCGGTTGTATCGGCGCTGGCGGGCAGCACGCATATTCTGGTGTCGATCCCGCCCGATCTCGAAGGCGATGCAACGGTGCGCGATTTTGGCGCCGATCTGGCCCAGCTGCCGGACCTGGCCTGGATCGGCTATCTCTCGACCATCGGCGTCTACGGCGATGCCCAGGGTGAATGGGTCGACGAAAACACACCGGCCAATCCGCAATCCGAGCGCAGCCTGAAGCGTCTGCGCGCCGAGAACCAGTGGCGGGCATTCGGGGCCACGTACAAAAAGCATGTGGATATCTTTCGCCTGCCCGGCATCTACGGACCGGGGCGCAGCATGATCGAGGCGCTCAGGACCGGCACGGCGAAGCGGATTATCAAACCCGGTCAAGTGTTTAACCGCATACACGTGGACGATATCGCGCTCGCTTTGGACGCGGCCATGACCGCCGCCAACGTCCGCCAGCCCGGATTTGGCCTCTATAACGTCACCGACGACGAACCCTCCCCGCCGCAAGACGTGGTGGTCTTTACGGCGGAACTTTTGGGGCTGACGCCGCCGCCGGAAACCGGCTTTGCCGGTGCCAAGCTTTCCCCAATGGGATCAAGCTTTTATGCCGAAAACAAGCGTGTGCGGAATACCCACCTGAAATCGACGTTCGGTCTTATACTTAAGTATCCTACGTACCGCGAAGGCTTGGTCTCAATTCTGACAAGCCGCTGACGACATTCAGAAACAGTTCATGCTGGACAGTGTTATTTAAGTCGCATTCGACCTGGGGAGCGGCTCACATGATCGAGAACAGTGGCCTTATCATCACTGCAACGGGTTTCAAACGGGGGCTGGTTGCGGTGGCTACGGTCGCCTGCCTGATGGCGGCGTCCCCCGCAAGCTTCGCTGGCGATAACGCCGGCGATATCGCCGATAAATTCTCACGCGATGCGGATACGGCGGCGGCGAAAGCCCGCGCCCAGGCGTCCGCCGGCCGGAAAGACGCCGCGCGGATCAAGTCCACCGAGGATCAACGCAAGGCCGAAGAGCAGGAGATGCTCTCGATCGCGCGGCGCGAGGCCGATGATCGCCGCCGCGCCGAGGCATTAGCCGAAAAATCAGGCTCGCCATTGCGTGTGCAGATCGACGCCACGGATTTGGAGCAGCAGCGCAAGCTTGAATTGGAGCGCGTCGCGACCAAGCTACGGCAGGCGCGCGAGGCCCGTGAAGCCAAGGTGATCGCGGACGCCAAGCGCGCGGCGGAGACTGCGAAGGTCGCTGCCGCTCCGGCGCCCGTTCCTGGCAGCAAGCCGATGGAGCGCGACACGTTCTGGACCGCCGAAGTCAACAAAGAACCGGCGGCGAAGCCTGAGTTCGATACGTCCACGCGGTCGGCGCTCGGCGGTGGTGGCATACAGAAGTTCGTCGCCGATACCAAAGTCACCGTGTTAATGGTACTGGCACCCGGCAACAAGGGCATCCGCCGCTTCGAGAAGACCGCCGACCCGGTGCTGTGTACCGATGACGGCTGCTACATCAGCCAGGGCGCCGCCGCACCCGCGCGTCAGAAGGCCGTGCATAAGACCCTCGGCATCGGCAATACCTTCGGCCGCCGCGCCGGCGAGTGCAATCATTCGCTCGGCTGCGTGTTCCGCGCTGTCGAGGTTGGCAACTCGGGCAATTATCTGCAGCCGGTCGATCTGAAGATGATGATCCACGATCGCCGCGCACGCCTGCCGCTCGCCGCCGATGCCACCTGCCGCATCGCGTCCGGCACGCTGCTGTGCGGCAAACCCCTCGTCTCCGACGACTACATGATGTGGGTCGTGCCGGAGAGCGTCGCTGTCGAGGCCGGCGCGGATGCGCTCAACCGGGCAATTGCCGGTGGATTGGCTGCGCCGAGGGTTGGGGTGGCGGTGGGGCGGTAGGGGTCGGGGTGATGTGCTGGGCCACTTGATCGGTGTGTCATGCACCAAACTTGAAAAATGTTTGATAATCCGCATCGGTCTTAATAGGTTGTGGGCGCAATAGCCCAACTACCGGCGGCGCCGGAATGCCGGGACAAGCATTGCAGAAGTTTGCAATGCTTGAGAGCGAAGCGTATTGCGCCGCCGAGGTCCGAGTGTGTTGAGAGACGGCGCAATACGGCAAATGCCTATAGCGCCACAAATTTATCGTCTGCACACACCGTGCCGTGTCAACTCTTGCCCGGCAATGTCTTTGGCTTTCCGACGATGGTGATGAACAGTTCGCCGGGTTTGAACAGGCGCTTGGCGACGGCCTTGACTTGATCGAGCGTGATGGCCTCGACCTCGGCGTTGCGGCGGTCGACGTAGTCGAGACCGAGATCTTCGCCGAGGAAGTAGAGCAACTGGTTGGCTATTTTCGCGTTGGTGTCGAAGCGCAGCGCGAACGAGCCGATCAGATAGCTTTTCGCGTTGTCGAGTTCCTTCTGCGTCGGGCCATCCTTGGCAAGGTGCGCGAGTTCGCCCATGATGACGTCGAGCGATACGCCGATCTCTTCGTTCTTGGTCGCGACGCCGCCGGCGAACACCGACGCGTTCTGCATCGGCTGGATGTAACTGTAGACCGAGTAGGCGAGGCCGCGCTTCTCGCGCACTTCCTCCATCAGCCGCGACGAGAAGCCGCCGCCGCCGAGGATGTGGTTCAACACGAAGGCTGCCATGAAATCCTTGTCCTTGCGGCCGACGCCCGGGCTGCCGAAACGCGCGACCGACTGCGGCACGTTCATCTCGATCACCTGCAGCTTTTCGGCCGGCTTCATTTCGACCTTCGCGACCGGCGTCAATTCGGCCTTGGCGGCGAGATCGCCGAACAGCGTGTCGAGCATGTCGCCAAGCTGGGCTGCGGTGATGTCGCCGACGACGACGACCTTGAGCGAATCTTTCGCGAAGATGCGGCGGCGGTAAGCTTCGAGGTCGGCGCCGGCGATGGCTTTCAGGGTTTCGACTGAGCCGCTGGCAGAACGGCCATAGGGGTGGCCCGGGAACGCCGCCGCACTCCAGGCCTTGTCGACGACCTTGTCGGGGCTTTTCGCGGCATAGGACAGGCCGGCCATCAGCTGCACGCGGACGCGGTCGACGGCTTCCTTGTCGAAGCGCGGCTTGTTCAGAACCAAGCGTAGCAGATCGATCGCGGCCTGGCGGTTTTCCGAGAGCGTTTCGAACGAGCCGTAGAACTGATCGCGGCCGTCCTCGAACGCCATGCGCATGGCGATCTCTTCCATGCGGCTTTGGAATTTCACCGCGTCGAGATCGCCGGCGCCTTCGTCCATCATGGCGGTCATGAAGTTGGCGAGGCCTTCGCGGCCCACGGGATCTTGCGTGTTGCCGCCGTCGAAGGAAAAGCGCATTGCCAGCAGCGGCACGGCGTGCTCTTCGACCAGCCAGGCCTTGATGCCGCCCTTGGATGTGACGTCTTGGATTTTCATGGCGGCGGCTGGACCCGTGATGAAGATGGTGGCTGTGATGAGCGCCGCCGCAATGGCGCGCCCGAGAATTGGCAGGCGGGTCGAGATCATAGACGTTACTCCGCTCATGACTTCGACGGCTTGGTGCCAGGGACGCTGGGGGAGGCAGCGGCGGCGTCGGTATCGGCGACCGGGATCATGGTGCCGGTGACCGACTTGCGCAACTCGATGTACTTCTGCGCGACGGCTTTCACCTGATCGAGCGTGACCGCGGCGATGGCTTTCGGCCAGCCGTCGATCTCGGCGATGGTGCGGCCGGTGATCATGCCCCAGCCGTAGCGGCGCGCGAGGGTCGCCTGGTTGTCGGTCTCGTAGATGAAGTCGGCGATGTAGGTTTTCTTGGCGCGATCGAGTTCTTCCTGCGTGACGCCATTGGCTTTGACTTCGGCGAGCACCGCGTCGATGCCGGCCTCGACCTTGTCGAGTGCCGTGCCATCAGCGGCGACCGCATAGACGGCGATCTTGCCGCTATCGAGACCGCTGCCGGAGTAGTAACCGCCGGCGCTGGACGCGATCTGATCGGTCGAGACGAGTTTCTGATACAGGCGGCTGGTCGAGCCCTGGCCGACGATCTTGAACAAGAGATCAAGTGCCTCGCCCTCGCCGGCCGGAGCCGTGGTGTAACTCGGCGCGAGATAATAGCGCGTCACCGAATGTTTGCCGGCGCGCGGATCGTGCAACTCCATACGCCGCGCGGCGCGGTGCTCGGGCTCCGATGGGCGCACGCGCGGTTTGATCGCCGGGTTTGGCTTGATCTTGCCGAACACGTCGTCGGCCAAGGCCTTGATCTCGGCCGGCTGCACGTCGCCGGCAACAACCAGGATGGCATTGTTCGGCGCATAGTGGAACTTGTAGAACGCCAGCGCATCGTCGCGGCTGAGCATCGCCATCTCATGCATCCAACCGATCACCGGAATATGATACGGGTGGTTCTGGTACAGCGCCGCCGACATTTGCTCGTCGAGGATCGCCTGCGGACTGTTCTCGATGCGCGAGCGGCGCTCTTCGAGGATCACATCGCGCTCGGTCAGCACTTCCTTTTCTTCGAGCCGCAGATTGACCATGCGGTCGGCTTCCATCTCCATAACGGTGCGCAGCCGGTCCTTCGACACGCGCTGGAAGTAGGCGGTGGCGTCGTGCCCCGTAAAGGCATTGTCGTTGCCGCCAAGGCGAGCGACGATCTTCGAGAACTCGCCGACGGCGATTTTCTCGGTCGATTTGAACATCAGATGTTCGAGGAAATGGGCGATGCCCGAAACGCCCTTCGGCTCGTCGGCCGCGCCGACCCGGTACCAGATCATGTGTGTGACCACCGGCGCGCGGTTATCCGGCACGACCACGACCTGCATGCCGTTGGCGAGTTTGAACTCGGTGACGCGGGATTGGGCGTTGGCGGCGAGCGTCGCGAAACTTTGCATGAACATGAGTGTGGCCACCGTGAGGGCTGTGGTTGCGAAACGGGCGATGGTGAAGCGGGATTGCGACTGTGTGCGGTCTGACATCGAGGACTCCAAACGGCACTACGGAAAGGGGGAAGACGTTGACTAACTCTTGTACGGCGAAACGTGTGCAGACGATGACGCATCGACGACTATATTGCAGTCCGCACCGGCAGACAGAACTCGCGTCGTCATAGCCGCGCCGCCCCGGTATGCAAACAGGCGGCTATCGAGACAGTGTGAGTTGGGCACGGGCAAGGCCGATGGCTGGACGACGGACCGGGTGTCGATCTGGGCGGCGATCCGACGACGCAATTGCGGCGGTTCGGCCGGCGAAGTCAAATGACAGGATGGAAAGGTTCATGGCTCTCGGCGCACGGCGAGGGCGCCGCCCTCGCGCACCCGCCAAAGGGCTGAGCCCTTTGGGAACCCCTTACGGAAAAGTTGTATCGCCCCGCCGAGCGCGGTGACGAGATGCCGGAATGGGCCGCCGGCAAGCACAACCGCATCGCCGAGATTGCGGAAGACAAGGCGGCGCTCGAAGCCGAAAAAGAGCAGCAACGCGAGGCCGATGGCCGCTAGAAACCGTGCAGACCAGCGGCACCGCCATCGGACGAACCGGAGCCAAAGGCGCAGCGCAACTTCGCCGGCCCGGAAAGCCGCATCATGAAATCAAAGCATGGCTTTGTTCAAGCCTACAACGCGCAGGCGGCCGTCGATGCGGGTGCACAGGTGATCGTTGCCCACGGCCTGACGCAGAACGGCAGCGATCAAGGCCAACTGGTATCGATGACGGAGCGGATCGAAGTGAACGTGGGCCGCAAACCGGCGCAACTTTCAGCTGACGCCGGCTATTGCAGCGAGGCCAATCGGCAAGCGCCGGCCAGCCGCAACCCGTGCTGAAAGCATGTCTGCGACATGACGGTTACCTCGCGCCGGGCCGTGCCAAACACGCGACAGCGGACTCTGGAAAAAGCAGTTGGGGCAAAACCGGCGGGCCACTCACACGGGCGATGCGTAAAAAGACCGACGATGGCGGCGTCGAGACGCCCTACCGGCTCCGAAAGCAAGTGGTGGGGCCGGTGTTGGGAGAGATCAAACCGGCGCGCGGCGTCCGCCAGTTCCTATTGCGCGGCGTGGGAAAAGTGCGCGCCGAATGGGCCATGTTCTGCACCGCGCTCAACCTGTTGAAGCAGTTCACACTCGCAATGGCGGCGTGACGAAACCGGCGCCGGCGATGCCGCTACAGTCTTTGCGCGCCTCGCAGAGCAGGTCGACAGCATCGACCGGAACCTATCGGCACCGATCGAAGTCATCGGCAGCTTCGACGCGCGCTGTGGCGACAACAACGCAACGCTTGCAAAAGTAGCCAGTCGCATCGGCAAAATGGGTTCAGCTGAGCAGACTATCCAAACTGCCGCAGGGCTCGTGGCCAAACAATTGTCCCCGGCCATCGAGCAATTGACCGGGTTGACGCGCTGGCTTGAGACGAACGTGCTCAGCGCCAGCCAGATACAACGGAACGGCATGAGGCCAAGCACAGCGATGTACTTCAGCATCGCCGCGATCGTCAGCGTAGTCCGTTCGGCCGCCGACACATGCCTGTAGTTCGTTCCCGTTCCAACACCCTGGTCTCAAGGTGTTGCAGTTCAGATGAGGGCGCGCCCGGTGTTGTTTCATCCGGAAGGACGACAATCCCTATGTCTTCGCCAACGCTCCAACGCGCGCGAATTCAATGGTCTATGAGTTTCGGACGCCACAATGCAACATTTCCGCCCGATCGGCACAAAAATATGCCGCGCGTAGCAATAGCAGGGTTCACAAATGAAAAAAACCTGCTAGGAGAGTGCAGAAGCGCGCTGAACCTGCGACGATGAACCTGCGGACGAGTGTCTGTAGCTCAGCAATGCGTCCGTTGCACAACCCGTGTGCCATAATGGGTGGGCAAACGTTGGACACCCGGTTCATTCCGCGCTAATGTGTACTCCGGAGCATTGTTCCTTAACTGTCGATGGGACAGCCGCCGCTGGACAGTCCAGGGTCAGCGTGAGTTTACACGTCCGGCGTAGTATGTCTGTGTAGATTATCGGATGCATATTTGAAGTGTGCATCGTCCGTTTATTGGTGACGCGGGGTGGAGCAGCCCGGTAGCTCGTCAGGCTCATAACCTGAAGGTCGTTGGTTCAAATCCAGCCCCCGCAACCACTTCTGTTATAACTCACTGACGATCGCGATTTGACAAGCCACACATATTGATCAAAGCATTGTAATCGTTGAATTTTATGCCGAAATGGCCGGCGCCTTCTGAATACTGCTTGGCGCCGGAATGTTTGGTATGCAAATTTTCGGCAGGCCTGCCATCCGCCAGACTGGTGGTTTGCTGGTTCCAAACTGCACCCTTCCAATCAAGCTTGGTCGTTACCCACCACTTCAAAGGGGCAAAAAGAACAAGCGCTGTATACGGCTCCGCTGAATGCGCTGGCGCGGCTGAGACACCTGTCGTCGACCGATGGCGGCGCGAGCTATGCCTCTAAACCCGGTGCGTAGCGGCAGGCGTCCCGTTCAAGTGGCCAGCACTTGGTGGAGCTGGCCAACCGCTACTTGCGCTGAAATGATGAATCTCGCCCGCAGGTCGCACATGCCCTATGGCTAGACAAACATGCGGCCACTGGGAACAGGACAATGCTCGATGGAATGATGGAGCCAGCGTTTCGGATCTGTGCCGCCGTCGTGGCAGGCGGGGTTGTCGGGCTTGATCGTGATCTCCATGGCAAACCAACGGGGGTCCGCGCCCACGCGCTGGTCGCGCTCGGCGCCGCACTGTTCGTCATGTCGAGCACAGAATTGGGCCTTGCGGGCTCAGATGCCAATTCGGTCAGTCGCGTCATGCAGGGTGTGGTCGGAGGCATCGGCTTCCTCGGCGCCGGCGTTATTCTGCGCGGCGCCGACGGTCAACGCATCTTTCATGTCGCCACCGCCGCATCCATCTGGGTAACGGCGGCCCTCGGCGTGGCCTGCGGTATCGGCGCGTGGCGGCTGGTTATTCCGGCAGCCATCGCCGTTGTTGCAATTCTGGTTGTCGGCTCCCGCATCGATCGCGGACTGCACGGCAAGCTTGGGACGAAGGAAGACGAATGACCGTCAAGATAATGGGGTCATTACAAGGCATCCCACGTGGTGTCTGGGCGCTTGGCCTTGTCAGCATGTTCATGGATATCTCGTCGGAAATGATCCACGCGTTGCTGCCCATTTACATGGTTGGCGTGCTGGGCGTCTCGATGATGACGGTCGGTTTCATCGAGGGCATCGCCGAGGCTACGGCGATGATCACCAAGGTCTTTTCGGGCGCGCTGTCAGACTGGCTGGGTCGGCGCAAACTGCTGGCGATCATCGGCTATGGCCTCGCGGCTTTCACCAAGCCCGTATTTCCCCTGGCGACGGGGATTGAATGGTTTGTCGGCGCCCGGTTCGTCGACCGCATCGGCAAGGGCATTCGCGGTGCACCCCGTGATGCGCTCGTTGCCGATATCGCACCAGATCACCTGCGTGGTGCCAGTTTCGGATTGAGGCAGTCCCTCGATACCATCGGAGCATTTATCGGCCCGCTGCTGGCCGTCGGCCTGATGCTCCTCTCGATGAACAATTTTAAGCTGGTGTTCTGGCTCGCTGTGATCCCGGCTTTCATTGCACTCGCCTTGATGGTGCTCGCCGTAGACGAACCGGAGAGAAAAGCAAAGGTGGGCGTGGCCAAGCCCGCTCTCCAACTGGCTGACTCTAAGCGGCTCCCGGCAGCCTTTTGGGCCGTGGTCGGGATTGCGGCCGTGTTCACGTTGGCGCGCTTCAGCGAGGCATTTCTCATACTCAAGGCGCAGAGTGCTGGACTCCCGGTCGCGCTGGTACCGATCATCATGGTGGTCATGAATGTGGTTTACGCGGTGGTCGCCTATCCGGCGGGAGTTCTGTCCGACCGCATCGGTCGCAATGGCATCCTTTTCGTGGGGATCGGCATGCTGATTGTCGCCGACCTGATCTTAGCCTTTTCGACTTCTGTATCTGCCGTCCTGTCCGGCGTCGTCTTCTGGGGGCTGCACATGGGGCTGACCCAGGGCGTGCTGGCAACGCTCGTTGCCGACACGGCGCCGGAGGACTTGCGCGGCACCGCCTTCGGCGTATTCAACCTCGCAAGTGGCATCGCCTTGCTGATCGCTAGCGTCATCGCAGGCGGCCTCTGGGACGCCTATGGTCCGCGCATGACGTTTCTGGCCGGGGCGGCCTTCACAGCGTTAGCCATGGCGGGACTATTCATCGTGCATCTTCAGAGAAGTCACCCGGCGAAGCAATCTCCATAGCAAGCCCTACGCATTCACGGTCACCGGCACGTTTGCCCCTATGTCGGCCAGGATCGCGGATCACAGCCCAGTGATACCAAAGATGGTTGCTATTAGAAGCACCGCCTTGAGGCCATGTGCGATGAAGATGTTGGCGCGGATGTCGGCCATCGTCTGCCGCGAGTGGAGCAGGAGTTGTGTCAGAAATATCGAATTTGTTTCCAGTATCGACTCGGACGAGGTGGTCAATATCGCACGGATGTGCCGCGAGGATTGAACGCGGCTCGCCGGTCCAGTGCTGACCAAGCTCAGCTTTGCGTTCAGCTAAACAGTCAGCGTGATTTATGTTTGTATCCTCCAATCGCCACCGGTGCCCCCTCGCCCGCGATTGCTGTGTCATATTTATCAGGAACATGCGGGACGTTTGAGAGGCTCTTTTTGGACATCGAGATAAAGGAACGACGTCTTTCAGACGCCGACGCCCGCAACGGCGGGCGTATCGCTGACGTCACCGAAATGCGTAAAACGTCAAACCTCAAAGTTCGCCAATATTTTCAGCGCGGTTTTTGACGCCTGTCGCCGAAGCGCAACAGCTGCGCGTGCTTCACGCGACCAAATGGAAGTATCGCCAACGAAGCTCTCGAAAACGCGTCAGTGCAGGATTCACATCGGCAATCCCCGCGTCGATTATTGGGCGCCGCGCTACGGACAGAGGACATCGCCCCGTGCGATCGCTCAGCCGGTCGGAGTGTGATGGCATCGGGCCCCGGCGGCGCACAGACGGTGTCTCTCTTGTTCGGGCCGCGAACATACGCTCAGTTTTAGATTACTGTGTATTCCAGGCCAGGATCGCTGTTGTGAACGACCGACCTCCGGTAGGTTCGTCGGATGGCTCAAGCAAATCGCAATTCAGCGCGATCGTCGTCGGCACGTCCTGGGATCGGCCCGCGCCTGGCAGAACCGATGCCGGATCTGTTTGGGGCCGTCTCGACTCCAATGCTCGCGCAGCAGGCGGCAGCCCAGCGTGTCGACGACTGGATCGACCGGCTGGCGCGCGCGTTTGAGGATCAAAGGCGTTACATGAAAGCGCTGCCGCTTGCGGAAGAGGCGCTTACAGCCTGTCCGGGCGATCCCAACATCCTGCTGTTTGCGGCAACGGCGGCGTTGTTTGCTGGCAGCGCCGATCGCGCGCACGCTTTTCTGAAACGCTTCGACAAGCGGGCGACGGGACCGGCCGCTGAATTGCTGCGGGCGTTGGCGGTGCATCAGAGCGGCAACACCGTTGCGGCAAAGACAATGCTCGAGCGGCAGAACATGACCCGATGGCCGGACCAGCTGCGGGCGTTCCCCGGCGGTTTCAGGCGTGCGCGCTGGCTGCAATTGCAGCTTGAAATGATCTTTGAGCCCGCCAGCCAAACCGCCAAGCGCCCACCTGCGCCCGCGGCAGCACGCGGCAAACCGGCGAGCAGCAGCGCGCGGCAGCGGCGCAAGGAACGCACCGGTCCGGCGCCAGCCGCTGCCGTCGACGCGCCACCATCTGGCGCGCCCAAGCCGGCCGAGGCCATCGAGTCGTTGCCGCTCATCAGTTTTGATCTGGAGTTTGACCTGCGGTTCGACCCCAGCCGTTTGCTGAGCGGCCTGCGATCCACGCTTGCGGCTGCCCCGCCAGACCAAGGCCGCGCAGAAATATCGGCGCTTGTGTCCGCCGACATCGATGGCCGCTGGTTCGGGCTGCGCGAACGCCTTGCGCACTTGGGCCTGGTGCAGGGTTTCGACGAATTGCTGTGCGAGAATCAGGTCATGGGGATTGAGCCACTCCCGCACCAAGTCGAGACCGTGCGCAAAGTGCTCCGGCAATTTCATGGCCGCGTTCTGTTGGCGGACGAGGTCGGTCTCGGCAAGACGATCGAGGCCTGCATGGTGTTGAAGGAGTACGCGCTTCGCGGCATGGCAGAACGGGCGCTGATCCTGACGCCTGCTTCATTGGTTGGGCAATGGCGTGAAGAACTCGAAACCAAATTCTCGTTGCCGTTTGCCACCTCATACGATGCCCTGCTCCGCGACGATCCAGCAGCATTCTGGGCACAAAAGCACGTGGTCGCGTCGATTGCCGCCGCGCGCCGCCGCGAGCACGCCGAACATTTGGCCGCCCAGGCCTACGACGTTGTCATCGTCGATGAAGCGCATCACTTGAAGGATCGCAGCAGCCAAAGCTGGAAGCTGGTCGATGCGCTCAACAAGCGGTTTTTGCTGCTGCTGTCGGCGACACCAGTCCAGAACGATCTGGTTGAACTCTACAATCTGTTGACGTTGCTCAAGCCGGGTATCTTCAAGACGCCGAAAGACTTCCGTGCCGTCCATGTCACTCCGGGCAAGCCACGCGTGCCCGCCAATCCAGATGCGCTGCGGGCCCTCATGCGTGACGTCATGATCCGCAACACGCGCGCCATTGTCGCGCTAAAACTACCGCGCCGGCAGGCGAGCACGCTGAAGATCGAGCCAAGCGCCGGCGAGCGGGCCGCCTACGCCGCGTTGACGGCCGCCGCGCGCGACATTGCTGCGGGCGACGCCAGCGGCAAGCATCGGCTTGCTCTGCATCATCTGCTTGTTGCTGCCGGGTCCTCGCCGCGGGCCGCCGCAGCGTCAGCACAGCGGATGGCAGAACGCGACCCGACTAATAAAGTGTGGTCAAAGCTCGCACGAACATGGGCTGCGCTTGGCCGTGGCGCCAAGGAAACCGCACTCATGGATCTACTGCGCAAGAACGCGGCCGAAAAGAAGATCGTGTTCGTGCAGGCGCGAGAAACCCTGGAGCATCTGAGCGCACTGTTCGAAGAGCAAGGCATCGCCTTTGCCCGCTTCGACGGCA
This sequence comes from Hyphomicrobiaceae bacterium, assembly GCA_031365465.1. Lineage (GTDB taxonomy): Bacteria > Pseudomonadota > Alphaproteobacteria > Rhizobiales > Hyphomicrobiaceae > JABFRJ01. Next base: position 12,604 of record JANLYD010000324.1, read on the forward strand.
GCTTGAGCGGGCCTGAGAAAGACGCGGCAATCGCTGCGTTTCGCGAGGACGCAAGCGTTCTCTTGTGCACCCAATCGGGCGGCGAAGGACGCAATATCCAGTTCTGCAATACACTGATCAATTTTGATGTGCCGTGGAACCCCATGGCGATCGAGCAGCGGATCGGCCGGATTGATCGTATCGGCCAGGAGCGCGACGTCTTCGTGTTCAATCTCGTCACGCTCGGCACCCTCGAAGAGCAGGTGCTCATCCTGCTCGACGAAAAGATTGCCATGTTCGAATTGGTCGTCGGCGAAGTCGGAGCCATTCTCGGAGGCCTTGAGGAAGATCGTGAGTTTCCGGATCTGGTTCTGGAAGCGTGGCTGGCCGCCACCGAGACCGATCGCAGCGCGGCCTTCGACGCGATCGGGCAAAGCCTGACCGCGGCACGTGACCAACACGACGGTTCCAAGGTTCTGGACGAGACGCTGTTTGGTGAAGACTTTGAAACAGCCTGAGGGCGCACGCGCGCTGTGATCGCAGAACGTCAGTGCATGCGACCGGCAGCCTGCTCCGGCGGTCCATTCGTACAAAAGGGTACAAAAAATGTCGGCATTGCGCGCCTTCGTAAACGACTTGCTGGAAGCTGAAGGCGCAGCGGTCGACGTGATCGAACCCGATGGCCTCGATGTTCTCGCTCCCGAACCGCTCCGCCGGGTCTTCGGCTGGCAGGAAGAGTTAACACGGCTCGGTTTTAGTGCGGCGAGCCCACGAGGGGCGGCGCGCGTCGGGCTTGAGGGAGATTGGCTCGACCGTTTCGGCGCGCTGATCGGTGATCGAGGCCGTTGGGCCGCACGCCAACTGCCGTGCCCCAATGCCGCCGCACCAAGCAAGCCTGAACGTCTCATCGAGCGCGCCTTGCATCTGCCGAATGCGGTCTGGCGCTTGGTCGATAGCCGCCCGACCTGGACGCGTTGCCTGCTGCTGGCTTTTCGCACAACGGCATCGTCAGATGAGAAGCGGGATGGCCTGATCTGGCTGGGTTTCAATCTTGGAACGGGCGCGGTGCTCAATGGGCCTGTGCTGGACCAGCTTGGCCGGACTTTGGCAGAAGAGCCCGCATGGCATCTGTTAGATGTGGAGGCGGCATTGGCCGCGGGGCCTCCGGTGCTGAGTTGTGAAGATATCGCCCTCCGGATAGCTCCGTTGCTGAACCACCTTGTACGCGACGATCTGGAGCCGTTTCTCCGCTCCATGCGCCGGCGGCTGGAGAGGGATCGCGGACGGGTGCACACGTTTCACAACGACCTTCGCCAGACAGCACTGGACAAGCTTGCGAAACTGCAGAACGCAGCGACCGACAAGGCAGCCGGTGACCGCAAGCGAGAAGCCCTGCGCGTTGCGGCGATTGAACGTGAATATGCCGCCAAGAGCGATGATCTCAGGCACAAATATGCGCTGAAGATTAGCGTGGAGTGGACACAAGGCTTGCTGCTGTTTGCCCCGGTGCAGCGCTACGACATCCAGATCAAACGGCGCAAAGGGGAACGGATGATCGCGTTGGATTGGCACCCGGCCGTCCGCATGATGGAAGCGCCGTTGGACGAGGCGGGGCTTGGTCTCGACACGTCTCGGCATGTCTGCGACGAAAATCTGCACGTCACCAGCGCGACCGGACAAACATGCACGTCATGTGGCAAAGCGCACTGCCGTGCCTGCCATCCGAAAGCTTGCCCACGGTGCGCGAAAGTATGACGACGAAGCCCAACCTATAGCGACTGTCAACGGCGGTATTTACGGACTTTGCTAGATCTTCTGTCAGCAATTTCAATGCGCTGCTTATCACGGGCGGCGCTAATCTCTGTACCAGCGGTGTTTAGGGTGTGGTAATTTCCTTGTTGCCTTTTCGGGCCTCAGCACGATCGAAAGAGCCGTTCCCATTCTCCTGCCGCGCCGCTTGACTTACCGCTATTGAGGGTAGACCGATCCATGAAGTGACGGTACTTTGACGCTTGAACCTGACCCACAAGAGACGTCTCGACCTGTCCCGATCGCCTGGGATTGAGCGTCCGCTTCTGAAAATCGCGTCAGGCTGGCGCTGACGGCACCAGACGGTGCGTCATCGCAATGATTGCCTCGGACATCTCGATTGGCCGC
>JANLYD010000328.1:0-4266 GCA_031365465.1 Hyphomicrobiaceae bacterium
CATCCGCCCTTCGGGCACCTTCTCCCCGTCACGACGGGGAGAAGGGAAGGCTTACCGTCAACTATGACTGAGGCGTGACGGTGCGTCTCTCCGCTCGGCTCTGCCACAGGCTGAAGAGGCCTGATGCGGTGATGATCGCGCTGCCGACGAGCGACAGGGTATCGGGAAAGTGTCCCCACACCAGATAGCCCGACGCCAGCGCTGCGATGAGCCCCACGTAGCGGAACGGTCCCACGACCGAGATGCGGCCGGAGCGCATGGCGATGACGAGCCAGGCGTTCGCGACAGCCAGAAACAGCGCGGACGCCGCGATCTGGGCGAGCAATATCGGCTGTGGCAGCACCCAATGATCGAACGGGGCGCGCGCCAATCCGCAGAGTACCATGGCGATCTGCGACGTGCCCGCCACGAACGCGGGCGGCCACACCGGCGGCAGCGCCCGGGTCAGCAAATCGCGCGACACTTGAAACACCACGGCTGACGCGGCGAGGATCGCGCCGGCGCTGGTGATGCCGGCGCCGTTCGTCGCCATGCCCGGCCGAATGATCAGCAACGCGCCGCCGAGACCGACGGCCGCTGCGATCCAACCCTGCCAGCCGATCCGCTCGCGGAACACCACGGCGGCACCCGCCAGGATGGCCAGCGGAATGATCTGTTGGAGACCGGCCAACTCACCGATCGGGATCATTTGCAACGCATAGAGATAACTCAGCGTCGATCCCGCCTCGAGCGCCGCTCGCGCGCCGAGCACGCGCGTCGGCCGTGGCACCGTGCCGAACATGACGCGAACCGACCCCAGCAGAAACAGCGTTGCGGCGATGGCCCGGAGACAGATCACTTCGGACATCGGCAGTTGATCCGCCGCCAGTTTGACGAGCGTATCGTTGACGATCAGCAGCACATTGGCGCTGGCCATCGCCAGGATGCCGGTGACATCGTCGCGCGCGCGAGGCGCCGGCGCGCTGTAAGCATTTTCACCGCTCATTGACGTTTAGTGCTCATGGACGTGAGGTGCTTATGGGACGTGCAGTGCGCATGAGACGCGCAGTGCGCATGAGACGTGCAGTACGCTTGGGGCGTGAAGTGCGCATGGGACGTGAGGTGCGCATGGGACGTGAGGTGCTCATGGTGTTCCCTCGCCGGCGGCGGCGATCGTGGCGAGCCGTGCGCGTCGCGCCAGCGTCTGCTCGCGGAAGAACACGTACAGTCCCGCGCCGGCAACGATGACGATGCCGAGCAGAGTGACCGCGTTCGGCACGTAGTTCCAGATCACGGCACTCAGCAGCAACGTCCATATCATTGCCGAATAACGAAACGGCACGACCGCGGAAACATCGCCGGCGCGAATGGACGTGACCATCAGCATCTGTCCCGACAGCATGCAGACCGCGGCCGCGCCCAGCCGCACCAGATCGGCCGATGTCGGCACCTGCCATTGTTCGAACGCCGCGAACACGAAACTGGCGAGCAGCGTGCACGTGGTCGCCGCCGCCGTTATCAACACTGTCGGGATGCCGACGAGTTTGCGAGTCGATACGTCCCGCGTCACCGAACCGACGACGCAGAGCAGCACGAGCACGCTCGCCCATGTGAACGTCGCTCCACCCGGTTGGATGATCAGCAGCGCGCCGAAAAAACCGATGCCCGTTGCCGACCAGCGGCGCCAGCCGACCTTCTCGCCGAGCAACAAAGCTGCGGCTGCCGTAACGCCCAACGGATTGGTCTGGAGAATAGCTGCGGCCTCGGCCAAGGGCATGAAGGGCAGAGCACAGATGAAGAAGAACGACGCGCTCATGTCGCCGATCGTGCGGACCATCACCTGCGGGCGCCACACTTGACGGAGGTGCGCGATGACGCCCGTGCGGACCGCCATGCTCCAGATCAACACCGCGCCGATCGCGCCCCGGATGCAGATCACTTCGCCCGGTGGCATGTAGGCCGTCGACAGCTTCATCAGCGCATCGCCCACCGCGACCGACAGCGTCGCGCCCAGCATCGCCACGATGCCGCGTGCGTTCGGCGACAGCCGGTCCAGCGCCTGCGATGCACGCGAACGGGCGTGCCCGAAAATCGAAAGTCGCCGCGTGCGCATCAGCCGATCGGCCGATCGCAGGATTTCGCGATCCGTGCGCGGGCGGCAGCGCGCTCCAATTCACCAGCGCCGGAGAACGGTAGAATCGAAATGCGCGACAGCTTGTACAATTCGTTGGTGAACGAGGCGCCGCAATCCAATGTCATCTGATACAGCGGCGCCATTCGACACGTTTCCAATTCCTTGAGCACGTCTTGGCCGGCGATCTTGAGATCGTAGGCGCGCGTCACGCAGGCGTCTATTTTCGAGAACGGGTCGACGATGTATTTCTCGAAATCCTGTTCGAGCGAGGTGAACGCACTCTCGCCCATCACCTCGCGGATCGCGAAGAGGTTGGGTCTGAGGCTCTTGTTCCACTCGACGTAGGCTTCGTCGTAGCTGCGCTTGCGCGCGCGTAATTCGTCGAGTTCGCCGTTGCGCCGTAAGGTCGAGACGACCAGTCCGGCCTTCGTGCGCCGATCATACAGCAGCGAGGAGAGGCCATTGATCGACGCCCGCCGCGTTTGCGCGGTCGAGTAGCTGTGCGCCAACCATGCGCCGACGCTGGCCGTCACCAAGCCGTTCAGCACTGCCGACACGATCGTGAAAACCAGCAGCGCGCGTCGCGTGACGCCCGCCTCAGCGATCAAGCGATACGGTATGCGAACCATGGATCCCCTACTATTTTCGGCGTCGCCGTGCCTTCGCATCGGCGCTCGCGGAATTGCGATGCGTGATGCCCCCTCGATCCCGGCTCAACCGCCGGTCACGCTCATGTGCCTGCTTACAGCAGGCTTGGCGCTGCGGCGATCGATGATGAAGTCGTGCCCCTTCGGCTTGCGGAGGATCGCCGCATCGATGGCGCGGCCGACGACGGCGTCCTCGCTGCTCGCACGAAGCGGCGCGCGCAGATCGGCGGCGTCTTCCTGTCCCAGGCACATGAAGAGGGTGCCCGTGCACGTCAGCCGCACGCGGTTGCAACTCTCGCAGAAATTATGCGTTAGCGGCGTGATGAAGCCGAGCCGTCCGCCGGTCTCCTTCACGGTCACATAACGTGCAGGTCCGCCCGTGCGGTAAGGGTTGTCGATAAGTGTGAAGGTATCCATCAGGCGCGCCCGCACGATCGACAGCGGCAGGTACTGGTCGGTGCGGTCGCCGTCGATGTCGCCCAACGGCATCGTCTCGATCAGCGTCAGGTCTGCGCCACGGCCGTGCGCGAACCGCACGAGATCGACCATCTCGTGTTCGTTGACACCCTTCAACGCCACGGCGTTGATCTTGATTTTGAGACCAGCTTTCTCAGCCGCTTCGATGCCCGTCATCACGTCGTCGAACGCGCCCCAACGGGTGATGGCCTTGAACAGATCCGGCTTCAGGGTATCCAGCGAGATGTTGATGCGCTCGACACCGGCGTCGCGGAGTTGTTGGGCATACTTGGGCAGTTGGCTTCCGTTCGTGGTCAAGGTCAGCTCTTCGAGCGCGCCCGACTTCAAGTGCCGCCCGAGCCCTTGAAACAACGCCATGATGTTCTTGCGGACGAGCGGCTCGCCGCCCGTGATGCGCAACTTGCGTACGCCCTTGGCGATGAACACCGAGCACAGCCGATCAAGCTCTTCGAGCGACAGCAGCTCCTTCTTGGGCAGGAACGTCATGTGTTCCGACATGCAGTACACGCAGCGGAAATCGCACCTGTCGGTGACAGATACCCTGAGATAGCTGATGTGACGGCCGAACGGATCCTGCATCGAAGGCGACACGGTCGGGTTGCTAGTCGAGGCATTTTCCATGAACAGACCTTCGCCACCGGGCGTCAACAGAGCCAGAAATACCATCCGGCCTCGATAGATGTAAGCCCAGCGCGCATCGAGTACAACCGCCGCGTCGTGCGCATCGCCCTGCGGTAGGACGCCGGAGCAGTGTGCGATTGTGCAGGTGCGGCATTGCCTTCGCAACTGCACACTCATATTTGCTGATACACGGATTTGTGGCTGCATATGTCTTGTGGCGGACGCGCAGATGATGTCAAATGATAAGCGGAACTAATACCGTTCGGTCACCGTCGCACCTAAGACGACACCCCGATCATCTGCAGTTAAAGGGAGCCAACGGGTTGCGAGTTGCCGAGGCACAGCGTGACGATTTGCTGACCGAGCTACCGGAAGAAGACCGGTTGCGCGCGGCGTTCTACCGCCTGC
>JANLYD010000343.1:0-5862 GCA_031365465.1 Hyphomicrobiaceae bacterium
CCTTCGCCCTCGGGAAGATCGCTCTTCTGCAAGCCGGGGAAGAATGGCGCGATCTGATCGAAGGTGTTGTCGTGGCTGAAGTACTCGATCTTCGGCGCGAACGCGGGCGGATCGGAGAGCACGTCGTTCTCAAGGAAGATCGACAGATCGACGAAGGTCCGGGGCATGGAGAAGTCCTTTTTCCAGGCGTGGCACGAAGGGTCTCAGGCGGGTCAGTCGCCTGCCGACGCCTCCTCGCAGCGCTCGACCAGCAGGGCAAGGGCGCGAACGACCGAGGCAGCGCGAATCGCAGCGCGATCGCCGCCGGCCTGCAGGAGCGTCGCGGTCGCCGCCTGGCCGATTTTCGCCACGGCGATCCAGACGGTGCCGACCGGCTTGTCCGGAGTGCCGCCACCGGGGCCGGCGATACCGGTCACCGCAACGGCGATGTGCGCATTGCTGTTCCTGAGCGCGCCTTCGGCCATGGCGCGGGCAACGGACGAACTGACCGCACCGAACGCGCCGATCAAGCCGGGCGGCACGCCGAGCATATGCGTCTTGGCCGCGTTGGAATAGGTGACGAAGCCGCGATCGACGACATCCGACGAACCTGGAATCTCCGTGAGCAAGCCGGAGATGAGGCCGCCGGTACAGCTTTCGGCGGTTGCGATCAGCAGCCGTTTGTCACGCGCCGCATCGAGCAAGCGCCGTGCGTGCGCTTCGAGTTCGGATGGAAACACATGCACCTCAGCACAAGAAAGCGCGCAACCGGATGGCTGCGCGCTCTCAGACTACGAATTTTAAACCAGCAAATCCAGCCGGATTAGGCAACGCCCAATTTCTCGGCGTGAACCAGCAACGTATCCAGCATGTCGCGCGTATCGGCGCCCATCACGCGCATCGCCTTGTTTTGCGCATCGCGCCAGATCGGATACGCGGTATGAATAATGCCTTGGCCCTTCGGCGTCAGGTGCAGACCGCGGCCACGCCGGCCGGCCGGTGGGTCCATGGTCAAGTGCCCGAGAGCAAGCAGGCGTTTCAGATTGCGCGACAGCGTCGACTTTTCGATATCCAGCGTCTGGCCGATTTCGACGGCTGTGATGCCGTCTTGCTGGGCAAGCTGCGTCAGCAGCGTAAATTGGCTCGCCGTAATACCGAGCGGGCGCAGCGCGTCGTCGTAAACACGCGTGATGATGCGGCTCAACTGGCGGACGCGGCTCGACAAACAGGTCGAGGAAGTAGCTTCAGCGATTTCGGCGATGTCGACCGGCGCTGAAGACGCGGCTTTGACATGTGGCGTCATGATGTTCATCTGGATCCCTCCGATGCCCCGACGCGCAACAAACGGTCATACAACTTTCGATACCTTTGTCTCTACGATTCGTGACCCAGAGGCAAGGCAAAGAAGGACACACGGATCGGGTATCGGCGTGCGCGGGCATACGCGGTGGCGCCACTGAGAACTTTGTTTCCGGCAAAGTCTTGCGTTGGCCGCGCTGTCCATAGCATGACTGGGTCGAGTGATCCGGGAGACACCACGCATCCCATGCGGCAACCTTTTCACATCGGCGGCATCGATATCGCGCCCGGCGAGCGCAAGCTGGTCGACCTGCCGGTGTCGAAGTTGTCGAATCACACGCCGGTGACGCTGCCGGTGCACGTGTTGCATGGCCCGCGTCCGGGGCCAACCATGTTCGTTTCGGCCGCGATCCACGGCGACGAGATCAACGGCGTCGAGATTATTCGCCGCGTCATGCGCACGCTGCAACCGGCCAACATCTCCGGCACGCTGTTGTGTGTGCCCGTGGTCAACGCCTATGGCTTCATCGGCCGCTCGCGCTATCTGCCCGACCGGCGCGATCTGAACCGGTCGTTTCCGGGCTCGGCCAACGGCTCGCTGGCCGCGCGGCTCGCGTTTCTGTTCCTCAACGAGGTCGTGCGCCGCTGCCAGTTCGGTATCGATCTGCATACGGCCGCCGTGCACCGCGTGAACCTGCCGCAGATCCGCGCGGACTTCGTGCGTCAGCCGCGGTGCCGCGATCTGGCGAAAGCGTTTGGCGCACAGGTGGTGCTGGAATCGGCGGAGCGGCCGGGTTCACTGCGCCGCGCCGCACGCGAAGCCGGCATCGACGTGCTGGTCTATGAAGGCGGCGAAGGGCTGCGCTTCGACGAGTTCGCGATCAAGGCCGGCGTTGACGGCATCGCCAACGTCATGCTGCACACAGGCTTGCTCGAATTGCCCGACGGCGTCGACCGCAGCACACTCGAAAACGACACCGGTATCCCCGTATTCGCCAACGCCTCGGCCTGGGTGCGCGCGCCCGACGGCGGCATCTTCCGCACCTCCAAGCGTATTGGCGATGCCGTGTCGCTGGACGAGTTGATCGGTGTCGTCGCCAACCCCTACGAAGATGCCGAAGCAGAAGTGCGCAGCACGCGCCGCGGCATCATCGTCGGCCGCACCACGTTGCCGATCGTCAACATGGGCGACGCGTTGTTCCACATCGCCTGGGCGAGCGAGCACGACCGCGCAAAACCGGTGCGGGACACGGCACGCGACACGCATCGCGATACTGGCACCGAAGCCGTCATGGACGAGGACGAGATTATTTGAAGAGCCGGGCGTTCGGTCCCGGCCGCGAACTGGCTACGTCCGGTCACCCGAGCCGTTGACCGCCGCCGCCACGAACGGGCCGGATACAGGGGTTGGCTCGACCGCGTGCTTGGGGCGCGTCGCAGCGCCCGGCGTCGTCGCGGCGCTAGCCACAGCCGGCGCCAGCGTCGAGGCGGCGGCGTCGCCGGCTGCGCGATCGCTCGTCGTGCCGGCTGTCGCGCCATTCGTGGCAGCGAGTGCGTGCATGGCCGTTTCCAGGCCCGACAATTTCTGCACCACGACACCGATGCCCTGCAGCAACGCGTCCTGAAAACCGGCCAGACCTTGTTGCGCCGTCGTGATGCCTTGGTGCACCTCACCGACGCCCTTCTCTGTGCCTCGTGTGCTCGATTGCATTGCCGCGCGATGCTGGTGCCGGTCCGCCTCGGCATCAATGCGTGCCTTGTCAACCGCGGCCCAGGCCGCGATCACGGTGTCGAGATTCTCCTTGCCGCCGATCGGATACGCGACTTTGCGCAGATTCTTTGCGAAGTTCATGTCGGCGACATTCAGCATCACCGTCTCGTCGCCGGTAAAGTGCAGCTTGAATTCATCGCCGGTCGTATCGTCGAACGTCAGCCGCGCCATATCGGCATCAAGCGCGGCTGCGCGCCGTTGCATGGCCTCCGAGGTGCGCGGGTCGGAGGTTTTAATGGCCGCGCGCTTCTTTACGAGATTTTCAGCGCGATCCCATTCACCTGCCGCGGCGATTTTTTTCGCACGCCGTGTGGCACTGAGCACGTCCTGGATCGGCCGGCGGATCGCGGATTCTTCGCAAATCGTACCGGTCGTTAAATCAAGCCCCATCTCGCGGACGGCGACGGTATGCCGGGTCAGATCGATCACGGCGAGATGGACGACGGTCGCGAAGATGCGATCGTTTTCGAACTCGCGGATGGGGATGTCGTGGTCCCCGTTCCACTGCCGGCGGCCGATGCCTTGCAGCACGAAGCGGCGTCCGCCATCCGCAACCGGACCGAACAAAACATCTGCTTTGTCTTCGACATGTTTGATCTGCCGCTCGACGGCGTCGCGGCCCCGGTCGATGGTCGTTTTGGTTGCCGGTTCCGGATCGACGACCACCTTGCTGGCGAACCACCAGTACGCCAAACCGGCGGCGGCGAGGGCGAGGCCGCCCGCGCCCAGAAAGATACCGGGCGTGCTTGGCCCGACCCGGTCATGAAAGATATAGGTGAGCAACGAGGCAATCAGGAGAACAGCGCCGCTGTAGAGTACCCATCGAGCGGCGGCGGGGCGCACGATGCTTGTCTTGCGTTGAGCGGCATCCGCCGCAACCGGCTGGGCTTGGACGTTGCCGAAGAACACGCCGATCGCATTTTTGGCGGCAACCGCCTCACCGGTTGGAAGGCTGCGCAGGTAGCTCGCATTGGTGGGCGGTTCTTTGCCGCCGCTGATGTTTGACAAAGTACACCTCGACTAAACAATGTTCTTCTACGGTCATTATGGACCGTCACGCATCGCCCTAGCGCCGCAAAAGGTTCAATGCCATCCTCGGTACCCGTCAAGCCGGTACATCAAAGCGGCGAGTACGGTCTGCAAATTTGGCCGCCCGAGCTGTGAAGCTAGCGTGTGAACGCCGTATTCGCAAGAAGGTGTTAGAACATTATCGCTGGTAGTTGAGGGGGCCGTTTGCAATCGTGCATGGTCATCGGTTGGCCTTTCACCCCACCACCCTCGCCACAAACCCGGCCACGGCGTCGAGCACGGCGGCTTCCTGGTCACGGAACGGCACGTGGCCGCAGTTGTCGAGCACGACGCGTTGCACGGGGCCGGGGGCTGTGTCCGAAATGGCGTCGATCTGGGCGAGGGTGCCGTAAGCGTCGTCCGCGCCCTGGATCAGCAGCGTTGGCACCGACAACCGCTGTACTTCGGCACCCAGCGACCAGGTTTGAAAGCGCGGATCGAGCCAGATGCGCGACCAGCCGCGAAACGCATCGTCGACGTGGGCATGATGGCGCTCGAGGCGCGCGCGCAAATCCGTGGTCTCGTAGGTCTCGGCGATGCGCGCGATACTCTCGACCGTGATCGCCTCGACGAACACGTGCGGCGCCATCAGTACGACGCCGCGTGTATTGTCCTGGTGTTCTACCGCATGGATCAGCGCGATCGATGCGCCGTCCGAATGCCCGATCAGGATGGGCTGCACGATGCCAAGACGTTTGAGCAGCGCCGGCAAAACGATCAGCGCCTCGTCGTGCATGAATTGTGGCGCGCGCGGGCCGGTCAACGGGCCCGATTGGCCATAGCCTTGGCGCGAATAAACCCGCGCGCGGGCTCCGGTTTGACGCGCGACTTTATCGGGGAAATCGCGCCACATCGAAACCGAGCCCAACCCCTCGTGCAGGAATACGAGGTAAGGCCGGTCTGGATCGCCGGGGATCAGTTTGTATTCGAGTGTCGTGGTTAGTATCGAGGCAATTGGCATAGGGGCGCGGTCCGGCACGTGATGGTCTGTACCATCTTGTCAGCCGCCGCCGCTTTAGTCACCTACGCGGCGGCGTCGCGGGGCTATGCGCCGCAGACCAAAAACCCGTCTCCACCGTTCAATTTTGTGATACGAACGTACTGCCATTCGCCTCCCCCAGGAGCTTCGCTATGTATACCCAGGCCCTGAACGTCAAAGATGCCGCCACGCCCACGATACCCGAGGACGCCGCCCGCCTCGCAAAATTCCAGGCCATCGTCGACGCCGAGGACAAGATCGAGCCGAACGATTGGATGCCGGCCGGATACCGCAAAACGCTGGTGCGCCAGATCTCGCAGCACGCACATTCGGAAATCATCGGCATGCAACCCGAGGGTGCCTGGGTCACGCGCGCGCCGTCGCTGCGGCGCAAGGCCTCGCTGCTGGCCAAGGTGCAGGACGAGGCGGGGCATGGGCTGTATCTCTATTCCGCTGCCGAAACACTCAACGTCTCGCGCGAGGAACTATTCGATCAGTTGCACGATGGCCGTGCGAAATATTCCTCGATCTTCAACTATCCGGCGCTGAGTTGGGCCGACATGGGCATCATCGGCTGGCTGGTCGATGGCGCGGCGATCATGAATCAGATCCCGCTCTGCCGTTGCAGCTATGGCCCCTATGCGCGCGCGATGATCCGCATCTGCAAGGAGGAGAGTTTTCATCAGCGCCAAGGTTTCGAGTTGACCATGACGTTGGCACAAGGTTCGCCTGCACAAAAAGCGATGGCGCAGGAAGCGCTCAATCG
>JANLYD010000350.1:0-3530 GCA_031365465.1 Hyphomicrobiaceae bacterium
CCCAATATCCACTCAAGCTGGCTGATAAAGGCTGTCGCGATCGGTGGTGACGCATCGCCCTGATTGGCGAGGTTCTTCCAAGCGGAAATCGATCGCTCGATTCCGTCAACGACGACTCTCGCAGAGCCCTCGAAGTCCGGCGGGAACTCGCGATCACCGTCGTCCTCATGGAGTCCGTACATCGCACGATGCGTTTTGGCGACGATTACACCTGAGAAGTGGCTGACGATTGCCAGTGGGCGTCCAGGTTCATTCAGGTCGCTCATCTTGGCCGACTCCATCCACCGAAACACCCCGAACCTGTATTCCTTGGCCCGCCGAACAACCGTGGCATGGGGCGCAGGCAATGGTGGTCGCGGTGGCACCTCGGGGCATTTCGATCCCTCGAAATCGTTCAGAGCCTCCTCCAGCCGTCTGGAAGGTGGCCGGTAATCGCTGGGATGCGGCCTTGCTTCAGCAACTTCCTTCAGGTCACCTGGCGGCGTCGCCTCATACTTCGCGCTGTCGGCAAACAGCCGACATCGCGACGTAAGACCGCAGCACTCACACCAACGATCGCAGTAGTTGTAGATCCCGAGGATGAATCCGTTCTGGACTTCCATGCGTCCCTCCGCGTGCGAAAGGGAGCACGATCCATTCCCGTGTTCAGGAACTGACTAGAAGCGACAGGACCGGATCTCCCATCCCAATTTCCGCATACTCGCGGTCGCGTTCGTATAGCAAAAACTTCTTGCGTCTCCAGGGCGAAGTCTTGGGTGGGTGTCTACCTCAGAGCCTGATACACCAACGTCGGAAACACCTCGCGGATGTCCGTCGCGTTCGGAATCAGTTGAATCATCATCACCATAACCAACCGCGCCTCTGGATCGACTCGGTAGATCGATCCATAAGCGCCGCCCCAGCCGAACGCGCCTTGACTGCTCATCACGTTGGCGCCAAAACGATCCACCGTTTCGAATCCCAAACCCCAGCCGAGTCCGGTGGGTGAATGGAGCGCCCCGACCTGGTTGGTGCCCATCAGCTTGACCGCCAGCGGCGAGAGGATGCGTGTTCCCTCGATCGATCCGCCACGGCGCATCGTCTCGAGAAACCGCGCATAGTCGCGCGCGGTTGAGAGCAGGCCGGCGCCACCTGCAAAGTTGCGGCGCGGACCATCGATGTAGGCGCCCTGTCCACGTGGCCCGTCCGGCGCACGCAGATATTGTCCGTCAGGGCCGCTGCGGTAAACGGCGGCAAAGCGATCCTTTTCCAAGGGCGGCAGGAAGAACTGGGTGTCCTTCATGCCGAGCGGACCGGTGATGTGATCGTGCAGGTAGACATCGAGCGGTGTGCCGGACACCTTCTCCACGATGCAGCCGAGGACGTCCGTGTTGTAGCCGTAGACCCACGCCTCGCCCGGCTGCGACACAAACGGCAAGGTGCCTAATCGTTCCATGGTGTCGCAGACGGGTTCGTCCTTGTCGGCGGTGTACCACCCGGCGCCGGCGGCTGGGCCAAGGCCCTTCGCCTCGTACAAGGCAGCGATCGACGGCTCAGTGCCATACGAGATACCTGCGGTGTGCGTCAGCAAATCGCCAATCGTGATTGGCCGTCGCGCGGGCATCTGAGTGACGGCCCCGCGCTCGTTGGCGACGGCGACGGTGGTGTGCGCAAAGGAAGAAATGAAAGTCGATGCGGGCGTGGACAGCGCGAGTGCTCCCTCCTCGAGCAGTTGCATGACCGCCGTACTGGTCAGCGCCTTGGTCTGCGATGCGATCCTGAACACGGTATCGGTGGTCATCCGCCGGGCCGCTTCCTGGTCGGCCCACCCGAACGCCTTCTCGTAGACGATTTTGCCGTCTTGCATGGCGAGCGCCACGATTCCTGGCACGCGGCCGGAGTCAACGTAGCGCTGCAGGCCACGGTCGATGACGCCCGCGCGGGTGGGGTCGAACGTGCCCGCCGATGATGCCGCCGGCGTCTGCGCGGCGAGCGTCGTGCTGAGAAGGAGAGCCGTGGCAACAGCGATGATGCGCATGGCTATTTTCCGATCAGGCTCTTGACGTGCAACGCAATCTGCTCGTGCGTCGCGAACCAGACACCCGGCTTCTTCTTCATGTATTGGATCAGCCGCTCGAGCATCGCCGCCCTCGAGCGATGGCCGGTCATGTGCGGGTGCATCGTCAACAAGTACAGGCCGCCTTCCTCGTAGGCGACATCGAACTCGGACTGGAACACTTCGTAGACGTCGCCGACCGACGGATTGGATCCATCGGCGTTGCTGCCGAAGTATGGTGAGTCGTCGAGAATGCGCTCGATGGGCAGCTCGACGATCCCCGTCGGCTTGCCGTCGAGCAACAGCTCGTAGGCATCGTCGCTGGCCATCAGGCTGCTGTCATAGAGGAACCCCGCTGCCTTTACCTGGCCCATCGTCCAGCCACTGTGTTTCCACGACGGCGCGCGGTAGCCGATCGGCCGCTTGCCGGTCATCTTCGACAGCGTCTCGATCGACTGCGTCAGCAGCCGCTGCTCTTCATGTTCGTCGTTGAGGAGAGGCAACCGCTCGTGGATCCAGCCGTGGACGCCGATCTCGTGCGCCAGCTTCGCGCCCTGAATGTCCTTGATGATCTGCGGATGCAGGACCGCGCTGACCGCCGGAATGAAGAACGACGCGGGCACCTGCTGTCGATCGAGGATGCGAAGGATGCGCGGCAATCCATCCACGGCGCCGTATTCGCCGCGCGAGAGGATTTCGTAATCAAGATTGCCGGTCGACAACGTGGCCGTGGCGTTATCGACGTCGAAGGAGAGACCGACCGCGATCTTCGCGCCGTTCGGCCAGGCCCGCTTCAACCGCTTGCCGGCGCTGACGTGAAACATCTGCGCTTTTAATTGCTCGACCGAAAGTTTGGTGCCGGGAAGCGGATCGGGCCGGGCCGCTTGAGCGGCGGCCGTTTCCGGCGATTGCGCGCAGGCGGTGAGGCCGGCCGCGAGGGCGACTGCGAGGATGTGGCGAATCATCCGCGCAGTCTACCGAAGAACCGATGCGAAACGCTTGCTGTCGATTGTTCGCGAGGCGGCGATTGATGGATCGGGCGTCATTCCGGCAGCTCGCGAGCTGCACGAGGATTTCGAGAGCGGCATGCCAGGGATCAAGGGAACACGGACCAGGGGCGGATCGTCGGAGATCTTTACACTTGCGACGTTGGTGACGCGGGGCTTGTATTCCACAAATGGCTGGAATAACGTATGGCCTCCAAACAAACGTGCTTCCGAAAATTCCCCCGCCCAGCGGATGGAACCGGGCCGATTGTTCCTTGCAAGCTTGCCGTTGAAATATTAAATACCCTTGCCACTCCCCAGAGGGACCGATGCGTGGTCGTGTTTCGCGTTGCGTGCTGCTCGCACTGCTAGGCGCTTTTTTTGCTGTTCCGGCAACGGCTGGGACAATCGTGGGCGAATTTTATTTCCTACGCGACGCCTGCGACCCGCCCGATGAGTTTTGCCAGCCGTTCGAATACTTCAACTTGACCAACACCGTTGACCCGGAT
>JANLYD010000154.1:0-4382 GCA_031365465.1 Hyphomicrobiaceae bacterium
TGAACGGCCTCACCCTCACCTACCCGCTGCATACCCTTGCATGCCCCTTGGGTTTGCCGCCGCCTTCCGTGACGTTCCCACTTGCGACGCCGCCGTCAGACGGCCTTCGGACCAATCGGCTCCGATTTCGACCGTGTGGCCTTTGCGGCGCAGTTCATCCACCGTCGCCTCCGGCATCTGGCCCTCGACGACGACGACGCCGGGACGTGCGGCGCGCGGCCAGAACGACGCCGGGAAATGCTCGATGTGGAACGACGGCGCATCGATTGCCTGTTGCAAATTCTGCCCGGCGTGGACATGGCGCAGAAACATCTGGCAACTCCACTGATCCTGCTGATCGCCGCCGGGCGTACCCCAGGCGAGATAGGGTTTGGCGTCGCGCGCGGCCATGCCAACCGAGAGCGTCGAGCGCGGCCGCTTGCCGGGCGCGAGCGTGCCGGGCAGTCCATCCTCCAGCCAGAACATCTGCGCCCGCGTACCGAGCGGGAAACCGAGCGAAGGGATCACCGGCGACGAATGCAGCCAGCCGCCCGACGGCGTGGCGGTGAACATGTTGCCGGCGTGATCGATGATATCGATGTGCACCGTATCGCCGCTGGTTTCGCCGCGCGCGCCGACTGTCGGCTCTGCCAGTCTTCCAACCGTCGGTTCGCCTGCGCCCGATCCGGCCGCTGTGCGTGCGTCGGACACAACCACGCGGCCACCGAAGCCCGCGATCGATCCGGGCCGTTGCTCCATCGAGGCGCGATCGCCGATCAGCTTGCGGCGTTCGACGGCGTACTTCTCCGACAGCAGCACATCCATCGGCACGGCTGCGAACAACGGATCGCCGTAGAATGCCTCGCGGTCGGCGAAGGCAAGTTTCGCCGCCTCGATCCACAGATGCAGGAACTCCGGGCCGGACGGATCGAGTTTATCGAGGTCATAACCCTTCAGCAGCGACAGCATCTGCAGCAGCGCCGGACCTTGCGTCCACGGTCCCGGCTTGAACACGCGGTGACGGCCGTAGTCCAAGTGCAGCGGCGTCTCGATTGTGGGTTGCCAGGTCGCCATGTCGTGCGCGGTCAGCACGCCCTTGTGGCGGCGGCCCGATACATCCATCACTTCTTGCGTGCGGCAGAAGTGGTCGACCGCCTCCGCGACGAACCCCTGCGACCACGCTTTTCGCGCACGCAAAAATTCCTTGTCGCGTCCGCCGCCACCGCTCTCCGCTTCGCGCAAGATTCTAACGTACGTTTCCGCGTGCGCCGGATTGCGGAACATCGCGTTAGGCGCCGGCGCCTTGCCGCCCGGCAGGTACAGCGCCGCCGACGTCGGCCAGTGCGCACGGAACATCTCGGCCACCGTCTCGATCGTCTCGACCGCGCGCGGCACCAGCGGATGCCCGCCCGACGCGTAACCGATGGCCGCCTCCAGTACGTCGCGCAGCCGCATGGTGCCATGGCGTTCGAGGATCAGCATGTAGGTCTCGAATGTGCCGGGAATACAGGCGGCGAGCAGCCCCGTGCCCGGCACGATGTCGAGCCCCAGGTGATCGCGATAGTGTGCGAGCGTCGCCCCGGCCGGCGCCGGACCCTGGCCGCACACGACGATGGGCGCATCCGTCCCCGCCGGCCACAGCATCGCCGGCACATCGCCGAGCGGCCCGCACAGATGCGGCTCGACCACCTGCAACGTGAACGCCGCCGCAATCCCCGCATCGAACGCATTGCCGCCGCGCTCCAAAATGCCCATCGCGACGGCAGTCGCGATCCAATGCGTTGTCGCAACCACGCCAAACGTGCCCTCGATTTCCGGGCGGGTGGTGAAGGGGGAGGGTGCGGACATGGCGGGGACCGGAGTGTGGTGTGGGGCTGAGGGTGCCAACGTGGCATGTGCTAGCTGTCAGGGCTAGCTTTTGCGTCACAAAGTTTCCGCTTGCCCGCTCCCACAACTCGGATCGCATCTATCCGGTCGCTGAAGGAGCGCTCGTTCTGGAGGGAGATTTTACTTGTCTTCCGTCTACTGCAGACAGTTTTCGCAATTGCAGCGTCCACGCTGCTCGTCGTGGGCTGCGTCGCGGCACAAACTCCCGGACCACCCACGGTCCCGGGATATGGGCCCAAATGCTTGAAAACAACCGACAGCACCGGCTGCGAAAAAGTCTGACCACGGGTGCTTATAGGACGCCGTCCATACATGCGCCCGATAGTTCCGCACTCACACCTTCGCCAGCACCGCTGTCACTTCCTTAGGCGGATTGAAGTCTTCCGGGATGCCGCACAGCCCCACTTTTTGGAACCAGCGGCCGACAGCCGGCGAGGCGGTGACCACCGCGAACGGGATCGCAACAAGGTATCCAGCCGTCAGCGGTAAACTCCACCAGAACATTGCCGGCGAAACCAGATACGTCAGCCCACACACGACGATGCCGAACAGCGTCTGCGGCCACAAGTTCTCGACCGCCGTGGTCCACGAAATGCCATAGGCATCGCGCGACTGGCCGCCCCAGATCACAGATTTTCCGAACGCTAAGCCGATCATGAAAATCGTCGTCCGAATGGTCGACACCGCACCCTGCAAGAACGAGAACACAAGCTCAAGCGCCGCGCTGAGCGCGAACCGCACGGGTCCGCCGAACGCCGCGACGCCGCCCTTGGTCAGCACCGCATCGATCAGGCCCGCGATTTTCGGCATCAGGTACATGCCGAAAAACGTGATGTAGAGGAACGACGCCAGACCGGTTGGATACCCAGACACCAACAGGCCGTTCGCGTCCTGCGCCTGCCACGCGGCGATGGGCAGCAGTGCGATCATCAGCGTCCAGGCAGGAATGCCGAGGAACATCAGGATCGCCCAGATCAATTGGAAACGGCTCATCGGGTACAAGCCCTTGGTGCCCAGCAGCTTGATGTACTGCATGTTGCCCTGGCACCAGCGCACGTCGCGCTTGGCGAAATCGAGCATGGTCGGCGGGTTCTCTTCCCAGCTGCCGTTTTCGATCGGGAGTACGCGCACCTCGTAACCGGCGCGGCGCATGAAGGTCGCCTCGACCTGATCGTGCGACAGCACGTGACCACCGAGCGGCGGCGCACCGGGCAGGATCGGCAGCTCGCACTGCTCATGGAACGGCTTGATGCGAACCACTGCGTTGTGACCCCAGAACGGGCCGCAATCGCCGACCCACCAGGCTTGGCCCATGGTGTACGATCGCATGCCGTGACGCATGCCGAATTGGAAAATCCGCGCAAACGCCGACGACGACGGCATGCCGACGACGAGGCTTTGCAAAATGCCGATCTTCGGATGCGCCTGCATCATGCGCGCGAGTTTGACGATACTGTCGCCGGACATGACGCTGTCGGCGTCAAGTGGCAACATCAGCTCGTAATCCTTGCCCCAGCGGTCGCAGAACTCGCGCACATTGCCGGCCTTGAAGCCGGTGTTGTCGGTGCGCCGGCGATAGGTCATGCGCACGCCGTCGGGATCGGACGCTTTCCAATCGGCGAACGCCTTTTCCTCGATCACCGCAACGGCGTCGTCGTTGGTGTCGGACAAGACGAAGTAACTAAAAACTTTGCCTTCGCCGGTCGCGTCGACGCTGGCCTTGACGGTCTTCAGACGGTGAATGGCGCGCTCGGGATCCTCGTTGCGCACGGTCATGAAGATCGCGGTCGTGATCGAAAGCGGGGTTTTGTCGTCGCCGGCCGCTGCATACGGCGCAACTTCCGCGATCGGGTCCTTATGCCAGTGCAACAGCCAGAGCCCGATGAGCGCATTCCAGAAGCCAAGCACGGTCCAGGGCGTACCCAGCGCAAAGCAGATGAACATGATCACGTCAGTCGCGAGCCAACCGCCGTAGCCCATCACGCGGGCAGCTCCCCACATCAGGGCGATATAGGTGACGACGTTGAGCGCGATCACGATCCGGCGTCGCTGCGTCAGGTCGGCGATGGACTGGAGACCCGTGGGTGTCGTAAGCACGAACGGCTTAGCTGGGCTTTTTGAGCCCGCATTTGTGCGTGACGTATCGACACTGTCGGTCATGGCAAGAACCTATTTGCGGAAACGATGATGTCTGATCCAACGCCTGCTGCAGCATCACGGCGCTCGACCGGCAAAATCCAGGTCGCACGCGCCGTCTGGTACGCGAAACCCGGTGTGGTCGAACTCCGTGCCGAAACCCTCAAAGCCCCCACCCTCGACGAAGCGCGCGTTCGCACCCAATTCACCGGCATCAGCCGGGGCACGGAACGGCTCATATTGTCGGGCGCAGTAGCTCCCAGCGAGTGGGCGCGCATGCGTGCCCCCCTCCAAGGCGGCGACTTTCCATTTCCAGTGAAATACGGCTATTGCGCGACTGGGGTTGTGGAAATCGGGCCGAAAGATTTATTGGGGAAAAC
>JANLYD010000371.1:0-3695 GCA_031365465.1 Hyphomicrobiaceae bacterium
AAGCGCTCCAAGAAGGTCAAGAACTCGGCTGAAATCGCCCAGGTCGGCACCATCTCCGCCAACGGCGAAGAAGTGATCGGCGAGAAGATTGCCGAAGCCATGCAGAAGGTCGGCAACGAAGGTGTCATCACCGTCGAAGAAGGCAAGAGCGCCGAGCAGATCGAACTCGATGTCGTCGAAGGCATGCAATTCGACCGCGGCTACCTGTCGCCCTACTTCATCACCAACTCCGAGAAGATGATCGCCGAACTCGAGGATTGCTACATCCTGATCCACGAGAAGAAGCTGTCGTCGCTGCAGCCGCTGCTGCCAGTGCTCGAGCAGGTCGTGCAGACCGGCAAGCCGCTGCTGATCATCGCTGAAGAAGTCGAAGGCGAAGCTCTCGCGACGCTGGTCGTCAACAAGCTGCGCGGTGGCCTCAAGATCGCCGCCGTCAAGGCGCCGGGCTTTGGCGATCGCCGCAAAGCGATGCTCGAAGACATCGCCGTGCTGACGCATGGCCAGATGATCTCGGAAGACCTCGGCATCCAGCTCGAGAACGTGACGCTCGACATGCTCGGCAAAGCCAAGCGCGTCCGCGTCGAAAAAGAGAACACGACGGTTGTCGACGGTTCGGGCAAGAAGAAAGACATCGAAGCCCGCATCAACCAGATCAAGGCGCAGATCGAGGAAACCACCTCGGACTACGACAAAGAGAAGCTGCAGGAGCGTCTCGCGAAGCTGGCAGGCGGCGTGGCCGTCATCCGCGTCGGTGGCGCCACCGAAATCGAAGTCAAGGAGCGCAAGGATCGCGTCGACGACGCACTGAACGCAACCCGCGCAGCGGTTGAAGAAGGCGTTGTCGCCGGCGGTGGCGTTGCCCTGCTGAAGGCCTCGCTCGCCATCAACGTCAAGGGTGACAACGACGACCAGGAAGCCGGCATTCAAATCGTTCGCCGCGCTCTGCAAGCCCCGATCCGCCAGATTGCCGAGAACGCCGGCATGGAAGGCTCCATCGTGGTTGGCAAAGTCTCGGAGTCCAAGTCCGCGACCTACGGTTATGACGCCCAGAACGACGAGTACGGCGACATGATCGACAAGGGCATCATCGATCCGGCTAAGGTCGTGCGCACCGCACTTCAGGACGCGGCCTCGATCGCCAGCCTCATGATCACCACCGAAGCTGGTATCGCTGAAGCCCCCAAGAAGGGTTCTGGCGGCGGCATGGGCGGCCATGGCGGCGGCATGGGCGGCATGGGCGGCATGGACGGCATGATGTAAGCCGGCAAAGTCTGCCCGAGGCGAGAACGCTTCGGGGCCAGAGATCTAAAAAAAGCCCACCGGATTGCAAGATCCGGTGGGTTTTTGCATTCAACAGGCCATTTATCGTCAGTTTACCGATTCTATCCCCGCCTCTCAATCTCATGTTATAGTCGTACTCGTCATTGAACGTATCTATTCTCGCCCCCTGGAGCCACCGCGTGAACAAAACCAAGTCGCATCAATCACCGTCGTAAAATCGAACATCGTCGTCGCTCTTGATCCAACGCCGTCCCTCAATTCGGGCTGCACTCTTTGCGAGAGTAATTATCAGGAGCCGCTGCGTTAACAAACCAGGCGTTGCAGCAATCATCGTCGTAGCACCAACCATCGTCTTCCCGGAATTTGAGCAGCGCTCTTTGCGCTGAACAAATATCCGGGATCTTAAACGTCACCGTCAGCCCTCCACGGCCTGATCAAACTTGGAATAGAACGTGCGCATTCTGATCGCCTTCGTCTTCACTCTTTGCGCAATAACGCTCCCGGCAACCGTAGCCTCCGCACAAGCGCCGAGTTGCCATATCGGCAAGCCCTCCTATTGCGGAAAATACGGCGGCGCGATCTGCGAAAAGACGAATTCGAAGGCCGCGTGCATCAAGTGGACCGCCGCCTGCGGCGCCTGTCACGCCGAGATCCCGCGTTGCCTCGGCAATAAGCGGCCCGCGAGCACCTCGCCCGTCTGCACCACCTGCACCACGAATTGGCGCAGTTGCATGCAGAAGATCGACCGTCGCTACTGGCCGGAACGCCAGTCGCCGAATTGAACAGCCGCCGCTGGCCGCTGGACGGAGCATCGATTTGAACGATCAACCTGCAATCTCCACCGACGGCTCCGTGCCCGCCGCAATTCCTGCAAACGATGCCGCACGTCTCGCAGAACTGCATAACTTCTGTATCCTCGATACGGAAAAGGACCCTCGATTCGATCGCATTACCCGGCTAACCGCCGATCTCCTGCATATGCCTGTCGTGCTCGTGTCGCTGGTCGATGAAGCGCGGGAATGGTTCAAGTCCGCAGTCGGCACTGAGGTCGCTGAGATCACGCGCGGGCACGGCTTCTGCGCCCACGCAATATTGTCGGACTCCGACGTTCCTTTCACCATTGCCGATACTTTGGAAGACCCGCGTTTCGCAACGCATCCGTTTGTTGTTACCGGTCCCAAATTGCGTTTTTACAGCGGCGCGCCATTGCTGACCACGAGTGGCCACAAGATCGGAATGCTCTGCGTTCACGACGTCAAACCGAGGCACGATTTTGGCATCGACGAAGAAAAGATTCTTCGCCAACTGGCGGCCATCACCATGGACGAGATCGATTATCACCGCATCGAAACCGAGCGCGGCCTGTTGATCGGCGAACTGTCCCATCGAGTGAAAAATGTGTTCGCCACCATTCAAAGTGTCGCGTCAGTCAGCGGTCGCGGCGACTCCGCCGCAAAAAACTACATCGAATCGTTCAATCAGCGGTTGGGCGCGATGGCCGCTGCGCACGATCAGCTTGTCGCAAATTCCTGGAAAGGCGCGCGTCTCGACGGTCTCGTTGGCTCGATCGTTTCAGCCTTTCAGAACGTCGACAGGAATCGCTTTTCATTAGACGTCGCCCCCGTCACGTTAGAGCCGTTGTCTGCTCAGACTTTAGCACTCCTACTGCATGAATTGCTCACCAACGCCATTAAACATGGGTCTCTGTCAGGCCTGGACGGCCGCGTCTCGATATCGGCGCGCGAAGGAAATTTCGCCCGAGGTAATGGCTTGTCGTTCATCTGGCATGAGACAAATGGACCCGCGATAACGCCGCCGATCAGACAAGGCTTCGGTCACCGCATGCTGCTGGCCGCCATCAAACACAAAGGCGGCACTGTCGACTTCGACTGGCAAACCACCGGCCTCGTCTGCCGCTTCGATTTTTTCTACGCAAAGTGAGCGACCGCAGCGCCGTCATCCCGTGCGCGGTGCATCACGCAGGTTCGCCAACCGACCTCGGCGCATCTCTAGTCTCACGACTTGACACGCACAGTCCCGTCATCCGACCAAAATACCCATCCGCGCTTTGATCAGCGACGTCAGCCGCTCGTCTCCAAAATCGTCGATCGCCAGCATCGCCCCCGCAGCCGACAGCGCTTCAGCCGACAGCGACGTCGTCAACCCTACGGTCGCCAGCCCTGCCGCCACCGCCGACGTGATACCCGAACGAGAATCCTCGAACGCGATCGAGCGCGCGGCATCGGCGCCTAACGCGCGCACGCCCTCCAGATACGGCAACGGATGCGGCTTGCCGTGCGCCAACTCGTCGCCGATCACCAGCGTCTGAAAGCGGTCGGCAATTCCGAGCCCTTCCAGGATCATTTCCGCATTTGCGCGCGGCGCATTCGTCACCGCCGCCAGCGGCACGCCGA
>JANLYD010000398.1:0-55576 GCA_031365465.1 Hyphomicrobiaceae bacterium
TCCGGCCGAACCCGTCGTCGTGCTCTCCAACCGGCCGGAGGCAGAGGGCTTGGCGTGGGCACGCGCACAAGGCATCCCTGCGCCAGCCATCGATCACAAAGCCTATGCGAACCGCATGGCGTTCGAGGCCAGACTGCACCAAACGTTACTCGACCATGACGTCGACCTGATCTGCAACGCCGGTTTCATGCGGATGCTCACGGGCGGGTTCGTGGATCGCTGGCGCAATCGTCACCTCAATATCCATCCCTCGCTGCTGCCGGCGTTCCCCGGGCTGGACACGCACCGGCGTGTCCTCGAACAAGGGGCCCTGATCACCGGCGCCAGCGTCCATTTCATCCGCACGGAAATGGATGCCGGACCGATCGTCGCGCAAGCGGCCGTGCCGGTCATGCCGAACGATACGGCGGACACGCTCGCCGCCCGCGTTCTCGAAGCCGAACACCGCCTCTATCCCCACGCACTGCAGTTGGTTGCGTCGGGCACGGTGACCATCGATGGTGAGACCGTCGTCATGGCGCCGCCGATCGGCAAAATCCCGACGTTGCTGTGGCCGCCTCTTAATTGAAGTTGGGTGGCCGGTGCGAAGCCTAAGGCTCGATGACCTGCGCGTCGGGGTGGAGGTCGGTAGAAGGGTAGTAGGGCTTGATGTCGATCAGGGCCGTACCATCGAACCAGTCGAGGCCGTCGACGGTGATCAGCCCGGCGGCGAGGCCCAACGATGTCCGCCGCACGATGGAGACGCCGATCGGGTTGGGTCTCGCTGGCGTGCGCAAGGCAAAGCAGCCCTGAGCGACGGACAGATGTGGCGGCTTCTGCAGCAAAACATCGCGATCGACATCGCCGAACCAGCCGAGCAGGATCAGGTGACTGGCACGATCTAATCCGGTCAGCCCGTCGCGCCAGGGTGGATCGATCATCAGCGTGGCCGCCCGCCCGGCTTCGCGCGCCGCCGCCATGTTCTTGGGGCAATTGCCGGGTGACCAGGGTGTTCGCACATGACCGATCGGGGTCAGACTGAAGCCGCGGACCGGAATGCTGCCGACTGTTTTGGCGATACTTTTGCCAGGAGTGGTGCTGCCAAGTGTCATCGTCGTCGTCGCGGCTCCAGGGGGTACACCGCAACCCGGACCCATCACGGGACTACGGGCGCTCGGCATGACTGTCGGCATGGCGATTTTGGTGATCCACACGCTGGATCTCGCGGCCATTACCAGCCATTCTCGCATGCGCGGCACCGTAATTGGAAGCGCGCATCGGCTTATTGCTTTATTCAGGTGGCACAATGGCACTCGCAAGCTCGAACGGCGCCCGGATCTATTTCGAATCCGCCGGCAGCGGACTCCCTATCGTGTTCGTGCACGAGTTCGCCGGTGACTATCGCACCTGGGACGATCAGATGCGCTACTTCTCGCGTGGCTGGCGTTGCGTGACAATGTCGGCGCGCGGATACCCGAAGTCCGATGCCCCGACTGACGAAGCGCTCTACGGACAGGACTTCTTCACCGCCGATATCGTGGCTGTGATGGATGCCGCCGGTATCGACAAGGCGCACGTCGTGGGCTTGAGCATGGGCGCCTATGCCGCGCTGACTGTCGCTATCGAGCACGCCACCCGCGTTTTGTCGGTGGTAGCTGCGGGCGGCGGCTCGGGGTCACCGTTGGACAGCCGCGCAGCGTTCCAGGCCGAGTGCCGCACGACCGCGGCGCGGTTCCAGTCGGCCGGCCGGATCGACGCTGCGAGCATGGGACTGGGTCCGACCCGCATCCAATTGAAGAACAAGGATCCGCTGGGGTGGCAACGCTTCGTCGATCAGTTGGCTGAGCATCCGGCTCACGCAGCGGCCGCGACGTTGCGCAAGGTACAGGCGATGCGGCCGTCACTTTACGAGATGGAAGCCGCATTGCAGGCGGTTGCATGCCCGGTGCTGCTGATGGTCGGTGACGAGGACGAACCTTGCCTCGACGTCAATCTGTGGATGAAGCGTTTGATGCCGACGGCCGATCTGGTGCTGCTGCCGGGGTCGGGACACGCTGTCAATCTCGAAGAGCCCGGCCTGTTCAATCTGTTCGTCGAGCAATTTCTCGCCCGCGTCGATGGCGGGCGCTGGCGGCGGCGCGATCCCGCAGCGCGTGCGGGTGGCGTGCTGACGTCCATCGCGGGTGCGGGTGGGCACCTCGAGCGATAAGCGAAAGAGCGGGTGCGGGTGGGCACCTCGAGCGATAAAAAGTGAGAGCGGGTGCGGGTGGATGCTCGATCCGGCGAGCATCAACACATTCTTAACCTTACTTGAAGATGATCGAACCGGTAAAAACCGCGTAAAGGGTCCGGTCATGTCAACCAACAGATTGCATGTTTCAGCGCAACCGGCGATGCACGAGCGCCGAAGTTTCGGACGCCGCCGCGCGGTTTGGCACGCCTGGATCATCCCCTCGACACTGCAGCGACTGGCGTGCTGCGTTCGCAACGTTTCGGACGGCGGCGCGCTGCTGGAACTGAAGGTGCCGGAGTGGCTTCCGGCGACGTTCGATCTGTACGTCGACGGACCAAACATGCAGTTGGCGTGCGAGTTGACGCACCGGGGCAAGCATGGCGTGGGCGTAGCCTTCCGCGACGCGCTGCTGGCGCAGGACCTGATGGATTTCTGCAACGTTCAACCATTGGCCGAGCGCAGAACGAGCGACGGCGGACCTTTTTTGGCCCCGCCACTGCTCACGTCGGCATTGATCCGGCACATGCTGCAACGCCCGGCCAAGTGAGCTGGCACTGACGTGCCCATGCCCACGCGCGTCTCATGCAGCGCCTTTGGCTCGATCATGTGCGGCTGCTTCGTCGACTGAAGTCTGCGCCGCATGTCCCGCCGTGGTTTCGCCAACGGCGGCGACGGTCGGCGGTCGAGGTTGCACGCGCCGCCACGCACTGCGCAGGAAGCCGTCGCGGTGTTCGTTGCTGAGCGTACGCAGCAGGCCCGACTCGTTGAGGAGGTTCAGCGGCTGCCCCGATACGTTGCGCACGGTCAGACGGTTACCCGTCGCGACCAGACGTTTGAACGTATAAACCAGCGCGCCGACGCCCGATCCGTCGAGCGCCTCGGTGCGCGCGAGGTCGACGACGACGTCGTCATGGCCAGCCGCCAGCCGATCGAAGTCCGTTCGCATTCTGCGGACCTCGGTCGCCTCGAAGCGAGACGGAGCTTTGAAGATTGTGGGCATATGCTTGCTGTCCGGTTTCACCCTGCGAGGCGTCTCGACGGACACCCGCAAGTTGCCCATCCGCCGTGCCCAAACACGTCCTGGCCGCCCGGCCACACCGGCTGAGCGAAATCCAGCAACAGCTTGGACTGTAAACTCTTTGTTAGGGGTCGTTTACAGCAAGTAAAAACAAAAGATCAAATCGTATTTAATATGTGCAGCCGGCATTCAGTGCCACCTGAAAGAAACACTCATTATTGCGGTCAGCACAAAGAATATCTCACCTGTGCGCAATCAATCGGTTACTTGCTTCGACCGGCGGAAGCGGCACGAGGCGGACCGCAATTTGACATGCCCCAAAAACATCAGAGGTATGTCTCAACCGGCGAGCTTCGGCGAAGCGATCTCTCCGGAGGCTAACCCGGCGCCAGCTTTGCGGTAGACCGCGACGATCTCCGGCAGCCATCTGGCCTCGGAAAAATCCGCACACGCTTTTTCCCAGCAGGCCGAGCGAAGCGCCGTCGACACGCCCGCGCGCGCATGCTGCCATTTCGACAAACCCTCGAGTGCTGCGGCCATGTCGCCCGGCGGGAACAACCATCCCGTGACGTTCTCCGACACGACCGTCGGCAAGCCACCGACGCGGCTCGCAAGCACCGGAATACCCTGCGCCGCAGCTTCGAGCGCTGCCAACGGCACACCCTCGAACTGCGACGGCATCGCCAGGAGGCCCAGCGCCGGCCAAACCGCTTCCATGGCCGTCGCCACGCCATGGAATGTGACAATGCTGCCATATCGGGCTTCCAGGTCACGTCGCATGACACCGTCGCCCCAGACATGCCACTCGACGCCCGCAAATTGCGGATCGGCCGTCGCCAACGCCGCCAACGCGCAGAACAAATCCGGGCCCTTTTCGGGACTGAGCCGGCCGACAAAGCCAACCCGTGCCGGCAACAGCGCAGACGACGGCTCGTTCGGCGTCGCCACGTAGCTCGGAATCAAATGCGTGCCGCGCGCCAGTCTTTGCCGGATTTTTTCGCTGACGGCGATGCGCTGTCCCAGCCGCGACGTCCAATCGTCGAGCGCCTCGTAGGCTCCCACCGGAAACGCCCCACGCTCGCCGGAATGAAACGTCGACACCACGGGAATGCCAGTCAACCGGGCGGCGATCCGGCCCATGATTCCCGCCTTGTAGCCGTGCGTATGCAGAATGCATGGCCGCTCCGACTTCAGCGCCTGTATCAGCGTCGCCAGCCGGCCATCGAGATGCCGAAAGGGTAAACCCGCCGCCGACAGTTGCAGTAGCCAGGGGTTGGCGCCGTGATCCTGCAACAGCACCGCCTCGGCGGGTTGCCCATGACGTCTGAGACTGTCGACCAGGCTCGCAACATGGCGCTCGGCGCCACCGACGCTACTGCTGTCGATGAATTGCCAGACGACGCGTTCGCGCATGGTGTCACTCGTTGGAGCCGCACTGGGCGACGTTTGCCATCAGTCCGCCAGTCTGCGCAACGCTTCAATAGAGGCGCGCCCCGCACCCCCAAGCTTTGAGGCGCGCCATTGGCACGCTCGATGCATCGGACACGGCGGCAGTGTTGTGCATCGAGGCCGCTAAGTGTTCGGCAGCATTACAGTTTCAACGCGGTTTGGACTTTACCATGCGACCAAGACAATTGACGACGTCGCAGGCGGTCGTGGTATTGGACGTGCAAAGTTAAACAGAGTGATGAACGTGCGGCCGCACTTGCGGGGCATTCGATTTCCTTGGCTCTGGCTACAGCGACGTTCCTTCTCCCGACTTTGATTGTCTCACGGCCGATGATCTTTCAAACGAACAAAACCGAGCAGCAAACGAGCAGGGTGCGTCAGATGTTCAGTATAAAGTTGTTATCGCCGTTGCGGGCGCTGACGGCTATCGCTGCCTGCGCCCTCACCGGAGCCGTGGCGGTGGTTGGCGTCGAGGCGCAAACCCGTCCTGTCCCCGCGGCGGCAACCGTGATCGTTCCCCCACGGCAAGCGCCAGTTGCACCAACGGCAAGCGCCCAGGCAGCGCCCATCCCAGCCCCGCTCACCAGCGCTGTCGCCACGTCATCGGCTGCGACCGCTTCGGCCGAGCCGACCACGCTCGACATGACAGCCGCCGAAAGGATCAGCATCAAGATCCAGGGACAGCCTGAACTGTCCGGCGATTATCGCATCGGCGACGACCAGAGCATTTCGATCCCGGTGCTCGGCCGCGTCTCGGTCGCCAAACTGAATGCCGCAGCGCTCGAAAAGGTCCTCGCCGAACGCATCGCACGGCTCGTCGGCCGAGAGGGCTTCGTGACGGTCGAGGTCGTCGAGTACCGGCCTGTCTTCATTTCCGGCTACGTCGCGCGCCCCGGTGCATCACCCTGGAAGCCCGGCATGACGGCACTGCAGGCCGTGACTATTTCCGGCGGCACATTCCGCAGCGCCGCGTCCAATGGCATCGATGGCGGCGCCAATACCAAGCTGCAACGCACGATCGACGATCAGAAGCGCGTGCTCGCAACCATCGCCCGGTTGAATGCCGAGCGCGCAGGCGCGGCGACCATCGAAATCCCGCCCCGGCTGCTGGCACTCGTCGGCCGCAAAGAGGCGCAAGAGTTGATCGATGCACAGATGACGTCGTTCTTGAGCCGCAAAGGTTCGACGGAGGCGCAAATCGCCGGCCTCGAGCGTGCCATCACGATCGCCAAGGAAGAATTGGCGAACGTGCGTTCGCAACGTCAACGTCTGTCCGATCAGTTGAAGTTTCGGCAGAAGCAGTTCGTTCAGTTGAAAGTGCTTTACGACAAGCAGTTCCTGCGCATCGACCGGTTGAGCGAGGAAGAGATCAAGATCTCCGACCTCGAAGAGAAAGTCGCGGCGCTCAGCGTCGCAAGCTCCCGCACCGATGGCACGCTGGTCGGCCTGCAACGCGATCTTGCCAACATCCGCCAGGATCGCAGCGCGATCATCGACACCGACCTGCTCCGCCTCGAGCGTGATTCAGCTCAACTCGAGCTCGAGATCGAGGCTGCCGGCCCGGCGGCCCGCATCGTGAGACGGCCCGCCGCCGACGCCGACATGCCGAAGCAGGAAGTCATCGTCTATGAGATCGTCCGTCAGGACGCTGGGACAGCCAAGACGATACAAGCGGATCGCAACACGTTGATGCGTCCGGGCGACATGCTGGTCGTCAGCGTGCAATGACCAGCGATTCTCCAACAGTCGCCTGCTCGGACTTCATGCTCATGTGAAAAAATTCTGTGGTCGTAAAGTCGTCGATTGGAAGTCAATTGCGCATGCCCGCGATGAAGCGCGAGATTCTGAGTGCTGCAAAGGCGGCCGGACTGTTCGGGGTCGCGCGTCGCCGAACCGCGTCAGCCGTGCGCATTCTCTGTTATCACGGCATCTGGCTGGGTGATCGGCGATTTCCCGGCGACGCGATGTTCATGCAAGCGGACACGTTTCGTCGACGCTTGGCCTACATCCGGCACGCCGGCTACCCCGTCGTGAAACTCGCCGATGCCGCTCGCGCCCTCAAGGGCGAGGGTCCGAAGTTGCCGCCCGCCGCCGTCGTGATCACCATCGATGACGGCTGGCTGAGCACCTATCAGGAGATGCTGCCTGCGCTCGTCGCGCACGGCATGCCTGCGACGCTGTACAGCGATACCGCTCAGTTGACCAACGGCCGGGTGATCGCCCACGTCATGGCGCGCTATCTGGATCGCATTGCCGGCATGGTTCCGGTCGCACATCGTGATGGGCTGATCGACTTGCCGTCAGCCATCGAGGCACGCCGGGTCGCCACCGATCTGACGCTACCATACGAAGAACGCGTCGCGGCCGTTCCGCGTCTCGCCGCAGCACTCGATCTCGACATCGCGCCGATGTTGGCTGCGCGCGCGTTCGAATACATGACACCCGACGAACTGCGCCATGCCCACAAGCTCGGGCTCGACATTCAGCTGCATACGCACGACCACACACTCGGCGACATGAGCGACGCCGTGATCCAGGGCCAAATCCGTCGCAATCGCGAATGTCTGGCTGACGTGCTGGGCACGCCGCAATCTGCATTCCAGCACTTTTGCTACCCGAGCGGCGTCACCGACCCTACGGCGGCCCAAACTCTCGCCGATCTCGGCATGGCCACGTCAGTGACGACCAATCGCGGGCTCGCATGGCCGCATACGCCGCTGCAGATGCTGCCGCGCTTACACGACGGCGAGAATGTCAGCGATCTCGAGTTCGAAGCGGAGTTGAGCGGCTTCAGCGATCTGCTGCGGACCGTCTATCGCGGAGCGCAACGGTTCAAGCGGCCCGCGCCTGCTACCGGTGACATCAAAAACACCCGAGATTCCCCGCGTCCTTCCGGAACCGCAGCCTGACTGCAATCAGCAACGGTCCATATCGGAGCAACGAATGTACAGTCTTGCCGAGCAGATCAGCCGCCTTCGGCAATGGGTGAAGACCGGCCAATCACCAGTGCCGCGCGCAGTCTTCAGAATCGCCAAGACACTGCGCACGTCGAGCATTCCGGTGATACCGCCGATCCACGCGCCGCTCTACGCTCTGCACCGCGCGCTCAGTTCTACGTTGGGCAATCTTGCGCGCATCTGTTGGTACACGCCGCTGTTTCAGACGCGTCTGACCAAGCCGGCCCCGCGCATGTATCTGTATGGTGGAATGCCGCTGATACTCGGCAATTTGAAATGCACGATCGGCGCCGATTGCCGCGTCGCCGGTCGCGTGAACTTGAGCGGCCGGACGTCCACTCGCGTCACCCCGGAACTTATCGTCGGTAACAATTGCGATATCGGCTGGGGCAGTTCCATCGCGGTCGGCACGACGATCTCGCTCGGCGACAATGTGCGGCTCTCGGCCAACGTGCATCTGGCCGGCTACCCCGGTCACCCGCTCAACGCCGAGGCTCGCGCACGCGGAGAGCCCGAGACCGACGATCAGGTCGGCGACATCATTCTGGAAGACGACGTCTGGCTGGCCACCGGGACCACGGTCCTCAAAGGGGTTCGCATCGGACGCGGGACCATCGTCGGCGCCGGTAGCGTCGTCACCAAAGATCTGCCGCACGGTGTTCTGGCGGCTGGCGCGCCGGCGCGTGTGGTCCGCGTTTTGCCGGCTGCAACGACGTCGTCGCCGAACGGCGTATCACCGACCGGTCGCGAACAGCGACACCTGGAGGCCGCTCATCTATGCGCCGCGCTCTGATCGTCTTTGGGGAAGATTTCGGACGCCATCCCGCATCGACCGAGCATCTGGTGCGCCGGCTCGCGAGAAGCCGCAAGGTGGTCTGGATGAATTCGCTCGGCATGCGCAGGCCGCAGCTCACCCTTCGCGATGCCCACCGCGCGGCGAGCAAAGTCGGGCAGATGCTCCTGGGTCGCAAACCCGCCGATGCCTATGACACAACCGCTGCCGCCACACCCGACGGCATGGAGATCGTTGCGCCGCACGCCGTTTCCGCGCCCGGCAACTCAGTCGCCTTCAAGCTCAATCGCGCGCTGCTGTCGCGTCAGGTGCTGGGCATCATGGCCAAGGCCGGCATCGAGAAGCCACTGCTGTGGCTGACATTGCCCACGGCGCTACCGGTCGTCGGCACACTCGATGAACACGCTTTGATCTACTACTGCGCCGACGACTTCGGCACGCTCGCCGGCATCGACCATGCCGACGTGCTCGCCATGGAGCGCGACGTGGTCGCCCGCGCCGATCTGATCATCGTGGTCAGCGACGTGCTGGCCGCCAAATTCCCCGCCAGTAAGACCATCGTCGTCCCGCACGGCGTGGACTACGATCTGTTTGCAACACCGCTGCCGCGCGCCGACGACTTGCCCACGGGCCGAAAAATCGCTGGCTTCTATGGCTCCCTGCCCCATTGGATCGATCCAGATCTGATCCGCAGCACGGCTGCGGCGATGCCCGACTGGCTGTTCGCCTTCATCGGCGGCGGCACTCTGTTCACCGATGGCCCCGCCCCGGACAACACCTTGTTTCTCGGCACACGTCCGCACGCCATGCTGCCCCGCTATGTACAGCACTGGGACGTCTCGTTGCTGCCCTATCGTGACTGCGCCCCGCTGCGGGCCGGCAATCCGCTAAAGCTGCGCGAGTATCTGGCGGCCGGCACGCCCATTGCCACCGTCGATTTTCCCGCGCTCGCGCCTTATCGCGGCCTCGTATCGATGGCGGCGAGTGCGGCCGGCTTTCCGGCCGCCATCTGCGCCGCCGCCGGCGATCGATCCCGCAACGCCGCTCGCCGACATGCCGTCGCCGACGGCACCTGGGAAGCGCGCGCGGCCGAGGTCGACGCCGCGCTCGAGGCCTTGTGATGCGCCACTGTCTCCGTCGTGTATCGGCTCTGCTCGCCCTGCTGATCGCCCTGGTGGCTTTCGACCTCGGCGCCGCCCGCGCCCTCGATCTCGGCAAAGGCGGCTTGCCGCTGGCGTTCACGTCAGACGGCACCGCCGTCTTCACGGATGCCGACGAGATCATCGTCGAAGGCACCGTCAACGACGCCACGCCTGCGGCCATCGCCTTGCGTGTCGACGATGCGGCCTCCACCGCCTATGCCACGCGCTACAACGACGAGCGCAAGATCCCGCCCGGGCCCTTTCGCTTCACCGTCGGCGTCAAGGGCCTGAAGACGCCGAGCGGTCGCGTGCTCGATCGCGCGACCATCGCTCGCATCGTCGTCTTCGCCTGGGAGGGGACTCCCAACGTCTCTATCACCCGCTTCGAGATGGCACGCGGCGCGATGCTTCCCGAGCGGGCGCGCGGCTATGCGTTCGGCGCCCTCGACGCAGCACTGCCCCCCGGGTTCGAGCGCATCGGCCCCGCCGACAGCCGCGTCACCGGCGCCGGTGGCATCCAGGTCGTCCGCCGGCCCGCCCCCGATCCGCTCGTCGCCAACGGCCTGAAAGGCGTGCGGCGTATCGTGCTGCCTGCCGCAGGCTCGCGCATGCGTGTGACCGTCTGGAGTGAAGATCCCGGCGAATGGGAAGCCCTGCCGCATCCGTTCGAGCGGCGTATCCTCGTCAACGGCCGCGTGCTGGTCGACGAAAAGCGCTCGGCCGACCAATGGATCGCCGAACGCTATCTGCGCGGCTCGAGCGCCGAACACACCGCCCGCGACGACGCGTGGACTGCCTACGGCCGTTTGCGTGGCAACCCCGCCGCCCTCGACGTCGACGCCATCAACGGCGAAGTCGTCATCGAACTCGCGGGCGGCGAGCCGAGCGCTCTGTTCGTCAACGCCGTGCTGATCGAACCGCACGACGCGTCCACCCCGCCGTTGTCGCCGACCCAACCGACCACCGCGCAGGCCTTCGTCAACGGCCAACGCGCGCGCTGGTATCGCGAGCGCTTTCCGGTCGCCGCAGTGCAACCCTCAGACGACGCCGCGACGACCATCATGCTGACGCGCGACGGTCCCGCGCAATTGCCGCCGCTTACCCTTCGCGCTGCGCCCGATACCGGCTCGCGTGTGTCCCTGCAGATCGCGGCCGACACCACCATCGCCCGACCGCAGATCACGCTGACGCCACCCCGCCGCGGCAGCGTTGCACTCGCCGCTCGCCTGTGGGCAGCCCAACGCACCCTCGAACGCGACGACAGCGTCCTCCGCCTCCGCGACAACCGCTTGCGCGCCGACGCCGCCTCGCTCGCCATCACCCCCGACTTGCCGCGCGGTTATGAGCTGTGGATCGACATCCCCAAGGCGACACCCCCCGGCATCTACACCGGCGCACTCGCCATCGCGACGCCGGCTGGCAGCCGCACCGTGCCCCTCGACGTGACCGTGCTCGCCGTGACCCTGCCGTCCGCCAAGCCTGCCGGCACCTATCTCGCCCGCCCAGCTCACCTCGCCTATTTCGCCGGCCTCACCCTCGAACGGGAACGGCAGGTCGCCTGCGACCTCGACCTCCTGCGTGGGTTTGGCCTCGCCAACACCGCCCCGCCCATCGGCGGCCTCGACCGCACCGACCTCGGCCTCTTCGCCACCGAGATGCGGCGCGCCCAAGCGTCCGGGGTCGCTGCCGGCTGGCTGATCTACAATCCGCTCGACGACCTCGTCCAAGCGCAGGGCCGAGCGCGTGCGGCCGCAACCGTCGGTCGCCTCACAGAACTCATCGCCGCCCAAGGCCTGCCGCCGCCCCTGTGGAGCGTCGCCGACGAGCCGAGCAACCCAGATCAGCACGCGGGCCCGCTCGCTGACTGGGTCGCGCAGTTGCGCGCCAAAGCTCCCGCCGCCCGGCTAGGCGGACACCTGAACACGCCCATTGATTCAGCCTTCGTGCCGCTGTTCGACACCGTCATCGTCAACCCAGGCTTCGGCATCGACCTGGCCGACCTCGACCGGTTGAAGGCCGCAAAGAAGGGCGTCTGGCTGTACAATACCTCCGCCCCCCGCCAGACGGCCGGGCTCTGGCTGTGGCGCACATCAGCCGATCGCTATGTCCAATGGCACGCCCGCATGCCCACGGCCGATCCCTTCGATCCGCTCGACGGCCGCGAAGCTGATTACCAGATGATCTACCCCACCTTCGAGATCTGCCCGCGCCAGCCCGACATCCACCGCGATCTGCTGCGGCTGGCCGAAGGCGTCGTCGACCAGCGTTGGCTGACCTGGCTTGCCGGTCAGACCACGCCCGCCGCCCGGAACCTTTCCGCCGGGATCAAGGCTTCGTTTTCCGGTCGCTTCGTCGACGCGCGCAATCAGTCCAGAGCACAGCTCGAGGCCCTGCGCGGCCGCATCATGGACATGGTTGCCCCGTAGTCGACGAAGCAGCTATACGGGATGCTTGGCGCGCTCGCGTGCATTAACTCAAAACACGCGCTGCAGGCGCAAAACGTTAGAAATGTGCTAAACATCGTATTGGAATAAGATTTGCATGGCCGCCTGGAAAGAGCCACACCGCGCGCTTCTCCGGACGCGACGTGAAACAGGACGTGTGTTTGTGAAACAGAATATGCTCGACGCCATCGCACGCTTTCTGGAAATCGTCTGGCGGCGCCGGATGCTGCTGGCGTTACCGATCGCCATCATGCTGCCGCTCAGCATCGTCGCCTCCCGTCTGATGCCGCAAACGTATGTCGCAAAGGCCCTGCTCGCCATGCAGGAAAGCGGCTCAGACAACCCGCTGATCAAATCGGGCAGCAACTCCATCGATCGCCTGCGCGAGCGCGCGCCGGGCCTGCAGGCGCTGCTCAAGAGCGACCGGGTTCTCGGCAATGCCCTGCACGACATCCTCGGCGAAAACATGCCTACCGATCAGCGCCGCATCGCACTCGCCACTCGCGATCTCGACACCGCCCTCACTTTCGAGATGATCGGCACCGATTTTCTGGAGCTCCAGCTCAAGGGCAGCAATCGCGACGGCCTCGGCCGAAAGCTCGAAGCGATTACCTCGCGCTTCCTCGAAAGCCTGCTTGCCACGGATCAGGATTCCACCAGCGCCATTCAAGTCTTACTCGACAAGCGCCGCGACGACGTGACCGCCACCGATGCGGCCCTCCAGCGTTACCGGGACCAGTTGGGCGAGCGCGGGTTGGCCGCAATAGCAGCAGCACAACACCGTTTGGCCGAGTTGCAGACCACACTCCCGTCATTGGCTGCGGAAATTGCCGGGGTCGACGCTGAAATCACAGCGATCAAAGGCAATCTGGTCGCCGCAGGCACGCCAGAAAACGTCACCCGGATCGAGCAGCTCGCGACGCTCGAACAGCGCAACGTCGTCCTGAAACGCGATCTCAAGCAGACCACCGCCGCCGTCGCCGATCAGCTCAAGGCCGCCGCCGATACCCGCTCCCCCGAAGGCCAATTGCGCCGTCTGGAAAAGGAAGCGCGTGAAGCGCGAACTCTGCTCGACAACTACACGAAGCGGTTTCCGGCATCCCTGACGCAGCGCTCCCTGCAGGTGCTCAACGCTCCCGAGCGCATCCGCGTCATCGATGCGCCACAGGACCCTGAGTTCCCGACGTCGTCTCGAACGCGCATAATTCTCGCCGGCCTTGCGCTCAGTCTCGTGCTGGCCGGCGGGCTTGCCGCCACCGCCGAGATGTTCGATCAACGCCTCCGTCACGTCGCCGATTTTGAGGCCGTGGCAGGCGCGCCCGTCATCGCGAGATTGCCTCGCGCCATAGTTCCGACCCAGCCCGGTGACGAACCAGATATCCTGCACGACCCCTTGGCCGCCCACTCCTCACCAGCCGTCACCAAAGCCACTTTCGGCCACCGAACGGCTGCGTGAAGCTCGTGGCGCGCGCTCCGGCCCTCGTTAAAGCAGGTGATTGCTGTCAGCGCGCGTCCGCAACACCGAAGTCTGCTGCATCGAGGCCGAGCACGCTGCAGATCTGCATGACCACCTTCCGTTCCTCGGCATCGAAGCCACCGTCTGCGTCGGCAATCGCACAGCACGTCGTCACCAACAGAACCGGGTATTGACCTTCG
Source organism: Hyphomicrobiaceae bacterium (assembly GCA_031365465.1). Lineage (GTDB taxonomy): Bacteria > Pseudomonadota > Alphaproteobacteria > Rhizobiales > Hyphomicrobiaceae > JABFRJ01. Next base: position 13,672 of record JANLYD010000398.1, read on the forward strand.
CCTTTGACCCCTGCAACGGCCTCGTAAGCCGCCGCTTCGCCGTCTGCCTGACCGGCAACGAAAGCGGACGTGACTGATTCGAATGACGCCATCACATCGTCGATGCCGAAGGCAGCGATCGGTTCGAAGCGGCGGATGAGACTGACCATCCGGTCATGTTCTTCTGTCGTCACCCATCCGTCGGCGTACGCGACAAGCGCACACCCCGCCACGATACCCTCCATCAGATGCTCGTTTTTGGCTTGCTTGATCTCGTCGTGGAGTTCGTCCCAGGAATGCTTGGACAAACGGGTTGGCGAGTTGCGAAGCGGCATGATTGATCTCCGTGTGTGTAAGTTCATGTGATACCCTTCCCGCCCCTACGGTGCGCGACCAGCGCGCCGCGATGGGCTCCGCGCCGAGCGGCATTCAGTCGAATATGTCGAAGATGCTCGAGCGGCGTTTCTTGCGATAAGAGTCGTCGCGATCATCGTCCCAGTCCCGCCGTTCGGGCGGTCGTTGCGGCGTCTGCGGAAAGAAGCTGTTCGACTGCATCGGCGGTGGTTCGGCCTCCAGATCCTGGCGAGCTGTTGTCATCAATTTTTCCAGCTCACCTCGGTCGAGCCAGACGCCGCGACAGATCGGACAGATGTCGAACTCGACGCCGGACCGGTGAAATGTCTGCATTGATCCGTTGTCGTTTGGGCAGAGGAGCATGGGCATTTTACGAGCCTCCTTTCAGAGCGTTGATACCGAGTTCGCGGGTGCGCCACAGCGAGTAGGCTATGCCGGCGCCCAGGATCGCGAACGTCACTCCCAGCGACCAAGCTGCCGGGAATTTTTCGAGGCCGAGCAGATCGGCGACGAAAACTTTCGATCCGATGAAAATGAGCAGCACTGCGAGTGCTTGCTTCAGGTAGGCGAAGCGATGCAGCACGGCGGCCAGCGCGAAGTACAACGCACGCAGACCAAGGATCGCAAATATGTTGGAGGTGTAGACGAGGTATGGGTCGGTCGTGATCGCAAAGATCGCAGGCACCGAATCCACCGCGAAGATCACGTCGGCGATCTCGATCAAGATGAGGGCGAGTGCGAGCGGCGTCAGATACCGCACCAACTTGCCAGCCTTCGCATCGGGCAGCTTTACGACGAAGCGTTCACCGTGGATCTCGTCGGTAACGCGAAACCGGTTGCGCACGAAACGCAACACCGGGTTGTCCGCGAGGTTCATCTCCTTGTCGCCGAACCACAGCATTTTGACGCCTGTGAGGATCAGGAAGGCGGCAAAGAGGTAGAGCAGCCAAGCGTACTCGGCGACCAATGTCGCACCGATGCCGATCATAATGGCGCGCAGGACTATGACACCGAGAATGCCCCAAAACAGAACGCGGTGCTGATATTGGCGCGGCACGGCAAAAAAGCCGAAGATCAACGCAATGACGAAAACGTTGTCCAGCGCTAGGCTTTTCTCGACCACGAACCCGGTCAAATATTGGATCCCGGCGGTATTGCCGAGTTGCCACCACACCAGACCGCCGAAGCCGACGCCAAGCGCCATGTAGAAGCCGGAGAGCATCAAACTCTCTCGCACCCCGATTTCACTGTGACTGCGATTGAAAACGCCAAGATCCAAAGCAAGGAGGATGCCGACAACCGAAAAGAAGCCGAGCCACATCCAAGCAGGCTTTGTCGCCACGTCGAGGACTAGAAATTCCACGAACATCTCCCGGTCAGGGAGTACGTTTCGGTCCCGGGCGCGTTCGCGAAAAAGCCGGGCATCGAGCGTACTCGATGCAGTCCGACATCACGATCACAACGATCGCCAGCGGGGCCCGGCCTGCAGCGGTGATATAGGTTGCGATTTCAGCGCTGCAAGGACCGGTCTAAGAAAACGCTCTCGCGTTGCAAAGAATAAATGCTTTAAGCTGACCCGACCATGGCCCTGTTGAAACTCATCGCTCTCGATCCCGCTGACCTGACCATCGTGTCCGCACATCTGCAGGACGCCGTCGTGAAGGTTGGCGACGTGGCCTTCGCCAAGTCGCCGGGTCCCGGCGCGACCGGCCGGTTCGTCTTGCTCGGCAATCGGCTGGTGCGTTCCGTCGGCGGTCCCGTCGGTGGTCCCAATGAGCGCCGGCGCGCTGCGCTGCGGATCGAACGGGTGTCGTCGGTGCAGGTGCACGGCTTTTCGCCCGCCGATCCCGCCGCCGTCCTCGCGCTGTTGACCCTGACGTTCACGCCCGATGCCGACCCGGCGCTCGCGCCTGCCGGTACATTGACCATCGTCTGCGCCGGCAACGCCTCCGTGCGCCTCGCCGTCGAGTGCGTCGAGCTGGCCCTCGAAGATCTCGGCCCCGCTTGGCAAGCCGCCGCCGTTCCCAACCACGCTTGAACCGCGCGACGTCCGCAGTCAACGCAGGCTGTCATGTACACACGAAAAACCCTGCGAGATCGCTCTCGCAGGGTTCGCGTCTCCGTTACATGTAACGGTGATCAGATCTTCTTGGCAGCAGCAGCCGGCGGTGCCGTCACGGGTGCAGCGCCCTTGGCAGCGGCTGCCTTGGCCGCGCGCACGCACTTGCTGCGGAACTTGGAGCGCTCCTTGCCATGCAGGTTCTTGGCATCGGCTTCGGCCGAGCATGCCTGACCTTCTGGCGTGGTCGCCTGCTTCAGGGCCGGGTTCGCGGCCTTCGGCGCAACGGTCGTCGCGGACGCTGCCGGCGGCGGCGTTGTGGCGACAGGAGCCTTCGGCGCAACGGGCGCGGTTGTCGGAGCAGGTGCGGTTGCCTGAGCGAAAGCGGCGGTGGCGCCGCCAACGACGATCATGGCTGCGGCGGCGAGCTTGATGAAGTTCATGTGTCTGTTCTCCTAAAATGAACAGCCACGGTGCACATGCATGCTGTTCGAGCTTTGCGCGATAGCAGCACCGGCAGAGTCTCGCAACCCTGCATCGCCCCGGCCAAACAGAATATTCAACCGCCATCCACAAGCCCGAAACGCCCAGGAATGGCTCCTAAGGGCGCCTCCGTGGCGTCAATTCCGGTGCACCATAGAATTTGTCACGGCTGCGGCGCTTTACCCTCGCCGACGAACTGCTTAATGTCGGCCTCAAGAAACTTTCACTTCAGCCGACTGATGTACGGTTTGTCGCGGTTCCCGACGCGCGCAACTGGTTCCAGGCGACGGAGGACCATGAATTGACGCAGCCGCGCCCGCCGCCCGATGGCCGTGATACCCGCACTCCGGCGCTGGCGTTCACGCAGCCAATAGCTTCAACGCCGCCGCCAACCCCGACAGCCGCGCCCGCAGCCCCCGGCGGAGCACCCCAAACGTCGGCGCAGGCGTCGGATGCACCCGCGTCACCCTCCGGTCTCGAGTCAGCCGGGCGCGACCGCCAGAGCCGTGGCCCCATGGCCGAGCCGCCTGCCTACGCAGCGCTCGACCTCGGCACCAACAATTGCCGGCTGCTGGTGGCGCGTCCGTCGCGGCGCGGCTTCAAAGTCATCGACGCCTTCAGCCGCATCATTCGCCTCGGCGAGGGTGTGACGGCATCCGGCCGGCTCAACGACGCCGCCATGACCCGCACCTTCGGTGCCCTTCAAATCTGTGCCACCAAGATCCGCCGCCATCGCGTCGCCCGTTCGCGGCTGGTCGCGACTGAAGCCTGCCGCATCGCCGGCAACGGCGCCGACTTCCTCGCACGTGTCCAGCGCGACCTCGGTCTCGACATCGAGATTCTCAGCCGCGAAGACGAGGCGCGGCTAGCCGTTTCGGGCTGCGCGTCACTCATCGATCAGACCGCCGACATGGCGCTCGTGTTCGATATCGGCGGCGGTTCGTCCGAGCTGATCTGGCTCGACCTTGCCGCATGGCGACGCCAGCAAGGCAATCGCGCGCCGCGCCGCTCGCTGTCCGACCGTGTCGACGTGCAGAGCGCCATCGTCGCCTGGACGTCGCTGCCGGTCGGCGTCGTCACCTTGGCCGAACGTTCCGGCGGGCGCTTCATCGATACCGCCGTCTACGAGGACATGGTCGGGTACGTCGGCTCGCTCATCCAGCCGTTCGAAGCGCAAGCAGGGATCGCGCCGCAACTGGCCACGCGCAGCGTGCACATGCTCGGCACGTCCGGAACCGTCACCACCGTCGCAGGCGTCCACCTGGGGCTCCAGCGTTACGACCGGTCGCGGGTCGATGGGTGCTGGATCACGACGGACGACGCGCGACTGGTCGCCGACAATCTGCTCAACGCCACGCACGAGCAGCGCGTCGCCGAACCCTGCGTCGGTCACGAGCGTGCCGATCTGGTGCTCGCGGGATGCGCCATCCTGGAAGCGCTCATCCGCACTTGGCCCTGCCAGCGCCTTCGTGTCGCCGATCGCGGCCTGCGTGAAGGGATACTGACGACCCTCATGAGTGAAGACAACACCGCCAGCCGTGGCTGGGAGTAAAGCCTCAGCCTCCGTTTCTCTCGTCGATGGACTGCGTCACGCAGTTTTCCACAGCGCAGCGGCATAACAGTTGTCGCAACGGCCATTCAGTTCGCATTCATGGGCCGCCTGCGTATAGTAAGCGCACCGATCAATTCAAGATCGTGCAATTCTCAGGTGGGAGAGAACTTATGAAAACGTTGATCGCAGCCGCAGCGCTGCTCGCCATCGGCGCAACGACAGCGTCGGCTCAGTATGCGCCGCATCGCGCCGACATCCACCCCTATGCCGTCCGCCATCACGCGATCTGCCAGCAGAAGGCGATTCGCCTGCATGACTACGAGCGCCGCGCTGCCCGCGACGGCCGCGTCGATCGTCGTGAACGCGAAACCATTCGTGCGCTCGAGCGTGATCTCGACAGCACCTGCGGCCGCTATCGCCATCGCGGTTGAGCTGAACCCGTCGCGCGGCGAAGGCTTCAAAACCTGCGCCGCGCGACGGAACGCATGTCCAGCGCAGGCGTTTAAGTTTTGGAGCAGATCTTCAGCCGACGTTACCTGACTATCGAAATACTTCTCCGCACCCTCGCCGCCAACACACAACAAAGAGCGCTCGATGAAAATCCTACTGGCCACTCTTGGATTGCTCGCGATCGGCACGACGGCAGCGTCGGCCCAATATGGTGGCGGCCGTTACGAAGGCCGTCGTTACGAGCGTTCAAGCCATGAAGACTTCTGCCGCTATCGCCGCAGTCAGGTCGCCGAACTGACCCATCTGTATCGGACGGGCCAAGCTAATCACGATCATCGCCAGGCGCTCATCCAGCTCAAAACCGAATATGAGCAGCGTTGCCTGGGTGGCCGCCGCGCCTACTGATCGGCATCGGCTTTGCAACCGGTCTGACTTCGGGAGTGCCGCCTGGCACTCCCTTTTTTGTTCCGCCGCCGTCAGAAAACGACGACACTGCGGATGCTTTCGCCGTTGTGCATCAGGTCGAACGCGGTGTTGATCTGCTCCAGCGGCATCACGTGCGTGATCATCGGGTCGATGGCGATTTTGCCATCCATGTACCAGTCGACGATGCGCGGCACATCCGTCCGCCCGCGGGCGCCGCCGAACGCGGTCCCCTTCCAGGTGCGCCCCGTCACCAACTGAAACGGCCGCGTCTTGATCTCCTGCCCGGCCCCGGCCACACCGATGATTATGCTTTCGCCCCAACCGCGATGGCACGCTTCGAGCGCGGTGCGCATCACGTCGACATTGCCAGTGCAATCGAATGTGTAGTCGGCGCCACCAATCTGGTCGTCGCCGCGCTTCGTCATGGCGACGAGATGAGCCACCAGGTTTGCCCCGGGCGTCGACCCGGGGTCACCGCCGACGGTGTTCGGATTGACGAAGTGCGTCATGCCGAACTTGCGGCCCCAGCTTTCCTTGCCGGGATTCGTGTCGACGCCGATGATCATATCCGCGCCGACCAAACGCAGGCCCTGTATGACATTGAGACCGATGCCGCCGAGGCCGAACACGATGCCCGTGCACCCCGGCCCGGCCTTCGCCGTGTTGACCACAGCGCCGACGCCGGTGGTGACCCCGCACCCGATGTAGCAAACCTTCTCGAACGGCGCGTCCTTGCGAATCTTGGCGACCGCGATCTCGGGTAGCACGGTGTAGTTCGAAAACGTCGAGCACCCCATGTAGTGATGCAGCTTCTGGCCCTTGTAGGAAAACCGGCTGGTGCCGTCCGGCATCACGCCCTGCCCTTGCGTGCCCCGGATGGAGGTACACAGATTGGTCTTGCGAGAGAGGCACGACGGACACGTGCGGCATTCCGGCGTGTACAGAGGTATGACGTGATCGCCGACCGCCACGCTGGTGACGCCAGCGCCGATCTCGACCACCACGCCGGCCCCCTCGTGCCCCATGATCGCGGGGAACAAGCCTTCGGGATCGGAGCCGGAAATCGTGAACTCGTCCGTGTGGCAAATGCCGGTGGCCTTGATTTCCACCAGCACCTCGCCGGTCCTGGGGCCTTCGAGATCGACTTCCACGATCTCCAGCGGCTTTGCTTTCTCGAACGCAACGGCGGCTCTGCTTTTCATCTCCAGGCTCCATTAAGGGCACAAATGCGGTGTCGGCATCCGAAGGCCAAGCACAACAAGGCACGGACATTATTCAACGGCGCACGGATCGGCCGATTGCCTCACGGGGCATGCCTCGAACCGGTAGGCCTTTTCAATCAATACCCGTAATGCGGCGGGTTGATAAACAAAGCCTTCACCGTTTTCGCTGATGATGTCGGACATCTGCTGCCTGATACCGGTCTCGGTTGAGCGCCCAGGTTGCAACCAGAGGATCTGTAGCGTCCATGAGTTTTCACGACCGCTTTGCCGCTGCCACCCGCAAACCCGTTGCCAGTGTCGAGGCCAACTCCGACGCGTCCTCGCGCCGCTGGGCCAAGCGCAAGAACACCAGCAACACCGGCAATATCCTGTTCGACGGTATCACCGTACCCTACATATGCACCGTCCGTGACATCTCCTCGACCGGCGTGCAGCTGGAAATGACCCGCAACAAGTACAATCCCGACGGCGTGACCGGCTTCATACCGACCTACTTCACGCTGATCATGCCGATGGACCGCACCCGCATGGAGTGCCAGTCGATGTGGCGCCGTGGCAGTCTGCTCGGCGCCCGCTTCCTCGGCGCGGTCGAGATCATGCCCGCCGTCGCACGCCCTACCGTGAGAAAAAAGTAATCCGGCACGGCAACCCGGCTGGTCTCAGCTTCGGCCCTGCCGGATATCGGCTTCCGGGTTGGCGCTGATTTTGTGGATCGAGATGTCGGCACCCTGACGTTCTTCGTCCGGCGACAGGCGCAATCCGATCGCCGCATCGGCGATACTGTAGATTGCATAGCCGGCCGCGAAGCCGAAACCCGCACCCATCAGGCTGCCGGTCAACTGTCCGCCGAACGTGACGCCACCGGCCCCGCCCAAGGCTTTCAGGCCAAAGATACCGCACGCGATGCCGCCCCATAGGCCACAAAGCCCATGCAGCGCCCAGACGCCGAGCACATCGTCGATCTGCCAGCGCTCAGTCGATACCTGGAACATGCGCACGAAGATCAAACCGGCCACCGCGCCGACCACCAGACTCCCGATGGGATGCATGATGTCGGACCCGGCACACACGGCCACGAGGCCAGCGAGCGCGCCATTGTGCACGAAGCCCGGATCGTTACGCCCGGCGATCAGCGCGGCAACGATGCCGCCGCACATCGCCATCAGCGAGTTCATCGCGACCAGGCCAGACACCGCCTTCAGGCTCTGTGCGCTCATGACGTTGAAACCGAACCAGCCGATGCACAGCATCCACGACCCCATCGCCAGCCATGGCAACGACGACGGGGGCGTGGCGTGTGCGCGCGCTCCGGAGTAGCGGCCAATGCGCGGGCCGAGAATCCTGATGGCTGCAAGCGCGACCCAGCCGCCGAACGCATGCACCACGATCGAGCCGGCGAAATCCTTGAATTCGGCGCCGAACTGACGAACGAAAAAGCGCTCCTGCAATCCAAAATTCTTGTTCCAGGCCGCCCCTTCCAGCAACGGATAAGCCAGCCCGACCAACAAAACGGTGGCAAGGCACTGCGCATTGAAGTTCGCACGCTCGGCAACCCCGCCGGAAACGATCGCCGGCACGGCCGCAGCAAAGGTGCAGAGAAAGAAGAATTTGACCAGCGACCCGCCCTGTGGATCGAAGCCTTTGGCAGCGCCCGCCAGCGTTTCGGCGTTGTGGAAGAAGTGCACGCCGTAAGCAATAAAGTAGCCGACGGCGAAGTACGCCAGCGTCGACAGCGCGAAATCGACCATGATTTTGACCAGCGCATTGACCTGGTTCTTGTGACGGACCGTGCCGACTTCCAGGAATGCGAATCCCCCGTGCATCGAGAAGACCAGGATCGCTCCCATCAACAGAAAGAAAACATCCGCACCCTGCTGTACCGGTTCCATCGTTCCCCCAAACGCCTGCTTGTATTTCAAGCAATTGCGCGCCCATTAGGCGAGAGGACCGAAAATTGCAAATTTAATCAGCGAACGCCGCGACGCCAGCGGCAGATTGATTAATAAGTGAGCAGCCATACGTTTAGAGCAGAAGAAGGCAGCTACGCTCCGTCATCGCTTCAGCAAACCCACGAGTTGCCGCGTGCCAGCTTCGATCCGCATCCGCAACAGTTGTGCGCCTCGGGTGATCGAGGCGCGGGCCGGCACACCGCTTCCGCCGCTCGTCGCCAGCTCGGCAGGGGTCGTTGGCAGGCGGGTGAGATCGACGCTGCCGGGGCTAACGCTCATCAACTCAGCCGTGTCGATCAGGCTCGCGTGCTGGCCGATCGTGGCCACGGTTTCGCCTTGCGTCTGCAGCGCCGTGATCTGTGCGCGATCGTCGTAGTACTGGTCGACGTGATGCACGCGCACGCCCGACCATGTCCATGCAGCCGTCAGTCGCGCGGCGACGCGGGCCTGCGCCGCTTGGCTCAGCCCATGGTCGCCGATCAGCGCGATGTCTTTGAAGCCAGCGTGTTTCAAACTGCGCGCGATGTCTTCGAGCAGCCCCTCGAACACCGTCTCCGAAATGCCGATCGTACCGGGAAACAGCATGTTGCCGCTGGCCGGTGCGATCGTGCCTTGCGGTACGAACGATACCACGGGCGCGACAAGCGTCTGGCCCACGGTGGCAGCCATCTGGCTGGCGGAGGCGGCGACGATCAGGTCGTGCTTGGCCAGCGCCATATGCGGACCGTTCTGCTCGATGCCGCCGGTCGGTACGATCACAGTCGTCGCGCCACGTTCGATGGCCGCCGCGATTTCGACCCAGGTCATGGCCGCCAGTTGAAGCGAACGCGGCTGCGGTTCGGCCGAGCACGCCGGGTGCGACAGAACCAACGCCAGTGCCAAGCTGCACGCCCCAGCGGAAAACGCAGCCGTCGTTCGCACCCGCATGTCTTGTTCCCCGGCGCGGTCGCTGCGCACAAAAACCCGTAGCCACGGCTGCAGATATCATCACTTCGCGCCGCGAGATTGCTGTCTCTCGTTCAGGCAATCAGGATCGCAAGCGGGGGTTAAGATTGTCTGCTCTGCTGCGGCGCGGGGGAACGCATCGACATCGTGCACGACTGACCCGTCGGCACCCACGTCGTGTTGTTGAGCAGCATGTCGCATCGCGTCATGCCGATGCCATCCGGCGTCTGCATGCAGACCTGATCGCCGAGCTTGAAGTCCTGGCCCCGAAACCGGCACAGGCACGGAATGGGTTTGCCCGTCGCGCCGCTGGTCACCCCATGGAATGGCGACGTGCGCCACGCTTCCGTTTGCGCTCCGGAAATCGCTTGCGGCGCGAACGTGGCGAGTGGTTCGCGAACCGCCGCCGATCCGGCCGCCTGTGGAGCCGGTTCGGCACCTGCACGCCATGCATCACCGCTGGCGGCGGCAACCAACAGAATTGCGCACCCCATGCCGACGGCAGACCTTTGCCAAGCCTCGCGTTGCATACGCCGAAGCTAGCCCCGCGCCGCCAGACCGCGCAACCGGAATTTGCGCCGTCGCTGCACGCATCGACAAACTTTCTCCCCGCGCACGTGACAGGAAACGCATCGCGAGTGCTCGACCACGAAATAACTGTTGTCGAAATCAGCACGGCCGGCAGCGCTTTGTTTCAGTGGGTGCTGAGCCTAGAACATCAGCCACGCACGCCTTCCGCATCAGCCGTTCAACCTCTGGGGACTGCCATGAACCTCGTCACCATCATATCCAGCCTGCTCACGCCGGCGGTTGTGGGCCGCATCGCCTCAGCCCTCGGCATCAATCCCGCGCTCGCGCAGATGATCGTGACGGCGGCATTACCGGCCATTCTTGCAGGCATTGCCGGAAAAGCTGGACAACCGGCGGGTCTGCGCGTCCTGAGCGGTCTCCTCGGTCAGCAAAATCCGGCCACCCTCGACCGCTTCACCGACACCATCGGCTCACCCGCTCAGGGATCCATCGTCAGCGGCGGCACCGCGTCGCTCGACGCGCTGTTCGGTTCGTCCACCACCGCAGCACTCAGCGGCGCACTCGGCAAGTTCACCGGCGCACCTGCCGCCGCAAGCAGCAGCGTGCTTGGCCTGTTGGCGCCGTTGGCACTCGGCACGATCGCCAAGCAGCAGACGGCAGGCGGACTGGATTCGTCGGGGATCGGGGCCCTGTTGACCAGCCAGAAGGACAATATCGCCAAGGCGCTCCCACCTGGCTTCGCGGACGTCCTCAAAGGCACCGGCCTGCTCGACGGCTTCGCACCCACGCCGCCGATGGCTACAGCCGCGCCCACACAGCACACCGCACCACCGCGCAACCCCTCGCCCGCCGTGCCGCCGCGATCGATGCCGATTGCGACACCCAAGGCGTCCGGCGGCGTCTCGAAATGGCTGCTGTTGATTCCAGCCCTGGCGATCGCCGTCTTCGCCTGGCAGTCGATGTCGAAACGCGCGCCTGATCCGGTGGCGACAGCCGGCGTCGTCGATCTGGGCAAGCGCACCGGCGTGCTCTTCGAGACCATCAAAACGTCCGTCAGCGGCATCAAGGACGAAGCGTCCGCGACCGCCAGCCTGCCGAAACTGCGCGAATACTCCGCAGCGCTGCTCGACATGCGCGATACCGCCGAGAAGATGCCGGCCGCCAGCCGCGCCGAACTGGCGACGTGGGTCACGCCACTGGTCGTCAATCTGCAGTCGCTGGTCACCAAGGCGGTGCAAGCTCCCGGCACCGAAGCCATCGTGAAGCCGGTGCTCGATCAGATCCTCGAACGCATGCGCGCTATGGCAAAAGGCTGAGCTCAGCGGATTGCGCGGCGGCGGGGGATCATCGATAAGGGGGGCCAACGTCGAGACCCCGCCCCCGTGTCGCAGTCTGCCTCGCCCGAACCTCCGCCGCCCATCGCACCGCAGCTTCTGCCGTCAGCAGCCGTTGCCGCGCGCCAGCCGACGCTCGGGCTGCTCGAATACGGCCTGATCGCGTTGCAATCGATGTTGTGGGGCAGCACGTTCTTCTTCATCGCCATCGCGCGCTTCGAGTTTGCCCCGCTGACCCTCACGGCGGCGCGTCTGATACCGGCCACGACCCTGCTGGCGGGCGTCGTGCTGGCAATGGGGTTGCGACTGCCCGCAACGTGGCAGGCGTGGCGGCAGATGATCATCTTCTCGACGCTCAACAACGTGCTGCCGTTCGCCCTCATCATCCAGGCGCAAAAGGAAGTGACCGGCGGCATCGCAGCGATCTTCATGGCCACCACGCCGCTGTGCGGACTGCTGCTGGCGCCCTGGCTGATCGCCGACGAACGCTTCACCTGGCGGCGTCTGATCGGCATCGTCATCGGTATCGCCGGCGTCGCCATCGTGACCGGCGCCAGCGGGGCGGCCGGTTCCTTGAGCGCGCAGGGCATGCTGCTGCTGGCGGCGCTCTGCTACAGCCTCGCCAGTATCTACGCGCGCAGGTACTTCAGTGGTTACCATCCGTTCGCGGTGGCGTCGGCGCAGAGCATCGGCTCGCTGTTCGTCGCGGTGCCGGTCGCCATGCTGATCGATCGTCCGTGGCTGTCGCCCACGCCGAGCAGCGCTGCGTGGCTGGCGGTGCTGGTGATGGGTGTGTTCGGCTCGGGGTTGGCGCCGCTCTGTCATTTCACGGTGTTGCGGCGCGGCGGACCGGTCAACGCCATGCTCGCCTCCATCGTCGTGCCGATTACACCGATAGTGCTCGGCGTAGCCTTCCTCGGCGAGCACATCGGCAGCCGCGAACTGCTCGGCGGCTCCGTCGTCGCGTTGGCACTCATCATCATCGACGGCCGCGCGTTTGCCCCGATCGCGCGCCGGCTGGGCAAGCCGGATCCGCGACCATGACCACATCGTCCCCGCCGCAGTCGAAAGCACCGGCGTTCGCCCCGATGACCGCTGCGGTGATGTGGATGGGGCTGTCTCTACTGTCGTTCTCGGCCATTGCCATCGCCGGTCGCGAGAGCGGACGCGTGCTGCCGACAACCGAGTTGATCTTCTGGCGCTCTTTGATCGGCGTCGCCGTTCTCGCCGTCGTCTACCGGTGGCAAGGTGCAGGCGCCGACGGTCCCCGCACCACCCTGCTGCCCCTGCACGGCGTGCGCTCTCTCATCCATTTCGCCGCGCAGTATTCATGGCTGTACGCGCTGACGCTCATTCCGTTGGTCGAACTGTTCGCGCTGGAATTTACCGCGCCGCTATGGGTCACGCTGTTCGCCCCGATGTTTCTCGGCGAGAGGTTGACGGGCTGGCGCCTTCTTGCAGCGACTGTCGGCTTCATCGGCGCGTTGTGCGTCGTCGAACCCGGCATCTTCCAGGGCCGCATGCAGTTTACCGCCTCGACCGGCACGCTCTACGCCGTAGCGGCAGCGCTCGGTTTTGGTGCCTCGATGCTGCTGACCAAACGGCTCACGCGGGTCGATCCCGCTTTACGCATTCTCTTCTGGATGCAGGTACTGCAGGCGACCATCGCCGCCGTCCTGTTGGCGGTGACCTGGATCCGCAGCGGACAATGGCCACTCGTCGGCGGCACATCCACGCCTCCAGCTGTCTGGGGCTGGGTCGCCGTCATCGGGATCGCCGGCCTCACCGCACACTTCGGCTTGACACGTGCCTTCAAGCTCGCCGATGCCATTGTCGTTGCGCCCATGGACTTTCTAAGATTGCCGTTGATCGCTCTCATTGGCGCAGTCGTGTACGGCGAAGCGTTGCGTCCTGGGTTGGTAGTCGGGGCGGCCATCGTCGTGCTCGGCAATGCCATCAACCTAGCGGCCGAGGCCCGCGCCAAAGCGATCACCCGCGCAAAAGCCGACACCGCATGAGCCAAACCACCCCCTCTATCCGCCCTACTGTCGCTCTGCTCGTCGCCGCCGGCCGTGGCACCCGCGCCAGCGCGGACGGCAGTGGACCCAAACAGTACGTGCGGCTCGGCGATCGCGCTGTGCTGTGCCTTGCGCTGCAGCCGTTTCTCGATCACCCGCAGGTTGACCGCGTGTTGGTGGCCATTCACGCCGACGATGCGGCAGCCTACGACGAAGCCGTCGCGCCGCTTGCCCAGCATTCGAAACTCGCCGCTCCCGTCGTCGGTGGCGCCACCCGCCAGCAATCGGTGCTGGCCGGTCTTGCGGCTGCTGCCGCATGGTCGCCATCGCAAGTGCTGGTGCACGATGCGGCGCGTCCGTTCGTGAGTGTCGAACTCGTCGACCGCGTGCTCGCAGCGCTTGCCGATAGTCCCGGCGCGATTGCCGCCCTGCCGCTCGCCGATACGTTGAAGCGTGCCGACGCCAGTGACCACATCGCCTCCACCTTGCCGCGCGAGGGCCTGTGGCGCGCACAGACGCCGCAAGGGTTTCACTTCGCGCCGCTGATCGCAGCCCACCGCGCCGCCGAAGCAGCCGGCCGCTTCGACTTCACCGACGATGCCGCCGTCGCGGAATGGCAGGGCCTCGGCGTGAAGTTAGTTCTGGGCGACGCTGCCAACAGCAAACTCACGACCGCTGAGGATATCCGCATGGCCGAACGCGCCGCACCGTCTGATGTGCCCGACATCCGCACGGGCCAGGGCTTCGACGTGCACCGCTTCATGCCCGGCGATCACGTCTGGCTGTGCGGCGTGCGCGTGCCGCACACGCACGGCGTCGAGGCGCACAGCGATGGCGACGTCGGCCTTCACGCACTCACCGACGCGCTGTTGGGGGCGATCGCCGACGGCGACATCGGTCAGCATTTCAAGAACACCGATCCGCGTTGGCGGGGCGCTGCGTCCGACCAGTTTCTCGCCGACGCCGTGCGGCGTGTGCAAGCCGCCGGCGGCCGCATCGGCAACGTCGACGTCACCGTGCTCTGCGAAGCGCCGAAAATCGCGGCACACCGCGACGCCATGCGCGCCCGCATGGCCGACATCCTCGGCATCCCCGTATCGCGCGTCGCCCTCAAAGCCACCACCACCGAACGCCTCGGCTTCGCCGGCCGAGGCGAAGGCCTGGCGGCGATGGCGATTGCGACGGTGGTGATGGGGTAGGTGGGGGCGCCGATCCGCAGCCGCACGTCCCAACCACCGCCGCCGCTGCCGACCACGACTCCCTCTCCCCATCGCCTTCGATGGGGAGAGGGAGGGGTGAGGGGCAGAGGCGGACATTAGTCGTCCGGAGAAGGCTTACCCGGTTCGAATGTTATGGAAACCGAGCGCGCCCGGATCAGACCGTTGATGCCAAAGCAGGATTCAAGTTCGATCTCGATATCTTGCGGAAGCGCGTGAAGAGTAAGATACCCTCTACGCTCTGGGCGATCAGGGGCGTGTCGTAGAACGAGACCGCCTATGACGTTCTGTCCGCTGAAGCCTTCGAGTTGAAGGTCCATTATTTCAATCAGCGTGAAAGTCACAATGGCGTGTCGATCAAGCACGTAGTAGCCGCTGGGCGCGACCACCCCCGTGGTGATCCAACCATGAAGGCGGAGGACGCTTTGCGTCCGGCGGCACAAATGCAGACTGAGTATTTCGGCGTCATGGAAGGTGGGAATTTGCCCGAACCAACGCACTAGGTCTGGTCCATCAGGGGTAGCGTCGTAAATGTTCGCGTGTTCATTGGTCATCGGACCATAAAGCCTTCAATGATCAATGTCTGCACTGGGTCGAAAGCATCATCGAGACATTCGCTCAGTTTGTCCAAACGAGCACGGACCTCTCGGACCGATCGACGGCCGGTTTCGACCGTGTCCGGGCCGAATCCAGGTAACGGCGGTTCGGGGCATAACCGGACACATAGCGCCAACTCCCTTCACCTTGGCCCCGAAGGGGCCGACGACTGTAGCCACGGGTGGAGAGCCAGCGACACCCGTGGACGTCATAGTCGTGCGTCCTGCCCCGGAGGGGCAGCGGGAACATCCGCGCGAGGGTCCTCAGTCGAACACATACCTCTCGTCGAACGAGACACTGTGCGCGCGAAGCAGACGTAAGTGCTCCGACTTGAAGTCTTCCTGGCTGTGATGCTCGGCCTGTTTCGCAATGTATGTCTTCAAGGCTTCTTCTTGAGATTTGCTGACGGAGAATACGCTGTAGCCTTCCTGCCAACTGAAGGTCGAAAGCTTCGGATACGTTTCGTGCACCCACTTGCTCGAGCGAGATTTCACGGTGCGCATCAGGTCCGATACCGAGCCGTCCGGCCGCCAGCGGAGATACATGTGCACGTGGTCTTCGACACCACCGATGCCGTACAGCACGCCCTTCTCTGCACGCACGATACCGCCCATGAAGGGGTAGAGGCGCTCGGCGACGTTCGGCGCGATCCACGGCGTGCGGCCCTTGGTCGAGAACACGATGTGGAGCAGCAGCTGCGAGTACGTGCCTGCCATGGACTTTCCTTCACCCCTCCGGGGTGAACCGTAGAGATCGCGTCCACGGGTTTCACCCGTGGCTACAGTCGTACGCCCCTTCGGGGCGTTCAAGACGTTGTTGGGCACGCACGTTCGGTGTCTGCTGCGGGAATTAAGTTTCTGCAGCGGGCGTTCAGTGTCTGCAGCGGGAGTTCGGTGTCTGCAGCTTAAGTGTCTGCAGCGGGCATTCAGTTTCTGCAGCGGGTCAAGAGCGTCGGCATTGCCTTGGCAGATGCCGATAACTACCAACGTCACTACCGACTGGCTGCGGAGCTTACGGGCGGATCGACGGCCGTTGCTTCGGCGCGGGGTCGATAGCGCCAACTCCCTTCACCTCGGCTCCGAAGGGGCCGACGATTGTAGCCACGGGTGGAGCGCCAGCGAAACCCGTGGACGCCATCGGCGTGCGTGCTGCCCCGGAGGGGCAGCGGGAACTTCGGTGCGAGGGCTCTCAGTCCAACCGACGGCCGTTGCTTCCGCGCTCGCTCGAGGTCATCATTGCCGTCTCGGGCTTTGGTCAATTCCGGCCCCGCTTGCGTGAGGTGACACAGCCATGAAAATCGCCAAGATCGACGTCTTCAATTTCGATCTGACTTACATTCATGGTGTGTACAAAATGTCCGGCGGGCGCGACGTCACGTCGTTGCCTTCCACGCTGGTGCGCGTCACCAGCGACAGCGGTCACGTCGGGTGGGGTGAGGTGTGTCCGCTCGGTACGACATATTTGCCCGCGCACGCCGGCGGCGCACGGGCAGCCCTCGAATTGCTGGTGCCCGCGCTGATCGGCCTCGACCCGACCAACCTCGCAGCCGTCAACGACGCCATGGACCGGGCCTTGATGGGACATGCCTATGCGAAAAGCCCCATCGACGTCGCCTGTTGGGATCTCACCGGCAAGGCTTGGGGCGCTGGCGTTGCCGACATGCTCGGCGGCGTCCGCCAGGCAGAATTTCCGTTGTATTTCGCGGTGCCACTCGGGTCGCCGGAAGCGATGACCGAGTACGTACTCGCGCGGCGCGCCGAGGGCATCCACCGGTTTCAGTTGAAGATCGGCGGTGATCCGACCCTCGACGCGGTGCGCGCCCGAAAGATCATCGAGAGCACCGGACCCGAGGATATCGTCGTCGGGGACGCCAACTGTGGGTGGCGTCTCAACGAGGCGATCATCGCCGCCCGCGCGATGGAGGATCTACCACGTTTTTACTTCGAGCAACCCTGCGCCACGATGGAGGAATGCATCGAGGTGCGCAAACACACGTCGCTTCCCATGGTCTATGACGAAGTCGTCAACGACGTGCCGACATTGATCCGTGCCGTTCGCGACGGCGGCGCGGGGGCATTCAATCTCAAGGTTTCCAAGGTCGGCGGGCTGACCAAAGCCAAGCTGATGCGCGATCTCGGCCAGGACCTCGGGCTGCAGATCACCATCGAGGACACGTGGGGTGGTGACATCGTCTCGGCGACGTCCGCCCACCTTGCCGCCTCGACGAAAGCGAATGCACTGTTGAGCGTCTCGTTCATGAACGACTGGACGAACGAACACGTGGCGAGCTACCAGCCCCGCAGCGTCAACGGCATCGGCCGGGCACCAAGTGGCCCAGGCCTTGGCATCGACGTCGACACATCCATCCTCGGCCGCCCCCTGCTGACGGTTTCAGCGTGAGCATTGCGCCGTTACGCGCTCTTCTGCTGCGCTTCCACGTAGCGGGCGAAATTATTCAGGATCGCCTGCCAGCCGGTTTGTTGCTGCTCGACGCTGTGTGACGGTTCGCTGTCGAACGCTACGCGGACGGTGACGCCCTTCGGACCGGGCGTGAAATCAACCTCGGCCTTGCGCTCGCCGAACGCATATTCGATCCGTTTTTGCGCGACGACTTTGGTGTAGGTCCCTGCGAAGTCGAAGCCCATGCTGCCGTCCTTGGCCTCCATGCGCGACGAGAAGGCGCCACCCTCGCGTAAGTCGACGCTGGCCTTGGTGGTGTGCCAATCGTCAGAGGCTGCATTCCACTGCTTGATCGCTTCAGGCGTGGTGTAGGCGCGCCAAACCTGATCGATCGGCGCGTTGACGGTGGTCTCAACGGTGATTTGCATGAGGGTCGCCCCTTGATGAGTTGCTGTTGATGACGACGGTAAATGCGCGCAGGCCTGGAAACGAGGCAACAGGCGTCAATTTGTCTTCGCGGCCGGAGCCTTCGCAGCCGGCGCTGCAGCCTTCGGCGCGGCGTTGATCGTGGTCGTCACGGGTGCCGGCGCTTGCGACGGCGGCGCGGCTGGAGTGGCGGCGGCGGCAGCAGCGCCTGCGCGTTCGCGCTCGAATTGCCGGTATTTGACGACGTTGGCTTCGTGCTCGCGGTTGGTTTCGGCGAACACGTGGCCACCCTTGCCATCGGCAACGAAGAACAGATCGTTTACCGCGGCCGGCTTCAACGTCGCTTCGATGGCGGCGCGCCCGGGATTGGAGATCGGCGTCGGCGGCAGCGCCGGGATGACATAGGTGTTGTGCTGCGTCTTCGACAGAATTTCAGATTTCAGGATCGGCTTGCCCCACTGCACCTTGCCCAGCGCCAGGCCGTATAGAATGGTGGGATCGCTCTGGATCTTCATGTTCTTGCGCAGCCGGTTGACGAACACGGCTGCCACCCGCTCGCGCTCGTCGTTGCGGCCGGTTTCCTTCTCGACGATGGACGCCAGCACCAGCGCTTCCGCCGCCGACTTCAGCGGCAACCCGTCCTGCCGCTCCGCCCAGAGTTGATCGACCAGCTTCTTCTGCGCCGCTTGCATCATCTCGATCAAGGTCGCGCGCGAACTGCCACGCGGCAGCGAATAGGTTTCCGGCAGCAGCGAGCCTTCCGCCGGCACGTCTCGAAGATCGCCGGTCAGGCTGGGATCGGCCTTCAGGCGTTCCACGATCTGGTAGCTGGTCAGGCCCTCGGGAACGGTCACGCGCATCAGCACCGACCGGCCTTCGGACATGATTTCCACGATGGAGCGGATCGATGCGCCCGGCTTGATCTCGTATTCGCCGGCCTTGATGTTGATCGTGCGCCCGCCTGGCATCAGGGACGCGCCACGCAACGTATACAGACCCGCCAGGAACATCCGCTTGTCGCCGACGATGCCTTCCTTTTCGAGCCGTTCGGCAATCTGCTGGGTGCCGTCGTTGCGGGGCACGACGAGCAATTTTGCTTCCCGCAGCGGACCCTGCGCGTCGACCGCTGCCTGCAGGTAATAGATCGTGCCGCCGAGCGCCAGCACGAGCACCGCCAAAGCCGTCAGCAGACCATTGAGCAGTTTCAACACCGGTCGAACCTTTTTGCTGTCACTACCGAGGCCGCCCTCACCCTTCGCGCGCGGCCGCTGCGGCACTGTACGCGGCCCCTGGAGGCTGGACAGCGTGCGCACAGTGTTCTGCACAGCTGGCTGACCAGCCGCAACCTCGCTCGCCGGCGCCACCGGCTGCTTCAAGCGACGCTTCGTCACTGGCTTCTTGGCGGCCGCGCCGCGCCGGGGCGATGTTGGCATGCCCACCGTAGAGCGGTCCCTGCTCGTGTCGTCGTCCCGATCGCGGCGATCGCTCATCTACCATTCCTCGCCGTGGGCAAGTCGTCCCCACCGAGCGCTAGCGGCTGGATCGGGTTAGCGTCATATCTTCTGCGCACAGACAACGCACAGCGGACTATGCAAAAAATTATGGCAAAACGCGGGGGCGCACGACCGCCACGGCCCGATCCGAAACACATCACACGCGGCCGAACATGACCGACGCGTTGGTGCCGCCAAAACCGAAGGAGTTCGACAGCGTGACGTCGACTTTGCGCTTCTTGGCCTTGTGCGGCAACAGATCGATGACGGTCTCGACGGAGGGGTTGTCGAGGTTCAACGTCGGCGGCACCATCTGATCGCGCATGGCCAACAGGCAGAAAATCGACTCCACCGCGCCTGCCGCGCCGAGCAGATGGCCGATCGCCGACTTGGTCGACGACATTGCCGCCCCGGAAGCTGCCGCACCGAACAGCCGTTCGACCGCCTTCAATTCAATGCCGTCGGCCATCGTCGACGTGCCGTGCGCGTTGACGTAGTCGATGTCGGCCGGCTGCAGGCCTGAGCGCTTCAGCGCGGCCCGCATGCAGCGATAAGCACCGTCGCCATCTTCGGCAGGTGCGGTGATGTGATAGGCGTCTCCGGACAAGCCATAGCCGATGACTTCGCCGTAGATTTTTGCGCCGCGCGCCTTCGCGTGCTCGTATTCCTCGAGCACCACGATACCCGCCCCTTCGCCCATGACGAAGCCGTCGCGGTCACGATCATAGGGTCGCGATGCCTGCTTCGGCCGGTCATTGAACTCGGTGGCGAGTGCGCGGCAGGCCGCAAAGCCGGCCATCGAGATACGGCAGATCGGGCTTTCAGCGCCGCCCGCCACCATGACTTCGGCGTCTCCCAGGGCGATCAGCCGCGCGGCATCACCGATGGCGTGCGCGCCCGTGGAACAGGCAGTGACTACCGCGTGGTTTGGACCTTTGAGCTGGTGACGGATCGAAATCTGCCCGCTGGCGAGATTGATCAAGCGGCCGGGAATGAAGAATGGGCTGACACGGCGCGGCCCCTTTTCGTGAAGAAGAAGCGCGGTATCGGCAATGCCCGACAGTCCGCCGATGCCGGAGCCGACCAGAACACCGGTTGTTTCCTGCTTTTCCGGCGAGTCTGCGACCCAGCCCGCGTCTTTCAACGCCTGATCTGCAGCCGCCATCGCAAAGACGATGAAGTCGTCGACCTTGCGGCTCTCTTTCGGCTCCATCCAATCGTCGGGATTGAACTTGCCGTCGGCCAACGCACCGCGCGGCACGAAACAGGCGATTTGCGCCGCGATATCGTCGACTTTGAATTCCTCGATGCGGCGCGCTGCATTGTCTCCGGCCAGCAAACGCGACCAAGACGCCTCGACCCCACAGCCGAGCGGCGTGACCAAGCCCAATCCAGTGACGACGACACGCCGCATCAAACCGCATCCCCTTTTGAGATCAGCCTCGATTAGTCGCTCAAATAGTCAGATGTCTCGTCGAATGGCAATCGAGCCACACGCCAAATCCGGCTTCGCGCCGTCGAGCCCCAGCCCCGCTCGACGGCACTCTGCACTTTCCGTCGTCGATATCGATCGGCGCTGCCGGAGCAAGCGCCGAGCGAGACGCGTCAGGCCGCGCTGGCGGCCTTCTCCAAGAACTTCACTGCGTCGCCGACAGTTTGAATTTTTTCAGCGGCATCGTCAGGAATTTCACAGCCGAACTCTTCCTCGAACGCCATGACGAGTTCAACGGTGTCGAGGCTGTCGGCACCGAGGTCGTCGATGAAGCTCGCCGCATCCGTCACCTTTTCGGCTTCAACGCCCAGGTGCTCGATTACAATTTTCTTCACCCGGTTTGCTACGTCGCTCATCTTTGTCCCCTTGCGGAAGGTCTGAATTTCACACGCTGCCGGTTGTGTTCGATTCGCTCCGGTTGCGACAGCACCCACCGGGACGATGCATTGTTTTACACACAGCCAACCCCGAGAGCGGGGCGCACTGGAGTGACACTATAGGCCCGCGCAGAGGCGACACTACAGGCCGCGCAACCCGTCCGGCTCGATACCGAGTTGGCTACACGACTCAAATCGAAACGGCTGGTACCATACTTCGATTTGCTTTGCCAACAGCCACTTGGCGCTCGTTCGGTGCGATCGCATGAACATGCCGAAGCGGCCCTTAGCACCGCGTCCTCAGATCATCACCATGCCGCCGTTGACGTGCAGCGTAATGCCGGTGACGTAACGCGCTTCCGTGCTTGCCAGATAGACGGCAGCCGCAGCGATGTCGTCCGGCGCGCCGAACGTCTGCGCTGGAATGGCGTCCATGATGGCGGTCATCTGCTTCTCGTTCAGCGCTTCCGTCATGGGCGTCGCGATGAAGCCCGGCGCGATGCAGTTGGCGGTGATGCCGCGCGACGCCACTTCGCGGGCGAGGCTTTTGGTCATGCCGATCATACCGGCTTTGGACGCGGCGTAGTTGGCTTGACCGGGGTTGCCGATGATGCCGGAAACCGACGAAATGTTGATGATCCGGCCATATCCCGTCTTCGACCGCATCATGTGACGCGCTGCCGCCCGCATCAGCATGAACGTCGACGTCAGGTTGACGGCGATCACGTCGTCCCACTGTTCGTCCTTCATGACCATGAACAGATTGTCCTTGGTCAAGCCGGCATTGTTGACGAGAATGTCGAGACGGCCACCGAGCGCCTTGACGGCTTCGTCGATCAACTTGCCGACCTGCTCCTTGTTGGCGAGATCGCAGGGCACGACGACGGCGCGACTTCCCAACTCGGCCTTGAGCGCCTCGAGCTTGTCTGCCTGACGGCCGGACAATGCAACGGTCGCGCCGCGTGCGTGCAACTGCTTGGCGATGGCGCCACCGATTCCGCCGGTCGCACCGGTCACCAAAGCCGTTTTGCCTGTCAGATCGAACATGTGCGTGTCTTCCGCTCGCGAGTAATCCAATGCCGGCGTTGTGTGCGAGCCCAAAGAAACCGTCAAGTTTGTCCGCAACCATTGCGGGAGTTAATAGAAATTTAAACAATCTCTGGTGTTATGAACATCTCTGGCGACGGCTGCATCTGCGTCGACCACCGCGCCTGAGCCCGGCCTCATTTTGTTTGTTTGCGTAGAGAGTTCCGCCCATGTGCCGTCTCGTGCCGACGTCGAAAAGCTATCGGCGCGCTCTCGCGCTCGATCCCAAATATCAGCCCGCCAAACCGATTGAAATGCAGCCGCCGCTGTTGCCGCCGAAAGCGCGGCGTGCCGGCATCGTCGTGTCGGCTGCGACGCTCGGCTTCCATGCCATCCTGTGGTCAGAAGCTGCATCCGCGCAATTTGTCTGCCAACAATACGGCGGGGCCGGGTTTGGCGGGACTTCGGTCGCTGGATCGTTGGCAATGGCGTGCGGACCCAACGCTTCGGCGACCGGTGCCAGCGCCACCGCCGTCGGACCGCAATCACAGGCCGCCGGCACCGCTGCATCAGCCTTCGGCGCGATCTCGAGTGCCAAGGGCGACAACTCGACGGCCATCGGCACCTCAGCCCAATCGGAAGGGGCGAACTCGGTCGCCATCGGCACGTCCGCGTATGCCTTCGGCTCGACGTCGACTGCCGTCGGCGCATCGGCGCAAGCCCAATCAACCAACGCCACGGCGTTTGGCGCGGCAGCACAGGGGCAAGGCACCAACAGCACCGCAATAGGTGCGGCAGCCTTGGGCCAAGGGCTCAATTCGACCGCCGTCGGCAGTTCATCTACGGCCCAATCCGAGAACGCTTCGGCATTCGGGCGCGGATCCCGGGCAAGCGGCTTGGGCAACACCGCCCTCGGCGCCTTGTCGCGCGCGCAGGACGAATATGCGACGGCCATCGGTTTCGGCAGTCAGGCCATGGGTGCCAACTCGATCGCCGCCGGTTCCAACGCGACCGCCACCGGCATCTCCGGTGCCTCATTTGGCAATGCAGCCACTGCCGGCGGGCTCAATTCGCTGGCCCTCGGCACCTCGTCGGCGGCGGGCGGCGCGCGATCCTCCGCTGTCGGCGCAAATGCCACCGCGAGCCAGGCAGACGCCACCGCCATAGGCTCGGGCGCGACGACCACTCGCGCCAATCAGCTGTCGCTCGGCACCGTCGCATCCACCTATACGATGGCCGGCGTCGGCACGTCGGCCAGTCGCGCCGTCCAGACCGGCCCGTTGCAAGTCCTGACCACCGACGCCGCCGGCAACGTGGCAGGCGACGGCGGCGCGTTGCAGTCACAGGTCAACACCAATACTGCAGGCATCACCAGTCTCAACGGACGCGTCGGCACCCTCGAAACGGACGTAACGGGATTGAAATCAGACGTGACGACGCTGCAAACGCAAACTGCGTCGAACACGCGCTCCATCTCCGATCTCGGCACGCGCATGACGTCGGTGGAGGTGACGACCGGCAATTTCGACCGGCGCATTACCGGTGTCGAAACCCGGATGACCTCGGTGGAAGGAACCGTCGTGCAACTCAACAACCGGGTCGGTACCGTCGAAACGACCGTCGGGACGTTCGATCGCCGAATTACGGACAACACCAACAGGGTCACAGCGCTCGACACGCGTGTCACCGGCGTCGAAACACAGATCACCACCGTCAAGGCGCAGACCGACACGAACACGCGCGATATCGCCACCACACGCAGCCAGGTGACGGCGTTGTCCAACACGGTCTCAGGCTTCGACACGCGGATCACAGGCGCCGAACAGCACGCCGCAACCGCATTCAGCGAGGCGGCGCGGGCCAACCAGCGCATCGACGACCTCGACATCAAAAGCAACAAGGCGCTGGAGGGCGTAGCGATCGCGCTGGCGCTGTCGGATCCGCAACTGCAGCCCGGCGATACGTTCGGCATCAAGCTCGGTGCCGGCGCCTTCGGTTCCAACAGTGCCATCGGCCTTTCGGCCATGGGCATTGCTGGCCGCAACGTGTTCGGCGGCGGCGAGACGATCGCGTTCGGCGGCGGCATCAGCGTCGGCACCAATCGTGGCAACGTCGGTGGCCGCATCGGCGCACAACTCACCTGGAAATAAGCCCGTCACCGCAGTCGCGCGTCAACTGGAGTCCCCATGTCCAAAGCGTCGTTCTCAACGTTGCTGTTTCCGATTGCGCTGCTGCTGGTCACTGCGGCGTCGGCAACGGTAGTCACCGCCTTGGCTGACGACCGCAAGCCCTTGGCCACGAAACCTACGGCAGCGCCGCCGCTCCACGTCCAAAATGCGGCCGCGAGCGCGCCGAGAGCCATCGCCGAACCCTCGCTGCAGCATCTGTATCTGATCCGCAGTACGTTGCTGCTGCTCGACACCGCCAATACGACCGGCAACTACACGGTGCTGCGTGACGCGGCCGGGCCTGCGTTCCAGCAGCGGCACTCTGCTGCCGATCTGGCGATGGCGTTCCACCAGATTCGCGGCACGCTGGACCTTGCGCCGGTTGCGGTGCGCCTGCCACGCCTGTCGCAGCCACCCGCCGTCACGGCCGAGAAGCACTTGCATCTGGCCGGCGTCGTTCCCGGCGAACCGGCGGCCATCGCCTTCGAAATGAACTTCGAGCCCGTCGCCGGGCACTGGCGGTTGTCGGCGCTGGCAGTCGCCCCGCTCCCGCGCCCTGTGGCGACGCGTGCCGGCCGGCTTCAATAGGTTCGGCGCTCAACCTTCGGCAAACTGGACCAGGACACCATTAGCACGTGCGGGGGAAACCTTGACGACGCCGGGAGCAGTGGCAATGCCTGCGCCGCCGAGCGCTGCCATGGTCGCCGCCGCATCTTCGACCCGCAGCGACAGCACGACCGCTCCTTCATCCGGCAGGCCATCGAGCGGCACGCCGGGATGCCGGGCCAACAGGCCTGCGCGATCGAGGAAAACGAAGGCACCGCGCTGCCCGCCGCTTTCAACCCGCGATGCACCGTCGCCTTCCGATGTCACGGGCATGTCGATCAACCGGCTCATGTGGGCTGCTGCGGCGGCTGGATCGGCGCTGAGCATTTCGACATGGTCGATGCGATGTGCGCCGTTGGCATGCACCTGCAATTCCGGCAGCCAGACGGCGTTCCGCGTAAAATGCTGGCAGGCGAAAATCCGCAATCCACCCGGCCGTTCATCGAGCGGCCACTGGAACGTTGCAAAAACCGCCTCTGTTTTAGTGCCATCAGCGAGATCGACCGGACGGCTGAAGTCGGTAGGCCCGATGGCGTTCGTCAGCCCCCGAGCGCGAAGCGCCGCCACGCCTGCCGCCGCATCCAGGGTTGTGAACGCTGCACGCTCGATCCCCTCACGCTTCTCCAGCAACGCGCGTGTGGTGGCGTTGCGCTCCGTGGCCGTCACCACTCCCATGAGTTCGAGATAGTCACTTCCCAGCATCAAGGTGTGATTCGCCGTGCCCATGTGTGCGCTATGCAGGCCGCGCGGGCTCAATGTGAAGCCGAGTTGGCGCCACCGCTCGGCAGCCGCATCCAGATCCCGCACGACAACCACAACGTGGTCCAGCCCAACGACGCTTTCGATTGCCACGGCAGCCTCCTCGATCGGGTCAGCGGTTTCACGATGCGTCGTGCCGCGCGTTTCGGATTACAGCGGAACTTTGCGCCTCAGGCACGTGTTGTGTCGAGTGGCAGGACGCACAAAAACGGGTTTCCAATTGTGCCAAAACGGTGGCGCTCGTTAGAGGTTCATTAAAGCGGTGTCGGCATAATTCGAGCGCGTGTCGGTGTGCAGCGCGCGAAACTGTCAATTCGGGACGTCGTTCCGCCCACATCAGGACCTGAAATGCATTCGTCCGACCGTGCCACCGCGCCGCATCCAATCCCCGGCTCTCAAGTCGTCACCGACCGGCGGCGACACAATCGCGTCCCTGTCGTGCTTCTCGGCCGCTTCATGCGCGCCTCCAAACACGAATTCCCCTGCAAGCTGATCGACGTTTCGGTCGGCGGTGCAGCGCTGATGTCGCCTGCCGAACTTGATCTCGGCGAGCGCGTAATCGCCTATTTCGACCAGCTCGGCGGACTTGAAGGCACCGTCGTGCGCAATTTTCCAGGCGGGTTTGCCCTCCAGTTTACAATGACCGCGCACAAGCGCGAAAAGCTCGCGGCTACGTTGATGTTCATGCTCAACAAGCACGAGCAGCCCGGCATCGAAGCGCGCCGTCACGAGCGCGTTGCGACGAAGACGAACACACAATCGCTGACGCTTGCAGAAGGACTGACGGTCGCGTGCGAGATCGCCGACATGTCCATTTCGGGCGCCTCCATACTCACGCCCGCCCGCCCGGCGCTCGGCAGCATGATCAAGCTCGGCAACCTCAATGCCCGAGTTGTCCGGCATCACGATCGCGGTATCGCGCTCGAATTCGTAGACGTCCAAAATCCAAATGCCTTGCGCCGATATTTCGGCTGATCGTCTCAAAGCCTCTCGCTGTCCGTCCCTCTCATCTCCTCAGTCTTTGCCGTTTGATCCTTGTCGTGTTGCGCTTGCAGTTGAGTGGAGTTTCATATGCGTTTTCTTGCACCCGTCGTGCTCGCAGCAGCTTTAGCGGCGACCACGACACTCGCGGCAGCGGCTGAAAAAGTTGGAAGTTCTGCGGTGCGACCGGCGACGTTGAATACGCTGCAGGAAGTGGCGTCGCCCTATCTGCGCGTGTTCGGCGTAACGCCGCCGCCGTATGGCCACGTCGATTTTTGCATGCGTGATCCCGCGGAATGCGCCGACGGGATCCTGGAAGAGACGCGGCGGTCTGCAACGCCTGCGGCTTTGGCGGAACTCGATCGGGTGAACCGGCAGGTCAACGCCGAGATCAAGCCGATGACCGACCGGAAACAATACGGCATCGAGGACTATTGGACGTTGCCCGAAAGTGGGAAGGGCGACTGTGAGGATTATGCGCTGCTCAAGCGGCAGCGGCTCATCCGTGCGGGCTGGCCGGTGGGCGCGCTGTTGATGACAGTCGTCTTCGACGAGAAGGGCGAGGGACACGCAATCCTGACTGCGCGCACTGCCGAAGGCGATTACATCCTCGACAACAAAACCGACGTATTGAAACTTTGGAGCAAGACGCCCTATCACTTCGTGATGCGGCAATCCTATCTCAATGCGCGGGTGTGGATGTCACTCGATCCCAAAACCGCTATCCCATCCGTGCCGATGCCGGTTGCGGGCATGCGTGTGCCAGCACACTGATCACGATGCTGTTCGGTGATCACGATCTTGCATGCTGATCAAGCTTGCCGGCGGAGCCCTCTGGCGAATTTGCGGGCGTTCTCGACGTAGTGGGTCGCGCCACGCTTGATGCGGTGCTTGTCCGCATCCGTCATCTGCCGCACGATCTTGCCCGGCGATCCGAAGACCACCGACCCCGCCGGGATCTCCTTGCCCTCGGGGATGAGTGAGCCGGCTCCGATCAGGCAGCCCTCGCCGATCCTGGCGCCGTTCAGCACGATTGCACCAATGCCGATCAACGATCCCGCACCGATCGAGCACCCGTGCAGCATGACCATGTGTCCGATCGTGCAGTCCTCACCGACGGTCAGCGGATAACCGGGGTCGGAATGCAGGACGGAACCGTCTTGGATGTTGGTGCGCGCACCGATGCGCATCGGCTCGTTGTCGCCGCGTATGACGACGTTGAACCAGATGCTGACGTCGTCGCCAAGCGTGACATCGCCGAGGACGACCGCGTTGTCGGCCACCCAGAAGCGCCCATCGGCAGGCGTCGCGACTGTCTTGTCGTCCAACGCATAAAGCGTCATGGCGGTGCTTTCGATGATTGTCTGCGGCGGTAATCAGATGATGTCGTCGAGATCCATTTCCAGAATGGCCATCTGGAACTGATAGGCGTCGTCATCGGCCGACAGGATGGCGAGCGACTCTTCGGCGACGAAAACCTCGGCGCTGTCCTTCAGTTTGCCGCGACCGCGGATCGACAGTGTCTTGGCGCCGAGAAGATCGCGCAGGTGGGTCTGGATGCGCAGCATTTCGGCGGGCACCAGCGGCTTCGGCTTTTCATTCAGGGTCCAGCCAAGCTGATAGGTCAACTCGCCATCTTCGTCGTCGAGCGTCAACACGCCGAACTGCTTGTCGTTGGCGAAGACGTCGGCGATGTCGCTCTTTTTCGGACGCGCCCGCACGGAAAGCGCTTGCGTACCGAATGCCTTGCGCAGGTACGCCTGCAGCTTGTTGATGATGTCGGGCGTGAACTGATCGTCCATTGTATTCAAACCTGTCTTCAGCCTCGGCGAACTCGCCGTTGGTTTTCGCCAATGGCAATAAATCGCCGCTGGACTTGTGGAAAGCAATTTTTTGGGAGTGCGAACACGGCTGGGTCTGCTCCGCCCCCGCCAGGCCGGCGCTCGCCCCGCACGTGGCCAACCTACATGCCGCAGCCGCAATCGTCGGGCCCGACCCGGTGATCCATGCTGCGCGCGGGTTCTGGGCAATTGCTGTCGCCGACGATTTTCGCCGGCACGCCCGCCACTGTTTTATTGGCGGGGACATCGGTCAGCACAACCGAACCTGCCGCGATCTTCGAGCAGTCGCCGATCGTGATGTTGCCGAGGACCTTGGCACCGACAGACAGCAACACGTTGCGGCCGATTTTTGGGTGGCGGTCGCCGGTTTCCTTGCCATTGCCGCCGAGCGTCACGTTCTGCAAGATCGAGCAATTGTCGCCCACGACAGCAGTTTCGCCGATGACGATGCCGGTCCCGTGATCGAGCATGATGCCACGCCCCATGCGCGTCGCAGGATTGATGTCGACGCTGAAGATGCGCGACGACTGGCTTTGCAGATACAGTGCGAAATCGTGGCGTCCCTGGTTCCACAGCTCATGGGCGAACCGATGCGTGACGAGCGCATGGAAGCCTTTGAAATACAGCAACGGCTCGATGTAGCGGGTGCACGCGGGGTCGCGGTCGCGCACGGCTGCGAGGTCGGCACGGAACATTTCGCCGATCTGCGGGGTCTGCGCCAGCACCTGCGCGAACATCTGACCGATCAAGCCGGCATCGACGTCGGAATGATTCAGCCGCTGCGCCAGCCGATGACAGACGGCGTCTTCGAGGCGTGTGTGGCTCAGGACGGTTGCATAGAGAAAGCCGCCCAACGCGGGCTCGCGCTCGGCCGCGAGCTCGGCCTCGTGCCGCAGTGCGCTCCAGATCGGGTCGTGACTGGCTAATTTGGACGGTACGCCGCCCGTGTCGGACCTGAATGCGTTCGCTTTGGAAGACTGTGCCATATCGTAAGCCCGCAGTTGTCGTGCACACTGAGCGTCTATAATACGCGAGTTCCAGGGCTGACATTCGTCACTTATTGGTGACGAGGGAAAGCCGGTTCGCCGCCAGCCGGTTCCTTAGCATGTTTTTCCCAGCGATCCCAGCACGCAAGCGGCACACACAGCGATTGTGATGGTACAGGGGCCGGAGCGCGCTATGCTGGCGTATTCACCCTTCAAGCATCTGGAACCGCCCATGCCGCTCCCCGAAATCTATCGCACGCATCGGTTGGCTGCGGCCAAGACGTTTGCCGATCTTGCTGTCGGCGATCGCTATCCGCTGCCCTCGCGCACACTCGGAGATGGCAACTTCGCAGCTTTTCAAGCGGTCAGTCTCGACAACCATCCCATCCACTACGACGTCGAGTATTGCCAAGCGCTCGGCCATCCCGGCCCGTTGGCGCATGGGTTGCAGGTGCTGTGTTTCACGGCTGCGGGCGCGGGCACCTTTCCGCACGAGATCGGCGATGCCTTGCTCGGCATGATCGAGGTGCGCGCCAAGATTCTCAAAAGCGCATATCCCGGCGACACGCTGTTTCCGTCTCTGGAGATCACGGCGCTGAAGCCACAACGCACCACCGGCATCGTGACCATGGCCGCAGTCGTCACCAATCAGCGGCAAGAACGCATTCTGGAAGGCGAGCACGTGTATCTGCTGCGTCTGTGAGCCTGTGACCTCATTTCAAACACCGGCCTTGTCGGCGATCTTGAGCGCGAAGGCATAATCCAGCGCCATTTCATGCAGTTGCTCGAAGCGGCCTGACGCGCCGCCGTGCCCGCCAGCCATGTTGATCTTGAGCAGCACCAGATTGTCGCTGGTATTGAGTTCGCGCAGCCGTGCGATCCACTTCGCCGGCTCCCAGTAGGTGACGCGCGGGTCCGTCAAACCGCCATACGCAAAGATGTGCGGGTATGCCTTCGCGGTGACGTTCTCGTACGGCGAGTAGCTGCGGATCAACGCGAAGTCGGATGCCGACGTGATCGGGTCACCCCACTCCGGCCATTCCGGCGGCGTCAGCGGCAGGGACGCATCGAGCATCGTGTTCAGCACATCGACGAACGGCACGTCGGCAATGATGCCGAGAAACAGGTCCGGCGCCATGTTCGCGACCACGCCCATCAACATCCCGCCCGCCGACCCGCCGTTGGCGACGATGCGGCCGCGTTGCGTCAGACCCTGCGCCACCAGATAGTCTCCGGCGGCAATGAAGTCGGTGAACGTGTTGAGCTTGGTTTCCTTTTTGCCGCCCGTGTACCAGCGATAGCCTTTGTCCTTGCCGCCCCGGATATGCGCGATGGCGAACACGAACCCGCGATCCACCAACGAGAGGCGCGTGGTCGAGAACGAGGCGGGTATGGAAATGCCGTAACTGCCGTAACCATAGAGAAACAGCGGCGCGGAACCGTCGAGCGGCGTGTCTTTCCGGTAGAGCAACGACACCGGCACCAGTTCGCCATCCGCAGCGGGCGCCAGCACCCGCCGCGTGACGTAGGCGCTGGCGTCGTGGCCGCTCGGCACTTCCTGCCGCTTGCGCAGCGTTCGCGTGCGCGCGCTCATGTCATAGTCGTAAACCTCCGAAGGCGTCGTCATCGACGAATACGTGAAACGCAGCGTCGTCGTGTCGAACTCGTAGCCCGAACTCATGCCGAGACTGTAGGCATCCTCGGCGAAGGCGATCGCGTGCTCCTCGCCCGTCGCCCACGCACGGATCACGATGCGGGGCAGGCTGTCCTCGCGCTCGAGCCGGACAAGATAGTCCTTGAACGCCGTTGCCTCGATGATCAGCCGGCCCGGTTTGTGGGGCACGAGTTCCTGCCAGTTCGCTTCGCCGGGATTGTCGACCGGCGCCGCGACAATCCGAAAATCTTCCGCGCCGCCCGAGTTCGTGGTCAGGATCAGCCGATCGCCGTCCGGTCCCGTGCGATGCTCGACAGCGTATTCGTGGCCAAAGCGCCGGGGATTGATCAGGCGCGGCGCTTCCAGCGGCGCCGACGCATCGATGAGATAGGCCTCGTTGGTCTGATGATCGTGCACGTCAATGACGATGAAACGAGCCGATTGCGTCTTGCCGATCCCAACATAGAAACCCTTGTCCGTCTCCTCATAGATCAGCACGTCGTCTACGACCGGCGTCCCCAGCACATGACGCCAAACGGTCAGCGGCCGGTGATCCTCGTCCATACGCACATAGAATAAGGTCTTGTTGTCTTCAGCCCATACGGGCGAACGCGTGTCTGGAATGACGTCGTCGAGATCACGGCCGGTGGCCAGATCACGGAAGCGCAGCGTGTAAAGTTCCGAACCCTTGTCGTCGACTGCATAGGCAAGCAGGGTGTGATCGGGAGAATGACTAGCCGCACCCAACTGCCAATACTCTTTGCCCGCAGCTTCCAAGTTTCCGTCGAGCAGGATGATTTCTGTCCCGCCAGTGCGGGGAGTGCGGATCAGGCGCGGATATTGTCCGCCGGTGACGTAGCTGCTGGCGTAGGCCCACGGACCATCGGGCGTCGGCACCGAACTGTCGTCTTCCTTGATCCGTCCCTTCATTTCCTCAAACAGCCGCTGCTGGAGTTCGGTGGTGTCGCCGAGCGCTGCCTCGGTGAAGGCGTTCTCTTGCTCGAGGTGGCTGCGGATGGGGGGCGCGAGGACGCTTGGGTCGCGCATCACGTCTTGCCAGTTATCAGCGCGCAACCAGCCGTAATCGTCGGTCAGGGTGACACCGTGGTGGGTTACTGAGAGCGGTCTCTTGGGAGCGTGCGGCGGCGAAGGCAAACCAACGGTTTTCATGAATTCGATACCGGAAAGTAAACAAAGTTGAGCCCGCTGCCGCTGACGGCAGCAACCCGGCAGCAGTGCGAGCGCGTATTCTGGTCAGGACGAACCAGCCTAGCCTTTGGCCTTGAAGTCCAGCGACGCGCCGTTGATACAATAGCGCAAACCCGTCGGACCCGGGCCATCGGGGAAGACATGACCAAGGTGCGCATTGCATTTTGAGCAATGCACCTCTTCGCGCCGCATGCCGTGGGACGTGTCGACCTCGGTCTCGATTGCAGCCGATGCCGCCGGCGCCGTGAAACTCGGCCATCCACACCCGCTGTCGAACTTGCTGTCCGAAACGAACACGGGCTCGCCGCAACATACGCACGTGTAGGTGCCCGGCCGCAATTCATGATCGAGCGGGCTAGAGAATGGACGCTCGGTCCCGTGTTGACGGGCGACCCGGTATGACTCCGGGCTGAGTTGCGCCTGCCATTCGGCATCTGATTTGACAAGTTTGGTTGGCTTTGCGTCAGTCGGCATGGCGACCTCTGTGAATGAAGCGGACCGAGACATCGTTTCAGTCGTGAATTCATCAGTATGGTAAGCCCAACCCCGAAGTGCAACCGCCGTTTCCCGCAAGGCCACAAATGGCTTTGGCCGACGCAGTTGGCGCAGCCGACGCAGTTGGCGCAGCCGACGCCAAGTATATCCAGAACGGTAATTTACTTTTTGGAAACGATTACACAAACAATACAGTTTAAGTTGCGATTTAAGCGTTGAACCGTCGACGAAAGCAGCTTATCGAACGTTTCACGTCATAGGTGATACATTTAGGTCTGCGCGCCGCGGGAGCTTGCAGAGATATTCGAGGATGCAATGACGACGCAACAAGCCAAAACCGAGATACTGGAGCTTACCGCATCGATCGTTTCGGCGTACGTCGGCAATCACAACGTCCTGCAGGCGGATATCAGCAACCTCATTCGTCAAGTTTACACCGCTTTGACCACCGTGACGGCCGAGGCCGATGTGGCCCCACGCGACGAGCCGCGGCCCGCTATCGCGGTCAAAAAATCGATCAGCGCGGATTTTATCGTGTGCCTCGAAGACGGCAAGAAGTTTAAATCTTTGAAACGCCATTTGCGGTCGCACTATAATCTGTCGCCGGAAGAATATCGTGAGAAATGGGGCTTGCCCCACGATTATCCGATGGTGGCGCCGAATTATGCGGAAGCACGCTCGCAATTGGCCAAGAAAATGGGACTTGGCAAAAGTCGCTTTAAATAAGGCATGAAGCAGCATAGCCATCAGCGCTGCACTCCGCATTTCGCGTCCACCAGCGCGGCGCGCTCGGCTTTGTATGCAATGAGCAGTTGCCGATGGCGCGCAAGATCATAGCACCAATCGCAGGCGACCCCGCGCCGCCGTTCCCGGCGCAGTGCGGCGTAGAGTTTTTCGACAAGTTGTGTTCTGCCGGCGATCGAAGTATCCGCAAGCTCTGCCGCCCACAGAGGCAATAAGCGCGGCAAGTCGTCGGCACGGCAGTAGCGGATTGGCGGCGATGGACTTAATGCCGTGACGTAGCGGCGTCGCTGCGGACAGTGTTGGAATTCGGTGGTGTCGGGTGATGTTTGCATTCAGCAATCATCTCACACCCTTCGATTGCGGGGATAGATTCAGCACGCGAAAGCATGGACAGAGTTAATTCGGCCGTTTGTGTCGTTTCAGTCGAAATAGCGGACTGCCATCGTGATCGGCGCAACCCACTCGATGTCGGTTATGTCAGCCCCCGGCACGCCCGCACCGCTGCCCGCATCAACGATCACACCGGCGCCGGCAGAATTGGTCAACCGACGGTAAAGCACGCCAGATCTCGTTCCGATCAAGCAGTCGCGGCTTTCCAGCAGGATATCTCGATCGTACTCGAATTTGTTGCAGATCAGCACGGTTCCGGCGTCGAACGGTCCAACGGCCGCGGTGACCCGGACGGCGATCGGATTTGGTGCCGCCACCACCATCGACAGCCGTTTTTGCGGCACGCCCGGCTCGACCAGCAGCACATCTCCATGCGCATCAAGATCTCCGATTACAGGCACACTGGCGGTCGCATCGCTGACGAGCAAAGCTGCCGCCGGCATACCGAAAACATCGGCTATCCGCTCGAGCCAATCGAGCGATACGGTCATGTTGCCGGTCTCGAGACGTTGGATGGTCTGCGCGGTCGTTCCGACCTTCTGAGCCAAATAATGCAGTGTCATTCCGCGCAACTTTCGAAACTCACGAATGCGTGTCGACATACTGGATGCTGACCTTCCTAAACGGCGGCGCTGCTTTTTCACACCTGATGCGATGCGGCGGGAATTCAGCGCTTCCCCGACCCAATATTTAACGTTGTAAGTAAAATTTCATTCTACTTGAGCAATCACGGTGATACCTTGCACAACTCTGGCCTGTCCACGCAGTAAAGTTAAGTAAATCCTACTCTGCAGGAAGGGTAAATGGGATCACGTCGGCCCAAACCACTGACACTGAACCGCAGGTGCCTGGCCGACGATGCTGTTCGCGCATCCCGCCTTCGCCATTTGATCGAGCGCTGCGTGGTGGCCGGCCTGGCGCCGCCAAACTCCCACCTCGGCCGTCGATCGGTCGCCGAACTCCCATTGTTCCATCCCAATCGCGGGTGCGCAGACGTCGCCCTTGCCCGCCACGTCGCAATGTATCTGGCGCATGTCGTGTGTGGCTTGACCTATACGCAGGCCGCCCGGCTTTACGGTCGCGACCGAACGACTGCCGCCTATGGCTGCCGCCATGTGGAAGAGCGGCGCGACGATCCGATGTTCGATCGTATTCTGGAGTTGCTCGAGCGCTGCGTCGGCATGGGCCTGCTGCAAATCGAGCCCCGCATGGGACGCCAGGCCACCGCGCGCCTGAGCGCTTAGCCAGCAAACACTTTCGCATCCCGCTTTCCTCACCGACCACGGAGTTGATTTATGTCGACCGCACAGCAGGGTTCCGAGCAGCACGCCGCAACTTTGTCACCTGACGTTGTTGCCCTGCTGCTGCGGCTTGGGCGTCCCCACGTTCGTTTGCTTCACAACGCGCTGGATGGGTCGTCGACGCTAGCTGAACGCCGAAGCGGCAAGCAAACCATGGTCGATACCGCCATTGCACAGGCGGCATGGAAAGCGGGCTTGCTCGAAGCAGACACCACTGCGCCCGGAGCCGTGCTGAGTGACGCCGGCCGCACGGCTTTGCGCGCGGCACTGATGGCGGCACCCGCCAAGAACCCGGCCAGTTCATCCCTTCGCGACAAGCGCGATGCGCAGGCAGCGATAGCAGCACGCTCGCCCGAACGGCTGACGATTGTCGAACAGCTCGCGAAGCGGCGAGATGGCCATGGCAAACCGCTCCTCGATACCGAGCACGTAGCAGCCGCCTTGAAGCTGGCGAAGTCTTTCCAGATCGGGCAGTTGCAACCCCGAGTGACGGCGCGCTGGTCCGCTGAAGCGATGCAACAAAGCGGCCGTCGTGGTGCGCCCGGCGCGGGCGTCGACCTCACAGACACGGCGGCGACTGCAATCGCCCACTTCCGCGCCGCCCTCGCGGTAATCGGCGGCAATCTGGCGAATGTGCTGGTGGATGTCTGCTGTCTGGAACGGGGCCTTGAAACGGTCGAAGCCGAACGTCGTTGGCCAAGCGGCACCGGGCGGATCATGTTGCGCGAGGCACTCGACAGGCTAGTCGAGCATTACGGCATGCGACCGCAGCCCCAAAAAGCTCAGAGCGGTTCCCGTCATTGGGGCGACGAAAGTTTCAAGCCCAGTGCCGCAGCATGGACCCAGCGTTGAAGCTTTGCGCGCTCAGCTTTTCGTCATCTTGCGCAAGTTCCGGCGCACCAGAGATTCGACAATCTCGGTACTGGCGGGCTCCTTTTCGATGCGATCCACCTCGCGACCATAGGCGTCGAACAACACCAGCATGGGTAACGCCGTGAACGACGTGAGACGGTAGCGTTTCGGAGGCGGACCGTCGTCCACGCTCATGAATTTCAGCGGCGCTTTCGACGCATAATCGCCGCCTTGATAATCTCGACCTGTACTGCGTTTGAATTTGGCGCACCAACTGCACGCGTCGGTCTCGAACATGACGAGCATCGCTGTGCCCAGCACAGGTTCGCCATCAGGCGGCAATGGTCGATGAAAATACGAGAGCGCGCCGAGCACCGTACTCAAAACCGCGATCGTTCCTGCGCCGAGGATGATCCGCAAATTATTGTCTGTATGCATAAATACGTACCCCACACGACACGGCGTTCAGCCAGTATCGTGTGGGGTGATTAACACCTCGTGTACGAACGCTTACTCACGTTCGCGAACGTCGCTTAGTACCAGTTGCGGCGATAGTAACGGCGATGATGCCAACGACGCCCGCCGTCCCAATGACGCCAACGGAAGAACGTTACCGGCTGCAAAGTCGTACCCTGTTCGACGCCCGTCGACTTCGAAACTGTCGGCAAAGCGCTGGCGCTTCCGAACGCGCCCACCGTGATCGCGAGGGCAGTGCCTGCGAGTAGCATGAATTTCGTCATGTGTTTCACCCTTTCGGTTGTTTTAAGATCCGGCATTCGCCAAACCTTCATTACAATAACGTCAATATAATCAATAAGTTCCGCCTGATTTCTAATTCTTTCCGATTTCTGATGATCGGGCCTCCGACCACGCCATCCAGGCACGTGCGCGAGCTATCGGCTGCTCGGCCGAGAGAACGTCGCTGACTACGGCGCAGGACTGTGCGCCGGCAGCGGTAACGTCGTTTGCGTGCTCGAGCGTGAGGCCACCGATTGCAACGAGTGGCAAGCCCAAGGGAATTTTTTGCCGCCACTCCGCGAGGCGAGCAATGCCCTGAGACTCGTGGCCCGTTGCTTTTGTGCTAGTCGCAAAAATCGGCCCCAGCGCCACATAATCGGGCTCGGCTGCAAGCGCGACAGCGAGTTCGTCGAGGTCATGCGTCGAGATACCGATGCGAATGCCCGCCGCCTTCAACGTGGAAATATCCGCGGCCGCCAGATCGTCCTGTCCGAGATGTATGTAATCAGCGCCTGCCGACAACGCTTCACGCCAGTAGTCGTTGACGATGAGTTGGCAGTCTGTGCCCATGGTCGCATCGAGGGCCGCGACGATTTCGCGCCGAGCCTGCATCGACGTCAGGCCCTTCGCCCGCAACTGGACAGTTCGAACTCCGGCATCAGCAAACACGGCTACGGTTTTTGCATCCGGGACGATGAGATAGAATGGAGCGGGCTGAATGTCGGCGCGCGGCATGCGGAGCTCCGGTAGACTGGCCGGCTGAGGGGACGTCAACGCTTCTGACATGGAAATCGTCCTCTCGTCTGCAGACCAGAACTGTTGTTCGTCGTTTTCGTCTCGTTTTCGCTGCAAGGGCCCGTCAATGCTCACTTCGTCAGAAACGGCCGTTGCTGTGGCGCGCGGGATGTCCAGTGAGACGAACCTGCTGCATGCTTTCCGTCGCGCCCTCGCTGAAGCAGCAGCAAATATGGCAGCGCAGGGAGCTTCGCCCGCCGATATCGCAGCCATGTCGTGGACCACGGCGACGCCTGCCGCCATTCACCCGGCCAACCGGGATGTGGATCTGGCCCTGCGCGAAGTTTTTGGCGGCGCAAGACCGCCTTTGCGGCTGCTGGCTGGCGCGCATGAAGGTGTCGTCGTCGAACTGCACCTGCGTGCGCCGAAAGCCCCCGGCATCACGCCGGTTTACAACGGCATGACGTCTGCAGGTTTGGCTCGGGCCTACAGTCCGCGTGCGACCGTGCAGAACATGGGCGCGATCTTCGACGCGTGGCGGGAAAACGGGGCCGCGTACCGGCAGCAGCATCTGACGGCGGAATTATCGTACGGCACAGCACGAGAGGACACCCTTGACCTCTACTGGCCGGTTGGAGCGCCCAGTGCGCCTCCCCCCCTCTGGATCTTCATTCACGGTGGCTATTGGCAGGCTGTCGACAAAGCGCACAACGCACACTTCGCCGACGGCATGCGTCGCGCGGGTTTTGCAGTCGCCATGTTGAATTACACGCTCGCGCCGCCGGCATCGCTCGCAGCGATCGTCACCCAGATTCAGGCGGCCGTCGCTTTCCTCGCGCGCGAGGCCACAGCGCTCGGCTGCGATGCCCAGGCGTTGCACATCGCAGGCCACTCGGCGGGCGGACATCTGGCGGCGATGATGGCCTGCCTGCCCGAGGGAAAGCTGCTGCGCTCCTGCCTGCCGCTGTCGGGCTTGTTCGACCTCGAACCGTTGGCCCATCTGCCGATGGGACAGCTGCTGCAGTTCGACACGGCCGAGGCCATTGCTCAGTACAGTCCCCAGCGTGCCCCGCCTCTGCCGCATGTGCGCGTCGGCGTCGCGGTCGGCGGCACCGAAAGCTCCGAATTCCACCGCCAATCGACAACATTTGCAGCCGCATGGGGAAATGCGCCCTGCCGCATCGTCGCCGGACAAAACCACTTCACCTTGCTCGACGGCCTTAACGGCGGCGAGCTTCTCGATTTCGCGCTTGAGATCGCGCGGCCTAGTGCTTGAGGCTCACACGTCAGGCTCACACGTCGTCCTCGCACACGGCTTCCGAAGTCGGATGCTCCGGCTCGGTCGCGCCCTCGTTCTGGTTTCTGACTCGCCGGACCGCACTCGCAATCGTAAACGGGAACGGGTAGGCGACGGGTTCGGCGAGCACAGTGTCGAATTTCTCGGCCAGCGCCGCTTTTGCTTTGTCACTCAATCGCCGGTCGACCGCCACGGTCTTTGCGCCGGAAACGTCGATACGCGGCTGATGGAACGCCTCGTCGAGGTCCATGCCGAAATCCGCCATCATCGCCGTCAACTGGAAAACCGCCGGGATGATCTTGCGACCGCCACAGCCGCCGATCGCCACCGTCGCGCCGCCGCCCGTCATGATCGCGGGCGCATAGTTTGCGAGCGCCCGCCGGTTTGGGGCGATGCCGTTCGGCCCGCCGGTCGGATCGAACCAGTTGATGCCGTTGTTCATGAGAATTCCCGACTTCGGCAACACGACCTTCGAGCCGAACAGTGACAGCAACGTCTGCGTCAGCGTCACCATGTTGCCGTCGCGATCGACCACCGACAGATGGGTGGTGCATGTCTGCGCCGTGCGTTCGCCCGCGTCCCCCAACCGCGCAAACCGATCCGTCCAGGCGTGTTGCAATGCGCCCGCGTAGGCCGTGAACGTCTTGCCGTTGGGTTTGGCTTCCGCGCGTTTGCGCAAACGCTGCAGTTCCGCATAAGCGACGGCCAACGTGGTACCGCCGTTGAGTTCGGGGAGCACGTGCAGGGTATGATCGCCATAGGCGATGCGCAGCGGTTCGAACTGCTCGCAGCGCGCGTTTGCGAGATCGTCCATCGCAAGGCACCCACCCAGTGCCGTCACGTCGGCCACGATCGAACGCGCCAGCGCACCTTTGTACATGGCCTCGGCACCGTCTTCGGCGATGGCCTTCAGCGTACGCACGAGATCGGGCAGCGGCAGCCGCACAACGTCGCCGGAAAGCGTTGCGACCGGCGGCTGCGGTGCCAATCCATCGCGCAGAAACCGCTGCGACGCGGCCTTGTCGAGACGCAAATCGGCGGTGCCCGAGGCGATGATCAGCATCGTGTTCCAATCGACCACGAGCCCCGCCTCCGCATGCGCAATGGCCGGGCCGAGCAGGTCGCGCCAACGCTTGCGGCCGAACATCTTGTGCGCGGTCGCAAGTCCCAGCGGCTGCGTCGGCGTACAGATCGCGGTTGCGCCGGTTGTGTTGCGGTTGCCCTCCACCTTCGCCCAGCCGAACAGGTTGCCATCAGTTCCGCCGGTCACACGATAGTTCGCGGGATCGAGACCACGCGGCGACACCGCGCCGAAATCCAGACACGTGATCGCGCCGGTCTTGCCGTCGCGCACCAGCATCGCGCCGAGACCCCCGATGCCGCTCATCCACGGCTCGACCACACCCAGCGTCATCGCCGTCGCGACCGCCGCATCGACTGCGTGCCCGCCGGCCTTGAGCACGCGCGCACCGGCCTCCGACGCCGCCCGGTTTTGCGACACCACGATACCGTTCTTGGAGCGCACCGACGGCTTTGTGAGGTGCCGGCGCTGCGAAAGATAGGGCGACACGACAGAGGACTGGCTGGGCATGGCGAGGGCTCGCGAAACGGGGAGGGGAACACGGTGAGGAGACGACGTGCGCATCACAGCGCGGCCAGCGTCTATACGCAAGCCGGACGCGGCATACCTCAGCTCTGCGAAAAAGGTCGTCGTCTCAGCCGGCAATCGCTTTTTTCACGAGACCCAGCATCAGCCCGATATCGTGTGGCGTCGACAGACGATGCCCGCCTTCGGGGACAGCCTCGACCTCGACGTGATCGCCAGACAGGATCGAGACGAGATCGAGCGTATGTTCCCACGGCACGTCTTCATCCTGCAAGCCGTGCAACACATAGATGGGTCGTCCTGGATTAAATCCCTGCGGCCCGATCAGGTGCCCGTTGCCTTCTTCGATGAAGTTGCGGGTGATCGCGTAGGGTCCGTCGCCATAGGCCGAGGGCCGTAAATAGACGCCGTCGTCGGTGATCGCCTTTCGCGCCGACGGCGGGAAATTGTCCCACATCAGTTTGCTCAGATCCCACGCCGGTGCGATCAGCACGAGCGCGCGGATATGAACGGCCTTTGCCGGCGCAATCTCGAGATAGCGCTTGAGCAGCAACAGCGCGAGATAGCCACCGGTCGACGATCCCACCAGAACTTGCGGACCCTGCGTTTGCGTCGTCACCACCGCATCGACCTCGTCGAGCCAAGCGCCGATGGTGCCGTCCTCGAACGCCCCCGACGAGCGCCCATGCCCGGAATAATCGAGGCGCGTGCACTCAATGTTGTTGCTCGCTGCCCAGGCCGCGACCGCCGTCGCTTTGGTGCTGGTCATCTCCGACTTCAGGCCTGGCAGCCACACCACACCGCAGTCCGTCGCTGGCTTGTCGGGCCGATCGAGCAGGATCGCGATATCGCGCTCCAGGCCTTTCGCGCCGACGCTGATGAAGGCAGGCGAAATGTCGGACATCAATTATTCCTACCGATATTCGCCGCACGCGCCAGCGCTTCTATCGACGACCAATCGCCTTCGTCGACAGCCTTTTGGGGCGCGACCCACGACCCACCCACGCACACCACATTGCTGCAAGCCAGGTAGCTCGCGACATTGGCCGCACTCACCCCGCCCGTCGGACAGAATTTCGCGTCGGCCAGCGGCGGTGCCAATGCCTTCAGGGCCGCGACCCCACCCGACTGCTCGGCAGGAAAGAATTTCATGAACCTGTAACCGCGCTCGAGCAGCGCCATCGCTTCGCTGGCTGTCGACGCCCCCGGTAG